>NZ_FNTZ01000001.1:2917500-3217500 GCF_900105555.1 Pseudomonas coleopterorum
ACGTGCGCGTGCGGCCGTGAGCTGCTCGTCGATGGTCAATTCGGTTATGCGCTCGCCTGCCCAGGCACCCTCCAGCCACGCGAAGAACTCGCACAACGCCGCGCCGTCCTGCTCCATGGCCTGGCGAATGTGCTCTGCCTCTTTTGCGGTCTTGCGTGATTTGCTCAGGGTCGTCGGGTTCAGCGCTTCTATCAGGCTGACACCGGTGTCGAGGTTTTCGATGATGCCCACGGTGACGCGGGCAGGATCGATCAGGAGCTTTTCACCCCCCGGTATCGCAGCCAAGGCAGCGCCGATCTCGGTGTAATCCCGGACGTCCACGCCTTCCTGAGACAAGTCATCGCGCAGTGTGGGATCGACTCGGGACAGTGCTGTGAACAAGGTTGCCGTGCCCTCGCCGATCAACGCGAAGGCGACGAAGACCGGATTGTAGGGGACGTCCGAACCGCGCAGATCGAACAGCCAGGCGATATCGTCGAGGGTTGCCAGCAAATGCCACTGAGCGCCGTGGGATCGAATCTGGTCGCGCAGCGCTTTCAGCTTTTCAGCGCGCTCGCGAGCGGCGTACGGCGGCAAATGCGCATAGACAGCTTGCTCCGGCAAAGCGGGACGATCGAGCCAGACCTTTGCAAAGAGGTCGATGTCGGTACGCAGCGACGCCCCCGTGTGTTGCAGTTTTTCGCGCAACTGGCGGGCGGCAGCCACTGCCATGACTGCGCCGTCGACCGCGACCTTAGCGCCAGTGGACATGTGCAATCCCAGCCAATCCAGAGGACCCGGCTGCCCCGCCATCAGTTTGACCAGTTCGATGCCGCTTCCGGCGAGTTCGACCTGAGCTTGTTCCCAGTAGCGGCTGTCGGCCCAGAGTCCGGCGAAATCGGCGGTCACGATCAAGGTACCAACCGATCCATGAAAACCGGACAACCACTGGCGTGCCTGCCAGTGTTCAGGCAGGTATTCGGACAGATGCGGGTCCGCCGAAGGCACCAGCAAAGCGTCGATGCCTTCGCGCTGCATGATCGCGCGCGTCTGGCGCAGACGCTCGGAAATGGGGAAGTGGGCAGAAGGTGTCAGGCTCATTCGGGCTCCGGTTCGGATGCTGAATCGTGTGGGTTGCTTTTGTGGACCGATCATGGCGAATGCGGGAGCGCGGGGCAACCTTGGCAGGGAGGTGCGTGGGGACGCCAGGCGGGTGCAGGCCGCTGTCGGCAGCTACCCTAGATAACGACGTTGCGCACGAAGCGCACCAATGTTTCGCTGTCGTTGCGATAGGCATAGGGCTGATTGCTGGGATAGACGAAGAACTCGCCGGCTGCCAGCTCATGGGAGCGGCCGTCCAGCAGGATGGTCAGTCGTCCTTCACAGACGTAGATCTGTTCGCTCCAGCCTTCGGCATCGGGCTCCGATGCGTAGGCTTCGCCGGGCTGCAGCAGCCATTCCCACAGTTCGACTTCCTTGCTGGCCACTGTGCTGGCCAACAGCACGGCCTTGCTGCCTGGCAGCGTACCGACCCAGGCCAGCTCGTTGATGCGACTGGGATCGCGATTCTCGCCGGGCTGGATGAGATCGCTGAAAGCGACATCGAGCGCTTCGGCAATCCGGTCCAGGGTCGTCAGGCTGACGTTGTTGTCACCGGCTTCTATTGCCACCAGCATCCGGCGGCTGACCCCGGAGCACTCTGCCAGGGCGCTCTGCGAAAGCCCGGCGGCCTGGCGCAGGCGGCGCACGTTATGACTGACGTGCTGGAGAACCGAGGCTCTGGAAGTGGGGTCTTTGACCAAGGGGATCTGTGCTCGCTGGGATAGTCCTGCTGATCGATACAATCGCGGCGGAGCTATCGATGGTAAAAAATTGTCATAAAAAAACAAGTCGTTATGGCGCACCTGTACGATTCTGGCACAGCTTGCGGGTTGGTGATCACCCAGTGACACCGTATGATCCCTTTCAATATTCCTGCAGATTAGAAGCCTATGTCCTTGATAGTACTATTGCTTCTGCCCTTCGTAGGCAGCTGCGTAGCGGCTATTTTGCCGCACAACGCACGCAACGCAGAATCGCTTCTGGCCGGACTGGTTGCCTTGGTCGGCACGGTACAGGTAGCCATGCTGTATCCGCAAATTGCCAACGGTGGCGTGATACGCGAGGAATTCCTCTGGCTGCCCAGCCTCGGCCTCAACCTGGTGCTGCGCCTGGACGGCTTCGCGTGGCTGTTTTCCCTGCTGGTGCTGGGCATCGGGGCGCTGGTCGCGCTCTATGCGCGCTACTACATGTCGCCGCAGGATCCCGTACCTCGCTTCTTCGCGTTTTTCCTAGCGTTCATGGGTGCCATGCTGGGCCTGGTGATCTCGGGCAATTTGATCCAGATGGTGTTTTTCTGGGAACTGACCAGCCTCTTCTCTTTCCTTCTCATCGGCTACTGGCATCATCGCGCCGATGCTCGCCGTGGTGCCTACATGGCGCTCATGGTGACCGGCGCCGGTGGGCTGTGCCTGCTGGCTGGCGTGTTGCTGCTGGGCCATATCGTGGGCAGCTACGACCTGGACAAGGTGCTGGTTGCCGGTGACGCCATTCGGGCGCATGGCCTGTATCCGGTCATGCTGACCCTGGTCCTGCTCGGCGCACTGACCAAGAGCGCCCAGTTTCCGTTTCATTTCTGGTTGCCGCACGCCATGGCGGCGCCGACGCCGGTTTCGGCGTATCTGCACTCGGCGACGATGGTCAAGGCCGGGGTATTCCTGCTGGCCCGGCTATGGCCTTCCCTGTCGGGCAGCGAACAATGGTTCTGGATCGTCAGCGGCGCAGGGGCTTGCACGCTCATGCTTGGCGCATACGCGGCGATGTTCCAGAACGATCTCAAAGGCCTGCTGGCCTACTCGACCATCAGCCACCTGGGCCTGATCACGCTGCTGTTGGGGCTCAACAGCCCGCTGGCAGCGGTGGCTGCGGTGTTCCACATTCTCAATCACGCGACGTTCAAGGCGTCGCTGTTCATGGCCGCCGGCATTATCGACCACGAAAGTGGAACACGCGACATACGCCGCCTGAGTGGACTGTTCCGCCTCATTCCCTATACGGCGACGCTGGCCATGGTTGCCAGCGCGGCCATGGCAGGGGTGCCACTGATGAACGGCTTCCTGTCCAAGGAAATGTTCTTCGCCGAAACGGTTTTCATCAGCTCCACCGCCTGGGTCGAGATCGCCCTGCCGGTAGTCGCGACGCTGGCCGGTATCTTCAGCGTCGCCTATTCACTGCGCTTCACGGTTGACGTGTTCCTGGGGCCCAAAGCCACCGACCTGCCCCACATCCCCCACGAGCCGCCGCGCTGGATGCGTGCGCCCGTGGAACTGCTGGTGCTGACCTGCCTGGTGGTCGGCATCTTTCCGGCACAGTCGGTGGCGCCGTTCCTGGCGGCCGCGGCGATACCTGTTGTAGGTGGCGATCTTCCGGAGTACAGCCTGGCCATATGGCATGGCTGGAATGCCCCCATGGTCATGAGCCTGATTGCGATGGGCGCCGGGGTGCTTCTATATGTATTGCTGCGCAATCAGTTCCGTCACGGTCGGCTGCGCTATCCACCGGTGATCGAGCGCTTCAACGGCAAGCGGCTGTTCGAGCGCTCGCAGGTGGTCATGATGCGGCTGGCGCGCAGGGTGGAGCGACTGCTTACCACCAGACGCCTGCAGGCCCAACTGTTCATGCTGGTGCTGGTTGCGGTGCTCGCGGGCCTCGCGCCGATGCTCCATAGCGGACTAAGCTGGGGGGATCGACCGAAGATCCCGGGATCAGGTGTCTTCGTGATTCTCTGGTTGATCGCCATTGCCTGCGCATTGGGCGCTGCCTGGCAGGCTAAGTACCACCGGCTGGCAGCCCTGACCATGGTCAGCGTGTGCGGATTGATGACCTGCGTCACCTTCGTCTGGTTTTCCGCACCGGATCTGGCGCTGACTCAGTTGGTGGTCGAGGTGGTGACCACGGTGTTGATATTGCTCGGGCTGCGTTGGTTGCCTCGGCGGATCGAGGATGTCGCACCTTCCAGGGCGACGCTGGACCGTGCCAAATTGCGCCGTCTGCGCGATCTGGTGCTGGCAGTGGTGGTCGGCGGCGGCATGGCGCTGTTGTCCTATTCGATGCTCACCCGCGCCACGCCCAACTTCATTTCCGAGTTCTACCTGAGCCGTGCCCTGCCCCAAGGCGGCGGGACCAACGTGGTCAACGTCATGCTGGTGGACTTCCGCGGCTTCGATACCCTGGGCGAGATTACCGTGCTTGCCGCCGTGGCCCTGACCGTGTTTGCCCTGCTGCGGCGCTTCCGCCCACCCAAGGAAAGCATGCAGCTGCCGGCGCAGCAACGATCGCTGGCACCCGACGTGGTCACCGATCTCATCAACCCGCGCGGCGCGGACGACACTGCGCTGGGCTTCATGATGGTTCCGGCCGTTCTGGTTCGTCTGTTGCTGCCAGTGGCAGTGGTGGTGTCGATGTATCTGTTCATGCGCGGGCACAACCAGCCTGGCGGTGGATTCGTTGCCGGCCTGGTGCTGTCGGTAGCGTTCATCCTGCAATACATGGTGGCGGGTACCCAGTGGGTGGAGGCGCAGATGCGCCTGCGACCGCTGCGCTGGATGGGTACCGGACTGCTTTGTGCCACTGTCACCGGGATCGGCGCCATTGCCTTGGGTTATCCATTCCTCACCACACACACTGCGCATGTTCATTTGCCGGTCCTGGGTGACTTTCATGTCGCCAGCGCCCTGTTCTTCGACATCGGTGTGTTCACCGTCGTGGTGGGATCCACTCTGCTGATGCTCACCGCGCTGGGTCACCAGTCGGTGCGTGCTCACCGCCCCTCGAGCCTGCCCAAAGGCATTGCCCCAAAAGGAGCCGTCTGATGGAAGAAGTGATAGCGATTGCCATCGGCGTACTGGCTGCATCGGGCGTTTGGCTGATCTTGCGTCCACGAACGTTCCAGGTGGTCATGGGCCTCTGCCTGCTGTCTTACGGGGTCAACCTGTTCATCTTCAGCATGGGCAGCCTGTTCATCGGCAAGGAGCCGATCATCAAGGAAGGTGTGCCGCAGGACCTGCTCAATTACACAGACCCCCTGCCCCAGGCACTGGTACTGACTGCCATCGTCATCAGCTTTGCGATGACTGCGCTGTTTCTGGTGGTTCTGTTGGCTTCGCGCGGCCTGACCGGCACTGACCACGTAGACGGCAGGGAGCCCAAGGAATGAGCTGGATGCCCCATCTGATCGCTGCGCCCATCATTCTGCCGCTGTTCACGGCGGCATTGATGATGCTGCTCGGAGAGAAACACCGTTCGCTGAAAGCACAGATCAACATCATCTCCAGCCTCCTGGGACTGGCGATTGCCTGTTACCTGATGTGGTGGGTCCAGGATCAAGGCCAGGCCGGTTCGATTGGCGTGTACTTGCCCGGCAACTGGCAGGTGCCATTCGGTATCGTGCTGGTGGTGGACAGGCTGTCAGCGTTGATGCTGGTGCTGACGGGCATCGTCGGCGTCTGCGCCCTGCTGTTCGCCATGGCCCGCTGGGATCGGGCCGGCGCGAGCTTCCACGCCTTGTTCCAGATTCAGTTGATGGGCCTCTACGGTGCCTTCCTGACCGCCGATCTGTTCAACCTGTTCGTGTTCTTCGAGGTGCTCCTGGCCGCTTCCTATGGCCTGATGCTGCATGGTTCGGGCAAGGCCCGGGTATCGGCCGGGCTGCATTACATCGCGATCAACCTGCTGGCCTCGTCGTTGTTCCTGATCGGTGCGGCCATGATCTACGGAGTCACGGGAACCCTGAACATGGCTGACCTGGCCCTGAAGATCCCGTTGGTGCCCGAAGCGGATCGCGGCCTGCTGCATGCCGGTGCTGCCATTCTCGCGACAGCCTTCCTGGCCAAGGCGGGCATGTGGCCGTTGAATTTCTGGCTGGTGCCAGCGTACTCGTCCGCCAGCGCCCCGGTTGCGGCGCTGTTCGCGATCATGACCAAGGTGGGCTTCTATACCCTGCTGCGGCTGTGGACCCTGATGTTTTCCGGACAGGCCGGTGCCTCGGCGCATTTCGGCGGTCAGTGGCTGATCTACGGGGGCCTGGCGACCATCGCCGTGGCGGCCGTCTGCATTCTTGCGGCGCAGCGACTGGAGCGCATGGCGAGCCTGAGCATCCTGATTTCAGCCGGCATCCTGCTGGCGGCGATCGGTTTCGGGCAGAGCGGGTTGATCGCTGCCGCGCTGTTCTATCTGGTCAGCTCGACCTTGGCACTCAGTGCGCTGTTCCTGCTCGCCGAATTGATCGAGCGTTCGCGGTCTGCCAACGAGATTCCCCTGGAGTACGATGCCGACCCTCTGCCAGCTGCAGTCGAGGCATTGCATCCGCCCAAGGGTATCAACCTGGATGACGAACAGAAGGCCGTGGTAGGCCAGGTGATTCCCTGGACCATGGCCTTCCTGGGCTTGAGCTTCATTGCCTGCGCACTGCTGATCATCGGCATGCCGCCGTTGTCCGGGTTCATCGGCAAACTGAATCTGATCGCCGCGTTGTTCAATCCACAGGGTCTCGGGGTGGCCACCGAGCAAACCCCGAGTGCGAGCGCATGGGTCTATCTGGCGTTGCTGGTCCTTTCCGGACTGGCGTCGCTGATCGCTCTGGCGCGTGTGGGCATGCAGCGCTTCTGGACGCCGCACGAGCGGCCTTCACCGTTGCTGCGGCTCAACGAGTGTGTACCGATCATGGTCCTGCTGGGATTGTGTGTGTTGTTGGCGATGCGCGCAGAACCGTTACTGCGGTACACGGCCGATACGGCGGCCATGCTCGATGATCCCAAGCAATACGTGATGACCGTGCTGGGCGCCCAGCCGGTACCCGGTCCGACTACAACAAGCCTTGAGGGTGAACCATGAGTCGCCTGTTTCCTGCTCCGTTGCTGTTGATCGCCCTTGCCATACTGTGGTTGCTGCTCAATGTTTCAATGAGTGCCGGCAACCTCTTGTTCGCCGTGCTGCTGGGGTGGCTGGCGCCGCTGTTGATGTCGCCGCTACGACCTCAAGCCGTGCGTATCCGTCGGCCCATGGTGATACTGCGGTTGCTGCTGCGCGTAGGCGGCGGTGTACTGGTGTCGAACCTGCAGGTGTTCTGGCAGGTGTGGAGCATGGACGCTCGCCCGCCACGTTCGGCGTTCGTGGAGATTCCGTTGCAGTTGCACAATGCCAACGGGCTGGCTGCCTTGGCGGCAGTTGCCACCGTCATTCCTGGCACCGTATGGTCCGAGTTGGCGCTGGATCGCAGCGTTTTGCTGATGCATGTTCTGGATCTGGATGACGAGGCGCAATTCATCGAGGAATTCAAGGACACCTACGAACGCCCGCTGATGGAGATCTTTCAATGAGCGCATTGCTGTCCAATGCCATCGTCGCGAGCTTGTTCATATTTGCGCTGGCGATGTTGCTGACGCTGATCAGACTGTTCAGAGGACCGTCGGCCCAGGACCGGGTATTGGCTCTGGACTACCTGTACATTCTGGCAATGCTGGTCATGCTGGTGCTGGGCATACGTTATGCCAGTGACACCTATTTCGAAGCGGCCCTGCTGATTGCCCTGTTCGGCTTCGTCGGCTCGTTCGCGCTGGCCAAGTTCCTGCTGCGTGGAGAAGTGATCGAATGAATTCACTCCAGGTTTTACCCTTCTGGGTAGAGGTGGCCACGGCCATATTGCTGCTCGCCAGCAGTCTGTTCGCGTTCACGGGCGCCTTGGGGTTGCTGCGCTTCAAGGATTACTTCCAGCGCATGCACCCGCCAGCGCTTGCGTCCACGCTGGGCGCCTGGTGCGTAGCGCTCGCGTCGATCCTGTATTTCTCCTGGCTCAAGCATGGGCCGGTGGTGCATGCCTGGCTCATTCCCATCCTGCTATCGATCACCGTGCCGGTGACCACGCTGCTGTTGGCCCGGGCAGCGCTGTTTCGCAAACGCACGGCTGGAGAAGCGGTGCCTGCCGAGGTCAGCAGCCACCGCAGCGACAGCGGTCACTGACTCATTTCAGACTGGCGTTCACTTTGCTGGCTACGTCTTCAGGCAGCCAGGTCTTCCACACTTCAGGATGGTCCTTCAGAAACGCCTCGCCAGCCTGGCGAGGCGAAGTACGGTTTTCGCTCATGTTGGCCAGGGCCTTGTTCAGTTGATCGATCGGAAGGTCGACCTTGGCGAAGAACTCGACCAGTTGCGGATACTCCTGCTGGAATGCCTTGGACACTCCGATCGACAGCTTTGATGGCAGTGAACGGGTGGGCAGCGGCGCGGGATTGTCAGCATCGGTCAGGGTGGCCCAGGCCTTGGCATCGAACGGTGGCTCTTCAAGCTGGATCAACTTGTAGCGGCCCAACAGGGGAGTCGGTGACCAGTAGTAGAAGAGCACGGGCTTGCCGCGACGGATGGACGAGGCGATCTCGGCGTCCAGTGCGGCGCCGGAGCCCGAACGGAAATTGACGTAGTCGTCGGTCAGCTTGTAGGCCTTGAGTTTTTGCGCGTTGACGACCTCGGATGTCCAGCCAATGGGGCTGTTGAGGAAGCGGCCTTTGTCTGGGCTTTCCGGATCCTTGAAAACATCCTTGTAGCGCGGTAAGTCGGCGACGCTGCGCAGATCCGGCGCCAGCGGCTTGATACCTTTGGCGGCGTCACCCTTGATCACGTATTCAGGCACGAACCAGCCTTCGGTGGCGCCTTTGACGGTGTCACCCAAGCCGATCACCTTGCCCTCGGCTTCGGCCTTGACCCAGACCGGACTGCGGCCGGCCCACTCTTCGGCAATGACCTGGATGTCGTTCTTGGCCAACGCCGTTTCCAGCGTGATGGTCGTGCCAGGCTGGGTATCGGTGGGCAGGCCGTAGCCCTTCTCGACGATATAGCGCAACAGTTCGGTAATGAGGCTGCCACTCTCCCAGTTCAGGTCGGCGAACTGGATGGGCGTGGTTTGCGCGTGGGCCGGAAGTGTTGCGGTCGATAGCCAGAGGCCGGCGCCACAGGCGACAAGCCAGGCACGTAATCCTTTCATGCGGGGTTCCTCGGTAACAGTCGATGACTTGGGTAAGTCACCTTACTGTAGCGCAGGTTCCCCGAAGCATTATTCGCTGGGTTTGAAGGTCAGTTCGCCCTTGCGCCATTTGGCTGCCTTGGCGGTCGCCGCTTTCAAGGTCTTGCCCAGATTTTCCTCGATGCGCTCGTGGGCAGCGAAGACCAGCATCACGGTCTGACCTTCCTTGAACACGATGCCTTCGCCCTGCGCCATGCTGACGAACGCATACTCGCCCAATCCGTAGACAGTGAGTTTGATATCGCGAAACTTGAGTTCGAACTTGCCACCTTCGCGGCTCGGCAAAACCGCAGCGCGGAAGTGATCGCCTACTTTGAGTTCCAGTCGAGGTTTGTCGTCGACCACCAGAGCGGACTCGGTATCGAGTTCGGCCATGTAGATGCCTTCCGCGCTTTGCTCGGTGACATAGACGAAACGCGACTGAAAGAGTTTGACCAACTTCGCACGCAAATCGCCGAGCACGAACAGTGCGTGCATATCCAGATTAGTTACTGCCAATGAAGAATCCTCAAATCGAAACACAGACTACCGGACGCTGTTCGCGTGGTAATAACCTGAAGACGCGGGGAGCGCCGAACGGTCGGCAGCACGTGCAATGATTGCCACCGACCTGCTAACGAAAGACTAAAGGATCGAACCTTGATCCGGGATGCGCAGCGTCGACCTGCTGCAGGGAAAATTGCCGAAGACCGCGAAGGAAAAAGGCAAGCCTGGACGTGTATGGCAGAGCGGCGCCACGGCCTCATGGGGAAGCTGGCGACCAACACGTGCAGGGCAGCGAAGCGCATGACGGTGATCTGGCGCGAATAGTACCGAATCGAACCCCGGCGCGGTCAAGAAGTTTGTTGGGTGGACACGTTCAAAACAGGATCGGGGCAAAGCTCGATGCCCTGTGCCGTCCATTGCAAACAAACACGGTACTGCGAGCGAACTCTGGCGAGGCCGTCGCCTCAGATACAGGGTAACCTTTCAATCATGGCTGGAAACGGCCGCAGAGGAGTCAACATGGATCTGCCGAACCCAAGCCTTACTGGCCTTTTCGATCAACTGGGTCTGGACAGCGAAGAAGCTGACATTCAGAAGTTCATTGCCGAGCATCAGCTCGACCAAGACACCAAGCTGATCGATGCGCCCTTCTGGACTGATCAGCAGCGCAGCTTTCTGAAAGAGGAGCTGCACAGCGATGCGGAGTGGGCACCCATCGTCGATGAACTCAACGTGGCCTTGCATCCGCAGGCGTAAGAAACGCCTGCGGTCTATTGATCACGCTTGACGTTGATGCTTGTCGATCTGCTCGTGGCGCTCTTGCGCCTCGATGCAGTACTTGGTGGTAGGGCTGATCAACAGGCGCTTCAGGCCGATCGGCTCGCCACTGTCGTCACACCAGCCGAAGCTGTCGTCATTGATGCGGCCCAGGGCCATTTCCAATTGCGGCAGCAGGCGCTGGTCGCGCTCGATGACATTGACCAGCCAGTGACGCTCCTCTTCCACAGAGGCAGCGTCGGCAGGATCGGCGGGCGTGTCCAGGCTTTCAATGGCTACACGGCTTTGCTCGATGCGCTGCTGGGTCTCGATCTTCATGGCCTGCAACAGCTCGGTGAAGTAGGCCAGTTGCTCAGCGTTCATGTAGTCATCAGCCGGCATGGCCAGCAACTTTTCCTTTGTCATTGATTTCTCTGCAAACGAATAATGCGCTAGGGCAAAACAGGAAGCCCGCGACGCTGTCAGCGACGCAGGCAGAATTCTTCAAGCACCACACGGCACATGGTCAAGAGGGGCGGCAGTCTAAGGCCGGTTTACATGCGCAGCAACCCTAAATTTGGCAGCGGGCCGAGGGCCTGCTCGCTGGCGCAGGCGCGACCGCGCCACAGGCGGCGGCAGGCAGCCGTCTGGGCGGTTTTTATAGCATACTGGCCGTTACCGATTGCCTGGGGTTTATGCCATGACCGATGTTGAAACAACCGCTTCCGAACCCGTACGACTCGATGCCGTGGAGATTCGCGTACTGGGCGCACTGATCGAGAAACAGGCCAGCAATCCTGAAACCTACCCATTGACGCTCAATGCGCTGGTGCTGGCGTGCAATCAGAAAACCAGTCGCGAACCGGTGACCCAGTACACCCAAGGACAGATCGGGCAAAGCCTGCGCGCACTCGAAGGTCGGCAGATGACCCGTCTGGTGATGGGCAGCCGCGCCGATCGCTGGGAGCACCGGCTGGACAAGGCGCTCGAACTGGTGCCTGCCCAGGTCATTCTGATGGGGCTGATGTTCCTGCGCGGACCGCAGACCGTTGGCGAGCTGCTGACGCGCAGTGCCCGCCTCCACGATTTCGAGGACGCCGAGCAGATCCTGCATCAGTTGGAGCGTCTTGCGAGCCGCGGCTTCGCGGTACATGTGCCACGCCAGGCGGGGCAGCGCGAGGATCGCTACAGCCATGCCTTGGGCGATCCTGCGGCTATCGACGCCATCTTGAGCGCCCGGGGCGTGCCGCCCGAGCGCAACGGTTCAAAACACGACGATACCCGCCTGGACGAGCTGGAGGCACGTATCGCTGCGCTTGAAGAGCGCCTGTCGCGGCTGGAATGACAGCCGTGTCAGCCGCGGGCGTACTCGGTGGCCAGGCGTAACTGCTCGGCGGTAGGGCGTACGCCGGTGTAGAGCACAAACTGCTCAAGGGCCTGGATGGCGATGACCTCGAGGCCGGTAATCACGGGTTTGCCCAGCTCAAGAGCGGCTTTGATCAGTGGCGTCTGCCACGGCAGGGCGACGACGTCGAACACCTGCTGCGCCGCCTTGATGGCGGCCCTATCGAACGACAGTTCCTCGGCCTGGTCACTGCCGGTCATGCCGACTGGCGTGACATTGACCAGCAGCTGTGGGCGCGAGTCGCCCAACTCGGCCTGCCAGGGATAACCGCAGGTATCGGCCAGCGCGCGTCCGGTTTCGTAGTTGCGCGCAATGATCAGGCCATTGCGCAGACCGGCGTCGCGAAACGCCGACGCCACGGCTTTGGCCATGCCGCCGCTGCCGCGCAGGGCGAACGTGGTGTCGGGGTCGACGGCGTGCGTGTCCAGCAATTGGCGGATGGCCAGATAGTCGGTGTTGTAGGCTTTCAGATAACCGTTGTCGTTGACGATGGTATTGATCGATTCGATGGCCGAAGCCGATGCATCGAGTTCGTCCACCAAGGGTATGCAGGCTTCCTTGAACGGCATCGACACGCCGCAGCCACGGATGCCCAAGGCGCGGATGCCGCCAATGGCGGCCGGCAGATCGCCTGTGGTCATGGCCTTGTAATAATAGTTGAGACCCATCTGCTCATACAGATGGTTGTGAAAGCGTACACCGAACGTTCCGGGACGCGCGGCAAGCGACATGCACAGGATGGTGTCGCGGTTGGGAGCAATGGACATTCTTGGCCTCCGGCGGCGTGGGGCATGAAAAAAAACAGGCAGACGTCGCGCTGCCCTTACACAAAATTTACCCATCGACGGGGACGCTTTTGACGGTTTTTTTGTCATAGTCATGTCCCCGGCGAAATGATTTGACCCTATCGCAGGTTCGAACGCCAGGGCGCGAAACACGAGGAATCTATCATGATGCGTCAACTTCCCAAGATGGCTCTGCTGGTAGGGGCGCTGGCGATGGCCGGTCAGGCCTCGGCGCACGGCGGCGGCTGGCACGGTGCCGGGCCGGGTATATTGGGCGCGGTACTGGGCGCGGCCGTGGTAGGCGCAGTGGTCACTTCCAATGCGCCGCAGCGGGTCTATGTGGAGCAGCAGCCGGTGTATGTGCAGAGCCCGCCGCCGGTGTACGTGCAACAACCTGCCTATGTGCAGCAACCGGTGTATGTGCAGTCGCCGCCTGTGTATGTGCAGCCTTATCCGGTGTACGCAGCCCCGCCTCCACCGCGTGGCTACTATGGGCCGCCACCGGTGTACTACGGCCCCCCACGCTGGTGAGTCGCCGCGGCAGGGCGTGATAGGAATCGTCGATGGTGACTATCGAGCAAGGTGATTTCTATGGGCCGCGGCGAACTCGTAAGGTGGCTGACAGGAACCACCGGAGGTGTCTCATGCCTGTATTAAGAATCATGTCGGTCGTCGGCAGCGCGGTCCCGGAAAAGTTGCGTGATCTGGGCCTTTTGGCGTGCTGGTACGTGGTGCGCGACGGCGAGCCTGTCAGTGGGCCCCTGCCCTCCCTACCCCACGCCAAACAAGCCTTTGCCACGCTCAATGCAGCGCAGCCCCACTAGCCAGCGCACTGCATGGAATGGATCAAGCCCCGCTCTGCGGGGCTTTTTAATGGTGTTTGCGCTGGATGAGCTTTTCTTCACGCACCAGGCCTTGCCGGGCGCGACAATCGACAGGCGCTTTGCCATACTCGCGCCACGTGACAATCGTCACTTCGAATCCGCTCCACCCCAGGCCCGATCTACCTCTATTTCAGTGAGCGCTCCGCGTGAAGACCCCGCTATCTCTTTTCAGCCTGTTGCTGGCTTTGACCACTTTCGTCGCCACCCCAAACCTCGAAGCGGCGGAAAAAGCCGCCGTGCCACGGGATCCCTCGCAGTTGCACCTGGCTTCGGGCAGCGCTCTGCTGATCGATCTGCAGACCAATAAAGTGGTCTACGAGAACAACGCCGACCATGTGGTGCCTATCGCATCGGTGACCAAGTTGATGACCGGCATGGTCGTGCTGGACGCCAAGCAGTCGATGAGCGAAGTGATCTCGGTCGACATCACTCACAACAAGGAAATGAAGGGTGTGTTTTCCCGGGTCAAGCTCGGTAGCGAGCTGAACCGCCGGGACATGCTGCTGATCACCCTGATGTCTTCGGAGAACCGTGCAGCGTCGAGCCTCGCCCATCATTACCCCGGCGGCTACGGCGCTTTCATCGCGGCGATGAACGCCAAGGCTCGCGCACTGGGCATGACCCATACCCGCTATGTAGAGCCGACCGGCTTGTCGACCAGCAACGTGTCCACCGCCCGTGACCTGGCCAAGTTGCTGATCGCGGCGCAGCAGTACCCGTTGCTCAGCGAGCTGAGCACCACGCGGGAAAAGACCGTGGCGTTCAAGAAACCCAGCTACACCCTGGGGTTCCACAATACCGATCACCTGATCAACAAGGATGACTGGGACATCAAGATCACCAAGACCGGTTTCACCAATATGGCCGGGCACTGTCTGGTGCTGGTGACGCGCATGGGCGGCCGACCTGTGGCGATGGTGATCCTCGATGCGTTCGGCAAGTACACCCACTTCGCCGATGCCAGCCGTCTGCGCAAATGGGTAGAAACCGGCAAGAGCAGCGCGCCGCCAGCCGTGGCGATGGACTACAAGGCGCAGAAAAAGCAGATGCGCCAGGCTGCCGACTGACCGCATCCTTCAGGCACGGCGGGCGGCCTGGTTGCGGTTGTACGTTGTGGCATCGGCACGGGAATCGGCGAGCAGACGCTTGGCGGTGCCGCGATGGGCCGGGAATTGACAGAGCCTCAGGCGGTGGTACTGACCATGGAGCCGGCGGTGCTGCTGCCTGATTCCTGCATGGCTTGAAGCAAGGCGGCGGTAGCGGTCTGCAACCCTGCAGAGGTGGCGACGACCTGGGCCTGGATGGCGGCTACCGCAGCGGCCTTGCTCTCTTCGCTCTGCTGGCTGGCCTGGACACGAGCCATCTCCTGTTGTTGCTCTTGCAACTGTTTCTGCAGCTCGGCGATCTGCTTCTGCAGTTGTTTGATCGTGTCCGAGTTGCCGCTGCTGCTACTGCTGCTCTGACTGCCACCCGCCCCGCCTGGGCCACCGACCGGGGCGTTCGTCGGCGTTGCGGCCGGTGCGGCAGCGGCCTGCGTTGCATCGCTGTCGGCAGTGGACGCGGGAGCGGCGGTGGTTGCGGCGAGCGCTGGGGTACGGATGCTCAGGTTGCTGGCGATGGTGCTCAAGGTGCTCATGGCGATCGTGTCCCGATAGGCTGTGACCGTTACATCGGCGCCGATCGGCCAGGCTTTAGGATGCGCCTGTGATTCATCGGCCAATCGCGCGTGCAGGACGACTGGGCTCACGCCGATGGGGTCAGGTGGCGCAAGATGAAAAAAACTTCAACGAGCCCTGGGCCGATTGTTGTCACAATGCCGCCATCCTCAGCAGAAATCATCGGGTAGAGACCAACATGACTCGCGTACTGACCATCGAAGACGATGCCGTGACCGCCAGGGAAATCGTGGCGGAACTGAGCAGCCACGGCCTGCAGGTCGACTGGGTGGACAACGGCCGCGAGGGGCTGGTCAAGGCGGTTAGCGGCAACTATGACGTGATCACCCTGGACCGGATGCTGCCGGAGCTCGACGGACTAGCCATCGTGACCACCCTGCGCACCATCGGTGTGAGCACGCCGATCCTGATGATCAGCGCGCTGTCGGATGTCGACGAGCGGGTGCGTGGTCTGCGTGCCGGTGGTGATGATTACCTGACCAAGCCGTTCGCCTCGGACGAGATGGCCGCCCGAGTCGAGGTGCTGCTGCGTCGCAACAACGCCGTGGCCGCCGCCGACAACACGCTGCGCGTGGCCGACCTGACGCTGGATCTGATGACCCGCGAGGCGTGCCGTGGCGAACAGGCGTTGAACCTGCTGCCCACCGAATACAAGCTGCTGGAATTCCTCATGCGCAATGCCGGCCAGATCCTCACGCGTATGATGATTTTCGAGGAAGTCTGGGGCTATCACTTCGACCCGGGCACCAACCTGATCGACGTGCACATCGGCCGCTTGCGCAAGAAGATCGACCCACCGGGCACCGCACCGTTGATCAAGACCGTGCGAGGCTCCGGCTATGTCATTGCCGAACCTGTCTAAAGGCTGGCGCTCGTCCAGCAGTCGGCTGCTGGCGCTCTACAGTTTTCTGTTCGTGGCCTGGAGCAGCTTGCTCATGGGCGTGCTGTACTTCGAGGTCTCGGCCTATCTGGCCGATCTGGCGCGGCATTCGCTGATGCAGCGTCAACATCTGTTTTCGCGCTTTCACGGCGAAGCATTGAACGAGGCGCTGGCTGCCAGCGAAGCGTTCGACGACCGTACCTTCGACGCCTATGGTCTGTTCGATCTGCAATTGCGGCCGTTGTCTGGCCAGTTGCTGCAGGTGCCGCGAGGTCTTCCACTGGACGGGCGCATCCATGACCTGAACAGTTGCGTGGACAGCGACAACCCGCAAATGCCGCAGAACAGCTGCGACGCGGTGGCGATGCGCACTCTGGATGGCCGCTGGCTGGTGCTGGTACGCGACAACGGCTCGTTGTTCGCGGTCACTCACATCATTCTACGGGCGCTGCTGTGGGGCATTTCCCTGACGATCATTCCCGGCATTGCCGGCTGGCACCTGTTACGGCGCAGGCCGTTGCGGCGCATCCGCGCCATCGAAGCGAGCGCCGATGCAATCGTGGCCGGTGATCTGACTACCCGCCTGCCGCTGTCGGACCGGCGCGACGAACTGGACATGCTGGCGGCCATCGTCAACGCGATGCTCGAACGTATCGAGCAGCTAATGATCGAGGTCAAGGGTGTCTGCGACAACATTGCCCATGACTTGCGCACGCCGCTGACCCGCCTGCGCGCGCAGCTCTACCGCATCCAGCAGGAGGCGCCGGCGGATTCGCGCCAGGCGTTGCAACTGGATGAGGTAATCGCTGAAACCGACACGCTGATGGCGCGATTCCGTGGCTTGTTGCGTATCTCCGAAATCGAGGACCACCGCCGACGTTCGGGCTTCATTTCCTTCGACCCGCAACCCCTGCTGCACGAGCTGCACGACTTCTATCTGCCCCTGGCCGAAGACGAGGGCATCAATCTGCGTCTGGACGTGCCGGACACGCTGCCAATGCTGCATGGTGACCGCGCGCTGCTGTTCGAAGCCGTGGGCAACCTGCTCAGCAACGCCATCAAGTTCACCCCGGCCGACGGCCTGGTGGTGCTGCGCGCCACGGCGGAGAACGGCGCCACGCGGCTGGAGATCAGCGACAGCGGGGCGGGCATCGCGCCCGAGGAACGTGAGGCGATCTTTCAACGTTTCTATCGCTGCGAGGGCGATGGCCAGCACAGCGGTTTCGGGCTGGGGCTGTCGATCGTCGCGGCAGTGGTGAAGCTGCACGGATTCACCCTTGAGGTGGGCAGCAGCGAACAAGGTGGCACGCGGATGACCCTGTGGTGCCGACAAAGCAAGGCATTGGTGTGACCATGAACCTGCTCTATATCAGCGATACGCCCGATCCGGCCATGCAACAGGGGTTGGCGCAACATCACACGGCCCTGAGCACGGTCGGCACGGCCGCCGCAGCGCAGGCACTGGCGCAGGACCGGTACGGCTTCATCGTTCTGGCGCTGGAACGACCCGGCAATAGCCTGCTGCAACATTGCCTGGCGAACCGAGGCGATGCTGCGGTGATGGTGCTGCTGGCCGACGACGACCGGCTGGCGCGCATCGCTGCGCTGCGCGCCGGTGCCGATGCGTGCCTGGCGCAGCCGGTGGCCCCTGCCGAGGTGTTGGCGCGCTTGCAGGCCTTGGCTCGGCCGCGCCCCCGGGCGACGGCGCTACCGCCATCGCGTCTGTGGCTGTCGCCTTCGCGGCTGATGGTTGGGCGGGGTAAACGTCAACAGAGCCTGACGGTGAGCGAGCATCGCTTGCTGGCCATGCTGGCGAGCACCCCCGGCGCGGTCAGCCGGGAGTCCATCGAGCAGCAGCTATGGGGCACGGGCCTCGAGCCCAAGACCGCACTGATCGAGCGCCACGTGTGCAACCTGCGCCGCAAGCTGGCACAGCTGGACTGCCCGCAGGCGTTGCAGACCCTGCGCGGTTTCGGCTACAGCCTGGCCGAACCCCTGGTACTGCGCGCGGATTGAGCATGCCGATCAGGCTCAGCGTGCGCGGGCCATGCAGCGGGTGTAGCGTTCGTCGACGCGTTGGGCGAACCAGGCGGTGGTCAAGTTGCGGGTGATCTTCGGACTCTGCAGCTTGATGCCGGGCAGGATCGCGCGTGGTATCGGTTTGCCAGCGGCCTTGTCGGCCAGGGCAAAGGTACGCTGGTAAAGCGTGGTCTTCTCGAAATCCAAGGTCTCCCCCTCTTCCAGAGCACGGCGAATGTCGCGGTCGCTCATGTTCAAGCGGTTGCCCAGCCCCCGCACGGCCAGCTCGGTATTGCTCGCGGCGCTGGAGTCGTAGCGGATCAGGTCACCGTCGAGCGCCAGGCGGCTGGCGGACAGCTGGTTCACGGCGTTCTGGAACGCGGCGTTGCGGCTGGCGTACCAGCCGGCATTGAAGTCGGCGAAGCGATACAGCGGTCGCTCATAGCTGGCCGGGTAGCCGAGCAGATGGGCAATGCCGAAATACATGCCGCCGCGCCGGGTGAACACTTCGCGTCGAATCGAGCCGTCCACCGTGTAGGGATAGCCCGCCCGGTGTTTCTCGGCGAAATCGATGCTGACCTGCATAGGCCCGCCGGTACGCACCGGGTTGAAGGTGCCGAACAGCTGTCGGCCCAGGGGCACCATGCCGGTGAAGTCATCGAAGATTTCGCTGAGCTGTTTCTCCGAGCGCGCGGCTTCCAGCCGCTGCGCATAGGTTTTACCGTCGCCCGAGCGGATGCCCAGGGCAGTGTCGACGAGAAAACCGGGCACGTGCACGCTTCCAGCGCGGCGGTCGATTTCCTGGCGGGCGATCTTGCCCAGGCCCGGCACGCTGGGATCGACCTGAAAGGTGGACTCCTGTTCGGCTACCGCCAGTATTGCGCAGAGGTTGTCGTCGGTGCCGGCGATGTCCTGCACCTTCAGGGCGGTTTCGATATCGGCGGCCCAGCCCTCACGGTCGGCGACCTTGCCGGGCAACAGTTGCACGAGCTTGGCGCGGACCTGCTCGGACGAAGGCGCCGGGGGTTGGCCGGCGCGCTGGGTGGAACAGGCGGCGAGCAGTACAAGGAGGATGCTCAGTGCGCCATGGCGCACGGCGAGCCGACTTCTGGACATGTAAGGCCTTGGGAACGGATGAATTCGCGCCAGTATGGACGAGCACCCGTCCTGTCGACAGCCCCTGTGCAAATCACCTGCAGCATGGCTATGCTGCGGGTCATGAACATGGCCCCTGTCGCTCGCCAACCTTGCCCGCCCGGCGCTTGCATCTGCGAGCGCGAACGGCTGCACGCGTTACCCGACGCCGACTTGCGCATCCTGCGCCTGACTCGCGAGGAAGAGAGACGCCTGCTCGAACGACTGGAGAACGTGGAAAGCCTGGACGAGTTGCGGCGCCTGCAACAACGCATCTTCGATCAGCTCGGGCTGCGCGTGGAAGTCACGCCGGGCGCGAGCACCGTGCGCAGCATGCGCGGCATCTCCATTCACATCGAGGCGTTGCCGGGACTGTGTCGCAAGACGCGGCAGTCGATTCCGGCGGCCATCCGTCGCGGCCTGGAAAAGAACCCTCAAGTGGCTTACAGACTGCTGGACGCCCATGACCTGCTCGGTGGCTGAAGCCCGCTGGCACGGAATCTGCTCTCTCCCCTCTCACTGATGACGAAGCGCCACGTTTTCGTCACTCATCCAGTTCAGACGGGGTTTGCATGGACACACGTTTTTCTTGCACCGGGTGCGGCAAATGCTGCAGCGACCACCACGTACCGCTGACCCTGACCGAGGCGCGGCGCTGGGCGGAGGATGGCGGTCAGTTGATCGTGTTGCTCGAAGCCTTCCTGGAAAACGGCCCCGGTTTGCACAGCCTCAACCTCAGCCACGCCCAGCAGGAACATGCCCGCCGTCGCTCGCTGCCGGTGCTGTGCGGCAGCGCGCCCGCCTACGTCTCGATCACCTTCGCAGCCTACAACCTGGGCCCCTGCCGGAATCTGAACGCCGACAACCGCTGCGGTATCTATGCCGAGCGGCCGCTGGTGTGTCGCATCTATCCGATGGAGATCAATCCGCACATCCCGCTGCGTCCGGACATGAAGGACTGCCCCAGCGAAGCCTGGGCCACGGGCCCTGCGCTGATTGCCGGCGGGCAGTTGGTGGACGCGCCGCTGGCGGCGCTGATTGAACAATCGCGCCAGGCTGACCGTGACGATATCGCTGCCAAGGCACAGGTCTGCGCGCAGTTGGGCATTCATACCGCTGCGCTCAAGGGCGACGGCTTCACCACCTACCTGCCCCAGCCCGCCGCGTTCCTTGCCGCGCTGCGCGAAGTCGACGATATGCCGATGCTGGAAGACAACTCGACGCGCTGGGACCTGCACATTCCAGACGAGGACCTGGCCCGGCGCCTGGCCGAAACCGGCGCGATGATCGCCGCCATCCTGGCCGACGACGCCATGTTCATCTCGTTGCGTCGCGCGGCCTGAACACCCGTTGTGGGTGCGCTCAGAGGTTACGCAACAGTACCCAGTAGCCCAGTGCCATCAAGACCCACCCCAGCGAAGGATGAAAGATCAGGCGCCAGGCCCAGGCACGCGGGTCGAAGCCGACCCCGTGCACGTATCCGGTGGCAATGCCCCACATCATCAGGCTCAGCAGGCCATGGCTGTAATGTCCCTGGGCATCGAGCAAGGCCACCGGGTGCAGCAGCAACACCAGGCTGATCGGTCCGGCGAGCAGCGATGACAGCCAGCGCCAGCCGGGCGTGCGCAGCGCGGGCGCCGCTTCAGCGTTCATCCGCAGGGTCCTCGTCCAGGGCGTTGGAGGCTTCCAGCCACAGGGCGTTGATGATGCCCAGGCTGCACGCCAGCAGCACTCCCAGAATCCAGGCGAAATACCACATAGTCAGGCTCCTTCAGTAAAGACTGTGCGCGTTCTGCTCGATCTGAGCGGTGGTGACCCGGCCCCACATGCGGCGGTAGCACCACAGGGTGTAGCAAAGGATCAAGGGCACGAAGATGCCGGCGGCGACCAGCATGATCAGCAGGGTCTTGTGGCTGGACACCGCGTCCCACACGGTCAGGCTCGACGCCGGATCCAGGCTGGAGGGCATGACGAACGGGAACAGCGCAAAGCCTGCGGTGCACAGTGTGCCGACGATCGCCAGGCTGCTGCCGGCGAAGGCCAGCGAGGCGCGCCGACCTGCGGCGGCCAACAGCGCCAGCACACCGCCGAGCATGCCCAGCACCGGAGCGATGGCCGTCAGCGGATGGCGCACGTAATTGCCCATCCAGCCTGGGTTGCCGCTGACGACCGTCTTGGCCAAGGGGTTGAGCGCCAGTTGCGGATCCAGATTCGAACTGATCACCAGGCCCTGCACATGACCGCTCGCCAGCCAGACACCGGCGGCGCCGAAGGCCAGCACGAACAGTACCGCCATGGCCACGGCAGCCTGCCGGGCACGTCCGGCGATCGCGCCTTCGGTGCGCATCATCAGCCAGGTTCCGCCGTGCAGGCTCAGCAGGCTCAGGCTGACCACGCCGGCGAGCAGGCCGAAGGGGCTGAGCAGTTGCCAGAACGAGCCGTGGTAGCTGGAACGCAAGGTGTCGTCGAAACGAAACGGCAGGCCCAGCAGCAGGTTGCCGAAGGCGACGCCGAACACCAGCGCCGGTACCACGCCGCCCACGAACAAGCCCCAGTCCCAGCTCTGCCGCCAGCGCGTGTTGGCCAGTTTGCTGCGGTAATCGAAGCCCACCGGACGCACGAACAGGGCGAACAGCACCAGCAGCAAGGCCCAGTAAAGGCCGGAGAAGGCTGCGGCGTAGACCAGTGGCCAGGCTGCGAACAAGGCGCCACCGGCCGTGATCAGCCAGACCTGATTGCCATCCCAGTGCGGTGCGATGGTGTTGATTACCACGCGGCGCTCGTTGTCATTGCGGCCGACGAAGGGCATCAGCACGGCGGCGCCCAGGTCGAACCCGTCGGTCAGGGCAAAGCCGATCAGCAGCACGCCGACCAACACCCACCAGATCAACTTGAGATTCTCGTAATCGAACATCAGATGGCTCCCTGTAGCGGACCGTGGGACAACGCCGCCCCGCGTTCGAAGTGATAGCGACCGGTGTGCAGGCTGCTCGGGCCCTGTCGAGTGAACTTGATCATCAGGTACATCTCGATCACCAGCAGCACGGTGTAGAACGCGGCCAGGGCCAGCAGCGATCCCCAGACGTCACCCGTGGAAAGACTCGACGCCGACAGGTGGGTGGGCAGCACTTCACCGATCGACCAGGGCTGGCGGCCGTGTTCGGCGACGTACCAGCCGGTTTGGGTCGCGACCCACGGCAACGGCAGGCTGAACAGCGCCCACTTGAGCAGCCAGGGTTTGCGTGTTTCGTTGCGGCGGATCGAGGCCCAGAAGGCGCAGATGAACAGACCCAGCATCAGCACGCCGCTGAGCACCATGAGGCGGAAGGTCCAGAAGATCGACGCCACACCGGGGATCGAGTCCAGTGCGGCGGCTTCGATCTGCGCGTCGCTGGCGTCGACCACGGTGTCGGTGTACTTCTTCAGCAGCAGGCCATAACCCAGGTCTTTCTTGACCTGATTGAAGGCGCTCAGGGTCTGTTCGCTGAGGTCGCCGCCGCGCAGTTGCCCCAGCAGTGCGTAGGCCTGCATGCCATTGCGGATGCGTGCCTGGTGCTCGATCACCAGGTCCTTGATGCCGGTGACCTGCTTGTCCACCGAGCGGGTGGCGATGATGCCCATGACGTAGGGGATCTTCACCGCGTAGTCGGTGCGTTGTTCAGCCTGGTTGGGCAGGCCGAACAAGGTGAAGGCGGCTGGTGCCGGTTCGGTCTCCCATTCCGCTTCGATGGCGGCCAATTTGGTTTTCTGCACGTCGCCGATCTCGTAGCCGGACTCATCGCCCAGCACGATCACCGAGAGGATCGACGCCATGCCGAACGCGGCGGCGATGGCGAACGAGCGCCGGGCGAAAGCGATGTCGCGGCCCTTGAGCAGGTACCAGCTGGAGATCGCCAGGATGAAGACCGCGCCGGTGACGTAGCCGGCGGCCACGGTGTGGACGAACTTGACCTGGGCCACCGGGTTGAACAGCAGGTCGGTGAAGCTGGTGAGCTCCATGCGCATGGTGACGAAGTTGAACTCGGCGCCCACCGGGTTTTGCATCCAGCCGTTGGCGATCAGGATCCACAACGCGGAAAGGTTCGAGCCCAGCGCGACCAGCCAGGTCACCGCCAAGTGCTGCTTGCGTGAGAGGCGGTCCCAGCCGAAGAAGAACAAGCCGATGAAGGTCGATTCGAGGAAGAACGCCATCAGGCCTTCGATGGCCAGCGGCGCACCGAAGATATCGCCCACGTAGTGGCTGTAATAGGCCCAGTTGGTGCCGAACTGGAATTCCATGGTCAGCCCGGTGGTCACGCCCAGGGCGAAGTTGATGCCGAACAGCTTGCCCCAGAACTGGGTCATGTCCTTGTACACCTGCTTGCCGGTCATGACGTAGACCGATTCCATGATGGCGAGCAGGAACGCCATGCCGATGGTCAGGGGCACGAACAGAAAGTGATAGAGCGCGGTCATGGCGAACTGCAGCCGAGAAAGGTCGACGACTGATTCGGAGATCATTTCAGGTTCTTCTCGAGAGGTGGGGAAGCGGAGCCGAGCACATGCTGGCCGACGGTGGTGCCGTCATCCTTGACGTCTACGCCCGCGTCGAACCACAGGCTGCGAATGCCCAGCAGCAGGACCAGCTTGATCAGCAGAATCACGGCGATTTCCCGCGCAAGCGGTTTCTTGAGGAAGTCGAAGTGTCCGGACATGGGTGGCACTCGGTGTCGGGCGGGTCGGTAGGTGGGCGGATTTTCTGCCCGCACCGCCAGACGGCCATTGATCCAGATCAATGATTCTCGAGCGCCAAGCTGCGACCAAGCGCCACAGTGACTGCTCAGGGAGGAACACCGCTTCCAGAAGATGTAGAAAAGAGATAGGCAACGGCGCAATTCATGACGTTATAATATAACTATAATCACCAATGGACTGCTGCACATGCGCTCACCTCGCTTCGCCCCCCTGGCCGGCTTCGCCTTCAGCGTGCTGGGGTTGCCCGCCTATGCCGAAACCCCGCCCGAGACCCTTGAACTGGAAGCCATCAGCGTCACCGCTGGCGGCGAAATGGAGACGGCCAATGGCCCGGTCACAGGCTACCGCGCCACGCGCTCGGGCAGCGCGACCAAGACCGACGCTGCGATCAAGGACATCCCCCAGGCCGTGAGCGTGGTTCCGGTAAAGGTCCTGGAGGACCTGGGCAGCACCAACGTGGAGCGGGCCCTGCAATACGCAGGTGGGGTGTCCCAGCAGAACAACTTCGGCGGGCTGACGCTCTACGAATACAGCGTGCGCGGCTTCACCACCTCGGAGTTCTACCGCGACGGTTTCAGCGCCAACCGTGGCTATCCCGCTACACCGGACGTGTCCAGCATCGAGCGCATCGAGGTGCTCAAGGGGCCGGCCGCCAGCTTGTACGGCCGGGGCGACCCCGGTGGGACGGTCAACATCGTCAGCAAGAAACCGCAGGCCGAATCCTTCGCCCGCCTGTACGGCAGTGCCGGCTCATGGGATCGCTACCGCACCAGCCTGGACCTGAACACCCCGCTCGATGACGAAGGTCAGGTGCTCAGCCGCGTCAACCTGGCGGTGGAGGACAACCACAGCTTTCGTGACCATGTGCAGAACAAGCGGGTGTACGTGGCGCCGTCGCTGAGCTGGCAACTGGATCCGGATACCTCATTGCTGGTGGAGACCGAACTGGTGCGGCATCAGTCGGCGTTCGACCGCGGTGTGGTTGCACCTGGCAACGGCTGGGGTGGCGGCTCGCGGCGGACCTTTCTCGGCGAACCCAACGACGGTTTCATCGACAACGACAACAACCGTATCCAGGCCGCGCTGGAGCACCGCCTCAGCGACGACTGGCAACTGCGCGTGGCCAGCCACTACAAACAGGGCGAGCTGAGCGGCGATGCCAGCGAGGCCCGCGCGCTCAACGCCGACGGACGCACCGTCAACCGCCGCTATCGCGAGCGCGACATGGATTGGCACGACAGCATCAGCCAGGTCGAGCTGCGTGGCTTTCTCGACACCGCCAGCGTGCAGCATGAACTGTTGATCGGCACCGAGTATGAGGATTACCGCAAGAGCGAACGGGTGACCAACACAGCCGGTGCCTATCCCATCGACATCTTCAATCCGGTGTATGGCCAGGCCAAACCCACCGGCGCGCGTTCTGGCACCGACTTCCGCGAGCATGTGCGCAGCCACGCGCTGAACCTGCAGGATCAACTGGTCTTCAGTGAAAAGCTGCGCGGCATGCTCGGGGTTCGCTACGAACATTTCGACCAGCGTATCGCCGACTACACCACTGGCAACCGCAGTACCCAGCGCCAGGATGCCGTCACCCAGCGCGCCGGCCTGCTCTACCAGCTCACGCCGCAATGGGGTGTGTTCGCCAATGCGTCCACCTCGTTCAAGCCCAACAACGGCCTGGATGCCAGTGGCAAGTCATTCGACCCGGAAGAAGGCATCGGCTACGAAGCCGGTTTCAAGGCCGAACTGTTCGACGAACGCCTGAGCGCCACCTTGGCAGCCTTTCACATCGACAAGGAAAACGTGCTGGCGCTGGACCCGACGAGCAACCTCAACCGGGCCATCGGCAAGGCACGCAGCCAGGGCGTCGACCTGCAGTTCAGCGGCCAGTTGAGCGACGCGCTGCGTGTGATCGGCGCCTACGCCTGGATCGATGCCGAGGTGACCGAGGGCGATGCCAGCGTGCCCAAGGGCAGCCGCCTGCTCGGTATGGCACGCAACAGCGCCAGCCTGCTGGGCGTCTATGAGTTTCAGGATGGTCGGCTGCGCGGTTCCGATATCGGCGCAGCGTTCACCTACGTGGGCGACCGGTCCGGGGAGTCGGGGGGCAATTTCGAGCTGCCCGCCTACCACACGGTCGATCTGCTGGCGCACTACAAGGCTAGCGACAAGGTCACCCTGGGCGTCAACCTGAACAACCTGTTCGACGAGAAGTACTTCGAGCGTTCCTACAGCAACTACTGGGCGATGCCCGGCGAGCCGCGCAACCTGACCTTCAGCGTGGCGATGGATCTGTAGCCTGACGCGGCTCCTTCCCTGGAAGCCGTCGTGCCGGCGCAGGCCGGGTGATCAGATGCGGAAACTGCCGACCAGTTGCTTGAGGCGCAACGCCTGCTGTTCGAGGTCGGCGCACGCGCGCAGAGTGGATTGCAGGTTCTCGACACCCTCTTGATTGAGGGTGTTGATCTCGGTGATATCGACGTTGATGGATTCCACCACCGAGGTCTGCTCTTCGGTGGCTGCGGCCACCGACTGGTTCATGCCGTCGATCTCGCCGATGCGCTGGGTCACGCTGACCAGACGTTCGCCGGCCTGGTTGGCGATGGTGACGCTGGATTCGCTCTGGCCCTGGCTTTCGTTCATCAGGATGACGGCCTGGCGCGCCCCCACCTGCAACTGCTCGATCATGCCCTGCACCTGCTGGGCCGATTCCTGGGTACGGTGCGCCAGATTGCGCACTTCGTCGGCGACCACGGCGAAACCGCGCCCTGCTTCGCCAGCCCGCGCCGCTTCGATGGCGGCATTGAGCGCGAGCAGGTTGGTCTGCTGGGAAATGCTGGTGATCACTTCCAGGATCTGACCGATGTTCACCGTGCTGGCATTGAGGCTTTCGATGTTGCCGCACGAGCCGCTGATTTTCTGCGACAGCAGGTTCATGGCGCTGATGGTCTGGCCAACCACGGCCTGGCCATCGGCGGCCAGATTGCGCGCGGCACTGGAGTGCTGCGACGCCAGGGCGGCGTTCTGGGCGATTTCCTGCGCGGCGGCGCCCAGTTCGTTGATGGCCGCCGCCACGCTGCTGGTGCGGTTGGCCTGCTGATCGGAGTTGAGCATCGAAGAGTTCGAAGCGCTGACCACCCGCTGGGCCACTTCGTTGACCTGGCCGGTGGCCGAGGACACTTCGCGGATCGAGTCGTGGATACGCTCCACGAAACGGTTGAAGGACAGGGCCAGGGTGCCGAATTCATCGGCGCTGTGGATGCTCAGGCGACGGGTCAGATCACCCTCGCCTTCGGCAATGTCGTGCATGGCCCGGCCCATGGTATGAAGCGGCTGCATCAGCAGGCGAATCAGCATGCCCAGCAAGGCGATGATCAGGACCACGGCCACGATCGTGGCGATCACCGCCGAGCTGCGGAATTGGCTGAGCATGGCGTAGGCCTTGGCCTTGTCCATGCTCAGACCGATGTACCAGTCCACCGAAGGCAGGCCCTCGACCTTGGCGAAGGTGACGATGGAGACGCGGCCATCGCGTTCGACTTCGGTCACGTCATCGCCGATGCGCGGGGTGTGCTGCGGGTACACGTCCTTGAGCGATTTCATGACCAACTGGCTGTCGGGATGAACCAGGATCTTGCCATCGCCGCTGACCAGAAAGGCGTAGCCACCGCCGTCGAAATCCAGCGAGTTGATGGTCTTGACCAGGGTGTCCAGGCTCAGGTCGCCACCCACGACGCCTACCGGCTGGCCGTTGCTGCTCATGGCGGGGGTGGCGATGGTGAGGATGGTCTTGCCGTTGGCGGCATCGATGTAGGGCTCGGTGAGAACGGTCCGACGCGCACTCATGGCATCGGTGTACCAGGGCCGCGTGCGTGCATCGTAGCCTTCGGGCATGGTGTCCGGTGGCTCCAGAAAGTAGTTGCCGGAGACATCGCCCAGGTAGGCGAAGTCAAAGTTGGCCAGCAGGGTTTTCTGCTTGAGCAACGCGCCCACGGCTTCGGCACTGGGGTTGAAGGCAACGCTCTCGGCCAGGGTTTCGGCCAGCAGGATACGACCCGAGAGCCAGTGCTGAATGTTGGTGGACGTGGCGCTGCCCATTTCGTGCAGGTAGCTTTCCAGGTCGTCGCGAATGGCGTTGCGCTGCAGATAATCGTTGTACAAAGTGAACAGCGCGAAGGCTGCAGTCACGATGAGCGAGGCGGCCAGGAGAATCTTGTGGCTGAATTTCAGGGTTTTTTGCATGGCCGATAGGTCCGCTGTGTAGTTGCAGGGGCTATCGGCACCGAGTTGCCGCTATTGAATGAAATGAAACAGAAACGTGAATCGATTCATCTTTTCCGACTGGCGGTTATAGGGTCATCGGACAATGCCCGCCTGACCGGTACGCCGTTCGCACCACGGCAGTAACGGACATACTATGACCCAGTGGGTGCAGCCGGTCGGCACGCCGACGTCGAGATACGTCCGCCAGGTGCGGCGCTTGAGGAAGTGAGAGGATGGTGATCGAACGCTACAACGGCTTCGCCCAGGCATTGCACTGGCTGACGGTCGCCGCGCTGTGCCTGGTACTGCCCTGTGTCTGGGTCGCGGAGAACTTCCCACCCGGCCCGGTGCGGGTGCTCTGGTACCTGGCCCATGAATCCATGGGCATCAGCGTCGGCCTGCTGGTGCTGATCCGGCTGACCTGGCGCTGGCGGTACCCAGCTCCGGCCTATCGTTCGGACATCGGCGCGTGCACCAGGATGCTCGCCCACTTGAACCATGGCCTGTTGTACGCCGTACTGCTGGCCATGCCGGTGACTGGCTACCTGATGGCGGGTAATGGCCAGGATGTGCCGTTCTTCGGCCTGGTATCGCTGCCTGGATTCGCCAAGAACGAGGACCTGGGCAAACTGGCCAACACCGTCCATGTGTGGGGCCAGTTTGCGGTGTACGGCCTGATCGTCCTGCACGTGGCCGCCACGGTATGGCACGTGGCGGTGCGGCGCGACGGCATGCTCGAACGCATGTTGCCGCCGCAGCGCGACTGACGCTTGCGGCACCCCTGCCCTCAGCGCTGCCCCATGACGCCGACCTGGCCGAGCATCTGGGCGAATTGCTGCAGCGGCATCTTCTGACCGTTGAAATCCACCACGGCATCGCTGTAGCGCAGGGTAGCGCGCAAGTGTTCGCCTTCATCCTTGACCAAGCCCAGCATCTGCCCCAAGCCGGCAATGGTCGCAGTCAGATCACGTCCGGCCTGGGCCACACGCGCCGGGTCGGTCTGCCCTTGCAGGCTTGCCTGCAGACTGCCCACGTCGGCCAGCATCGGCTTGGACACTTGCAAATCGGCCTGCAGACTGGGGATCAGCGCAGGCCAATAGGCAGAAGAGCCTGGTTGCGTCGGCGCCGGATTAGCCAGTTGCGCCGTCATGCTCAAATGGCTCTCACCGTGTTCGGTGGCCAGGCTCAACCGCTCCAGTTGCAAGCGGGGCTTGGCATCGAGCAGTCTGCCGATGACCGCGTCCAGTTGTTGGCGCTGCACCTGGGTCAAGCGCAAGGGCGGTAAGGTGCCATCAGGCAGAGGTGTCTGCCACTGCGGGGCAATGACGGTACGGTACAGATCGCCGAATTCGCGGCTGGCGGCGATGTCGAGGTTGGCCAGCTTGACGCTCATCTGAAGCGCGCCGACCGGGCGGCTGGCATAGTTCAAGGCGCCGACGCTGTAGCTGGCCTGGACATCCAGATTGCCTTCGACTTCCTGCATCAGGCCGGAAGCGGAAAGATTTTCCACCCGTACGGGCGCAACATCGGCGCCTTGCAGGCTGGCCTCGGCCAGCTTGAGATCGGAGTGCCCCAGGTACAGGCCGGAGGCGCCCAGGGTGCCACCGGTGTCGAAACTCAGGCCTTTGAACTGCGCCTGGAGGCGTCCGGCCTGGCCTTCGATATCGGCGAGCAGTTCATCGCTCTGACCGGTCAGGCTGTAGCGGCTGGCGTCGGCGTTCAGCGTCAGGCGTGCATTCAAGCCGGAAAACCGGACGGTGTCATTGGTTTCGCGGGCGTCGAGCGGCAGCAGTTGCAGGCGGGTATCGCTGGCGCCGTCGTAGCCAAGGCTGACCTGACCGCGCAACGGCGGCTGATTCTGGCTCATGGCGAACCAGGCCTGGGTATCGGCGTTACGCTCGAGCTCGAAGTTGCTGGCTGCCATCACCGGCATGAGCCTGAAGGCCTTGAGGTGCGACCATGGCAGTGGCCCGTGCTCGATGTGATCGACCAGCAACAGCTCGCGGCGCTCAGGTCCGGTGTCACTTTGCAGGTTGTTGAGTGTGATGCGGTAGTGCGCCGTGCTGGTGAAGAAACGTCGGTCCAGCGACAGCAGTTCGATCTGCATGCCGGGTTGGCCGTCGACGTTGAAGGACGCCGCCAATTCCCGGTTGGCTTGCGTGATGGCAGTGCTCAGGACCGGCTCCAGCTGAGTGCCGGTGTACCAGGCCCCACCCACGGTGGCGGCTGCGGCCACGACGACGATGCCAGCGAGGATGCCTGTTGCTTTGTTCATGATCGGACTCGTTCGAAAGGGTGCCGAGCCATCGGGGCTCTGGCGCAAGACGGTGGCGCGCTCGGCATGAGGTTAGCACCTGCGCTTGGTGATCAGCCAGCCAGAGAGGTGAGCGCTGCGAAGGAAAATGATGCCGCAGATGACTTTATTCGACATCGTCGATCCGGGCTGAATCTCTTTGCATATCCGTTACTTGTACGCAACAGTTTATGCCCTTTCGTCAGTCTTTTTTTCTTGGCACAGAACCCTTTCAAGTTGTATCAGTCGACTGTGTAGCCGCTTATGCATCTTTGAAGGTACGCCCCATGCCCACCGCCTCCATTCTGGTCCTCGAAGACGAAGATCTTATCCGTGATCTGCTGACGACGGTACTTGAAGATGCAGGCTTCAAGGTCACTGCATTTCAGACGGCCGACCAAGGTTGCGACTTTCTGGAGACCCATCCAGGGGAAGTCAACATGGTGGTCAGCGACATTCGCATGCCCGGGAAAATGGACGGCTACGATCTGAGCATGTTGGCCGCCGAGCGCTGGCCGGCCCTGCCGATCCTGCTTACTTCAGGTTTCTCCGGTCGCGACCTGGTGTTGGGGCCGAACGTCGAGTTCTTGCCCAAGCCCTGGACGAGCGAGCGGTTGCTGACGAAGGTCAACAAGTCGCTGCATATTCATTGATGTGAGCGTTCCGCGCCGACCTCGGCGTTCCAACGGGTGATTGATCAGGGATACCTGGGTGGCAGATGACGCGGCTTGCGCCGCTGCTACAGGGGAATGGGGCAACCGGTCAGATTTGTGAGTCCCGGGCGAATGTGGCGGCCTGGCGGGTCATGTGGTCGAGTTGCCGGTCACGCTTTTTTTCGGCGTCGAGCATGGCCCTGCGGCCGTGCTGGTTGAGCAGATAGGCGTGGATCTGCCGTACTTCCAATGACGCATAGATGGGCGCCACGTCCAGTACCGCAATGGGCTGATCGGTCGTTTCACCGTCACTGCTCAGCTTGACCTGCGGTCCTTGCGCGCCGATCACCTGAAACCCCATGTTTTCGAACCACGACACCTTGCTCACCACGCAGGCCAGTTCCACGTGGGCATGACGCTGCTCGATCACGTCGAGCAAGGCCCGCGCCACGCCCCTGCGACGTTTCGATGCGCGCACTGCCATGTAGGCCACGGTACACACCGAAGGGTCGTGCTCGGCGCGCAAGAACAAGGCGAACCCGTCCAGCGTTTCCGGCTGCGCTTCGTCCAATGCCAGGACCAGTTCCGGTCGCACCTCACGACCGCCCGACATCGCCTCCAGATACTGATGCACTTCGTAGCCGACACCGTACTGGTAAAGCTGATAGAGCGGATTGCTCGGGGTGATGCCCAGACTGCTGATGTCGGTGAGATAATCGACGACCATCTGCAGCAGCTGACTCTTGATGTCCTCGGACGGCGCGGAACTGGAATGGTGGATCAGTGACATCGGTGGCAGGGCTCCGGCAGGATGCTCGCAAGGGAAAGAGCGCCATGATAAACCCTGATCCGCGCCGATCGACAGCGTAGCGAGAGCGCACGAGTCGCAGGGAGGCGTTTCAGCCTCGCCCCACGAACGGCATGTTGGTGGCCATCACGGTCATGTTCAACACGTTCGCCGACAACGGCAGCTTGGCGATGTAGCGAACCGCGTCGACCACATGTTCCATGTCGACCATGGGTTCGACGGCGATGTCGCCATTGGCCTGGCGTACACCCTTTGTCATGCGTGCCGACAGTTCGGTCAGGGCATTGCCGATATCGATCTGGCTGCAGGCGATGTTGAACTCGCGGCCATCGAGCGCCAGGCTCTTGGTGATGCCGAGCACGGCGTGCTTGCTGGCGGTATAAGGCATGCTGAAACTGCGTGGCGTGTGCGCCGAAATCGAACCGTTGTTGATGATCCGTCCACCTTGCGGTTGTTGGCGACGCATCAATCCGAACGCAGCGCGGCAGCACAGAAATACGCCGGTGACGTTGGTCTGCAGAACGTCGGACCACTTGGCCACGTCCAGCTCGTCGATCGGCACCGCAGGGGCGCCAATGCCCGCATTGTTGAAAATCACGTCGAGGCGTCCGTAGGTCTGCTCGACGGTGGCGAACAGAGCGTCGACGCTGACGCTGTCGCGGACATCGGCCGCCACTGCCAGGGCTTCACCGCCCTGCCCCGCTATCTGCTGCGCCACCGCCTGCACGGTTTCCAGACGTCTGCCCGCCAGCACCACACAGAAACCATCGGCTGCCAGCCCCAAGGCGGTCGCCCGGCCGATGCCGCTGCCGGCACCGGTCACCAACGCTATTTTCTTCGACATGCTTGTTCCTCTGGTTTGGGGTCAGTTGCTGTCCGCCGCTCGCCCCTTGCGTTCTTCGATCATCTGCGCACCGCTCTGCTGGCGCTGCTGTTGCAAGGTGTCGGTCGTGTCCGAAGGTGAGGAGGACGCGGGCTCTTGGATCGTACTCGAACTTCGGGTGGCCGGGGCGCGATTCATGCTGCTGGACGGGTTGCGTGTGGTATTGGCCTGGGGCTGCGCAGTGCTGGCTGCCGGGGCCGTATTCACGGTCGAGCCGCCCCCGCCGCCCGCCGCAGGACCCGAGGCGCTGAGCCCGGTTGCGGCACCGACGCCGCATGAGGCCGATAAAAGCATGCCGATCACCCCGCTGTATTTCAGTGCACGAAAAAGCGTGTTCATGGGTATCTACCTTTGGCTGTGACGCGGTGGCTTTCCTGATGTAGCTGAGCCTTTGGTTCGCGCGTAGTTCCCCGCGCCTGATGGCGGTTGTTGGCCTGGAGGCGGTTGACTGGGTTACCCTTGTCCGGTCACGAGTGCTTATCAAGATGTTTCAAGAAGGATCGACCAATGTCCGAGCCGGCGAAAAACCGCGCCACTCATCAGACCCATTGCAAGGACTGCAGCCTGGCGCCCCTGTGCCTGCCCCTGTCACTGGAACTGGCCGACATGGATGCGCTGGACGATATCGTCAAGCGTGGCCGCCCGTTGAAGAAAGGCGAGTTCCTGTTTCGCCAGGGCGAAGCCTTCGATGCCGTGTACGCAGTGCGTTCGGGGGCGTTGAAGACGTTCAGCCTGAGTGACAACGGTGAGGAGCAGATCACCGGTTTTCATTTGCCCAGCGAACTGCTGGGACTGTCCGGGGTGGACAGCCAGACGTACCCGGTCACCGCGCAGGCTCAGGAAACCACTTCGGTGTGCGAGATTCCCTTCGAGCGTCTGGACGAGCTGTCGGTGCAACTGCCGCAGTTGCGTCGTCAGCTGATGCGGGTGATGAGCCGCGAGATCCGCGACGACCAACAGATGATGCTGCTGCTGTCGAAGAAGACCGCCGACGAGCGCATCGCCACCTTTCTGGTCAACCTCTCGGCTCGGCATACCGCCCGTGGCTACTCGGCTGTACAGTTTCGCCTGAGCATGTCGCGCAACGAGATCGGCAACTTTCTTGGCCTGGCGGTGGAAACCGTGTCGCGGGTGTTCACCCGTTTCCAGCAGAACGGCCTGCTCGAAGCGCAAGGCAAGGAAGTGCGTATCCTCGATGCGCAGCAGCTATGCGCCGTGGCCGGTGGCACCCTAGGGTCTGTGTGAAAAGTCTTGAGACGAAGGTCAGGCCAGGCGAAAACAGCCGAGGAAGCAGGGTTTACGGGCTGTAAATGAGCATCGCAAGGCTGTTTTCAACGCAGCATCACCGAGTATCAAGGCTTTTCACACAGAGCCTAGTCAAATGACCGCAGCCGGCGGGGCAGTACTGGCCGGCGGTGAAGGTTATACTGCGCCATCCCTGCCCTTCCAGAGCTATGACCGATGGTTTTCGACGAACACAGCTTCAAGTCCCTGATCCGCCCCGTACCGGATTTCCCCAAGCCCGGCGTGGTGTTTCGCGACATCACTCCACTGTTTCAATCACCCAAGGCCCTGCGCCTGGTGATCGACAGTTTCGTGCACCGCTACATCGACGCACAGTTCAGTCACATCGGCGCGATGGATGCGCGCGGTTTTCTGATCGGCTCCATCGTCGCCCATGAGCTGAACAAGCCACTGATCCTGTTCCGCAAGCAAGGCAAGCTGCCAGCGGACGTGCTGTGCGAGGGTTATCAGACCGAATACGGCGAAGCGTTTCTGGAAGTGCACGCCGACAGCCTGTGCGAAGGGGACTCGCTGGTGCTGTTCGATGATCTGATCGCCACTGGCGGCACACTGATCGCAGCGGCCAATCTGGTTCGGCGGATGGGCGCAGAGGTGTTCGAAGCGGCGGCCATCATCGACCTGCCCGAACTGCAAGGCTCGCAGCGTCTTCGGGACGCCGGGGTCGGCACCTTTAGCCTGACCCGCTTCGCCCTCGACGAACGCTAGGCGCTCTGCTCAGCAGCGCTGCGACGTCCCACCACACGCAATTCGATGCAGTCCCCCGCGGGATGTTGCGGTCCAACGCCACAGCATCCACTCAAAACGGGAGACAACATGACTCATTCTGCATTGGTGGTAGGCGCCAGCGGCATCGTTGGCAGCGCGACTTCGCGGCTGCTGCTGGACCAGGGTTGGCAGGTCGCTGGCTTGGCGCGCAAGCCAGCCGTGGCCGAGGGTGTCACCCCGGTCCAGGCTGACCTGCTGGACCCAGCTTCACTGGCCACGGCGCTGGCCGAGCTCAAGCCCACCCACGTCTTTTTGACCACCTGGGCCCGCCAGGACACCGAAGCGGAGAACATCCGCGTCAACGCCGCCATGGTGCGCAACGTGCTCGACGCCTTGCGCGCGGCGGGAAGCGTCAAGCATGTGGCCCTGGTCACCGGTCTCAAGCACTACCTGGGCCCGTTCGAAAACTACGGCAAGGGCAGCCTGCCGCAGACCCCGTTTCGTGAGGAGCAGGGTCGCCTGGACGTCGAGAACTTCTATTACGCCCAGGAAGATGAAGTGTTCGCCGCCGCCCAGCGCGATGGTTTCACCTGGAGCGTGCATCGCCCTCACACCATTACCGGTGTGGCTGTAGGCAACGCCATGAACATGGCGACCACCTTGGCGGTGTATGCCTCCATCTGCAAAGCCACCGGCCGCCCGTTCGTGTTCCCCGGCTCGCGCGTGCAGTGGGACAGCCTGACCGACATGACCGACGCCCGTTTGCTGGCCAAACAGTTGCTCTGGGCCAGTACGACTCCCGCGGCGGCCAATCAGGCTTTCAACGTGACCAACGGTGACGTGTTCCGCTGGAGTTGGATGTGGCAGCAGATCGCCGACTGGTTCGGTGTCGAGGCAGCGCCCTATCCGCAGCAGGTCACGCCTCTGGCAGAGCAAATGACCGACGACGCCGACGTATGGCAACAGTTGGCCCAGAAACATGGCCTGCGCGAAGCGGATATCGATCGGCTGGTTTCACCTTGGCACACCGATGCCGATCTGGGCCGTCCGATCGAGGTGGTCACTGATGTGTCCAAGAGCCGTCGACTGGGCTTCACGGAGTTTCAGGCCAGTGATCAGGCATTCTTCGACGTGTTCGAGAAGCTGCGCAGCGAACGCCTGATTCCTTGAACGCTGTAGCGGCGGCGCGAGCCGCGCCGACGGTCGATGCGTTGGGTCGATAGGATCGCGGTGCGGCCAGATAGGGCTTGCGCCGCTGCTACAGCGATCGCGCATGGGATATGCTTACGGCCCGCATGACTGATCCGGACCCTGCAATGAACGTTCTCAAACGCGCCTTCCTCGACCGCAAGCTGAAGAAAACTCTGGCGGCGCGCAAGTGCCGCCTGGACTGCGGCAGCCGCGGATTGCGCAACGGCATCGAGCTAACGCTCGAGGAAGGCGTCAAACTGCATGACGTCAAGCTGTTCGGCCAGCGCCTGAGCATCGGCGCGCACACCGATATCATGAGCGGTGCCGAGTTGCATGAAGTGTCCGAGATCGGTCGTTACTGCTCGATCGCCGCCAACACGGTCATTGGTCACAGCCGTCAGTCGCACCCGCTGGGCTGGCTGTCCACTCACAGCAAACTGTTCGCCTTGCGTGCGGCGCGAGCGCCCGGGGCGGCGGGCTATTATGTCAGTGCACCAACCACATTGGGGCACGACGTATGGGTCGGGCGCGATGCGATGATCATGGACGGCCTCAGCATCGGCACGGGCGCCGTGGTAGGCGCGCAGTCATTGGTGAACAAGGACGTGCCGCCTTACGCGATCGTCGCCGGGACCCCGGCACGGGTGATTCGCTACCGCTTCGACCCCGGTACCATCGAACGCTTGCTGGCCAGCCAGTGGTGGGAACTGGCGCCTGATGCCTTGGCCGACTTGCCCATGGAGCAGCCTGCGGCGCTGCTCGAAGCACTGGCGGAAAAACCCACAGCGCGCCTGACACCACGCCGAGTCAGGCTGCACAGTGCACCGTGGCATATTGAACCGCTTTGATCCATGGTTCGTGTCCCGTCCGGTCTTGCAGGGCTAACTCGCTCGTCAGGAATCTCTGCATCGAGTCTGCGCTTGCCTGAACGGGTTCGAAACCAGAAGCGGTCGGTGAGCCGGCAGGCCACCCATGAGTGTTGTCACTGTGCCGATCATGGACACTGAAAAACCTCCCGGCAGCCAGGCTGCGGGGAGGTTTTTTCAGTGCTCGACAGCTCCAGCGATCAGGCAAGACCGCCTTACGCCTTGCCTGAACCCAGATCGGCCCCGGTGACCGGATCGGCATCCGGATCGGATTCGGTGCGCAGCTTCATCGCCGCCAAGACATCCGCATCGTCTGCGGACAACGTTACAGAAGCGCTGCCATCACCGCCATCGACTGCCGGTTCCGGTGACTCGACGAATTCCCACTCTTCTCCCTGATTCCACGGCCCACGTACATTCGGCTCACCCGACATATTGAAGTACTTGTTGGTGAATTCCGGCATGCCCGGCAACTTGCCTTGGGGAAAGTTGGGCTGAATGGAATGCAAGGCTTTTTCGAATGACAATTGATGCGCTATTTCACGCGTCATCAAAAAGCCCAGCGCTTCTTTTACGCCCGGATCGTCCGTCACATTCATCAACCGCTCGTAGACAATCTTCGCCCGTGACTCGGCGGCAATATTGGAGCGCATATCGGCAGTGGGTTCACCGATGGTATCAATGTAGGCGGCCGTCCACGGTACACCTGCAGAGTTGACCAATGGTGCACCGGCACCATACAGCAGGCTGGTGATATGGGAATCATTGCCCGCTCCGTTGATAGCGCGGTACAACTCGCCCTCTTCCTGCACGCCTTCGGCCAACTGCCCCTTGGCGCCCTTGTTGAGCATGACGATGATCGAACCGACGATTTCCAGGTGGCTCAGCTCTTCGGTGGCGATGGACATCAGCAGGTCCTTGCGGCCCGGATCATCCTCGGCCAGAGCCTGGGTAAAATAGCGCGCCGCGGCAGCCAGTTCGCCCTGTGCGCCACCGAATTGTTCCAGCAAGAGGTTAGCCAGTCCGGGATTGGGTGCGGCCACACGCACGGTGTATTGCAAACGCTTGTTGTGCAAGAACATTGTCAAATCCTCAGGCTATCTAATTATGCTATCGGGTCATGGAGCGGCACACGGAAACTCCCGATAAACGAGAGCCACTGCTACAACGCCGTCCTAACTAGGAAGATAGATCGCCGAGTTAATGCCATTTATATTGGACGGACAGACGAAAGGTTATTTATAAAAGAATGACTACTGGCCTATCAGTATGACCTTGTCGTGTCACGAAGCATGAAATGATTGCCATTCAACTGCGAGCCTTGTTTAACGACACCTTATATCCAAGCATTCATTAACACACCTGAGTGGTCGAGCTTTTGCATGTCCAGGGGAAGGACGTTGAGTTCGTGAATACGCCGGTGGCCCAACTGAGCAAGGCGCTGCGCATGAAGTTCGTAATCTCGCAGAACACCAGGCAAACGTGGCCGCGTACACACCGAGCACCGCGTCGTTCCCGAACGCGGCTTGCGCCGCTGCTACAGAAGATTGCGGTGCCTGTAGCAGCGGCGCGAGCCGCGTCGGCGGGGTATGCGGTGTGGCTGTCGGACCGCGTCGTGGCCGGACGCGGCTAGCGCCGCTGCTACAGAAGATTGTGGTGCCTGTAGCAGCGGTGCGAGCCGCGTCGGCGGTGGATGCGGTGTGGCTGTCGGACTGCGTCGTTCCCGGGCGCGGCTTGCGCCGCTGCTAGAGGAGCTAGGATTTGCCGAAGAGCTTTTTGCCAAGGGTGACAACGGCCAGGACCACGGCGCCGGTAAGGATACCGGTCAGTGCGTCCACCAAGGTGCTGGCCACCGTGCCCATCACGCCGCCACCGGCCAACGCCACCGCTGCCTCGCTGATGTGATGCACGAACGGCAGGCCGTGGGCGATGATGCCGCCACCCACCAGAAACATGGCGATGGTGCCCAGAATCGATAACACCTTCATCAACACCGGCGCCAGCCACAGCAGACCATTGCCCAGCGCCTGACTGGCCGATCCGGTTTTCTGCTTGAGGTACAGCCCCACATCGTCCAGCTTGACGATGCCGGCCACCAGTCCATAGACACCTGCGGTGATCAGCACCGCAGTGATCACCAGCACGCCGACCTGGTCCAGGAAGGGTCGCGTTGACACCACCCCCAAGGCCAGCACGATGATTTCCGCCGAGAGGATGAAATCGGTGCGCACCGCGCCTTTGATCTTGTCCTTCTCGAACGCGACCATGTCGACCTTGGCATCGGCCATGGCGGCCTTGCGCTGCTCAAGGTCAGCAGCCGAGTCCTTGTGCAGGAACTTGTGCACCACCTTTTCGAAACCTTCGAAACACAGATAGGCACCGCCGATCATCAACAGCGGCGTGATCAGCCACGGTGCGAACGCGCTGATCAACAGCGCCGCCGGCACCAGGATCGCCTTGTTCAGCAAGGAACCCTTTGCCACTGCCCAAACCACCGGCAGTTCGCGATCCGCCTTGACCCCGGTGACCTGTTGGGCGTTGAGCGCCAGATCGTCGCCAAGCACCCCAGCGGTTTTCTTTGCGGCCAGGGAAACGTCGTCGAGCAGAGTGGCGATATCGTCGAGAAGGGTCAGCAAATTGCCTGCGGCCACGGGGAGTATCCTTATGGGTGAGTTAGGTGGCTGACGCATGGGACACCGGCTTAGTTCCCCCACAGGGCCGCTGTTGAGCGCTCGGCAAGGCCGGTGCTAACATCGCAGACCCTCCGGCGCGGCCGGATGCCACTGCGCAGAAACAAGGATCTTTGCCCACCATGAGCAGTATTCGCGAGCGCAACAAGGCCCTCATCCTGCGTGCGGCGAGCGAAGAATTCGCCGACAAGGGTTTCGCCGCCGCCAAGACCCAGGACATCGCCAGCAAGGCCGGTGTGCCCAAGCCCAACGTCTACTACTACTTCAAGTCCAAGGAAAACCTCTACCGCGAGGTGCTGGAAAGCATCATCACGCCAATCCTGCAGGCCTCCACGCCGTTCGACACGGCCGGCGAGCCGCAAGCGGTGCTGCGCGCCTATATCCGCTCCAAGATCCACATCTCCCGCGCCCTGCCCTTCGCCTCGAAAGTGTTCGCCAGCGAAATCATGCACGGCGCGCCGCACCTGAGCGCCGATCAGGTCGAGCAGCTCAACGCCCAGGCATTGCACAACATCCAGTGTCTGCAGACCTGGATCGATCGTGGGCAGATTGCTCCGGTGGACCCTCATCATCTGATGTTCAGCATCTGGGCCGCGACGCAGACCTACGCCGACTTCGACTGGCAGATCGCCTCGATCACCGGCAAGGCCAAGCTGGACGACAGCGATTACGAAGCAGCCATCGACACCATCACGCGGCTGGTGCTCAAGGGCTGCGCGCCGGAATAGCGCCACCTCGCCAGACCCGCTGACGAGGTCGGCGCACAGCCTTGCACCGACGCGGCAAAGCTCCTACGCTGTGCGCCTTCTTGGGAACCCCTTTGCCATGACCACTTTGCGTGATCGCCTGTACGTCGTCGTCTTCCAGAGCGATACCCCTGCCGGACGCCGCTTCGACAAGACCTTGTTGCTGATCATCCTCGCCAGCCTGCTGGTGGTGATCATCGACAGCGTCGAGACGGTGCACAGCCAATACGCCGACCTGTTCGCCTGGATCGAATGGGGCTTCACGTTCATCTTCGCCGTGGAGTACCTGCTGCGCCTGTACTGCTCGCCCAAGCCCCTGCGCTATGCGTTCAGCTTCTACGGCCTGATCGACCTGCTGGCGATCGTCCCCGGCATCCTGGCCATCTACTACAGCGACGCCCAGTACCTGATGATCGTACGCGTGGTGCGCATGCTGCGGATCTTCCGCGTGCTCAAGCTCAGCCCTTACCTGAAGCAGGCCAACTACCTGCTGGCGGCTCTGCGTGGCAGCAAGCAGAAGATCATCGTGTTTCTGGTGAGCGTCACCACTCTGGTCACGGTGTTCGGCACCTTGATGTACGTGGTCGAAGGTCCGCAGAACGGCTTCGCCAACATTCCCACGGGCATCTACTGGGCCATCGTCACGCTGACCACGGTCGGTTACGGCGATATCGTACCGATCACGCCGATCGGCCAGGTGCTCTCGGCGATGGTGATGATCACCGGTTACTCGATCATCGCCGTGCCCACCGGCATCTTCACCGCCGAACTGGCCAACGCCATGCGCAGCGAAGGCCTGCAGCACGAGTGCGGGGTGTGCCACAAAAGCAGCCACGAACAGACAGCCTCGTTCTGCTCCCAGTGTGGCAATGCGCTGTTCAAGAAAGCGCTATAAGCACCGCCCTTTTTGATCTAATCGCCCCCATAACGCCTGGCCACGGGGCGCAGGCATAATGCCGCCTATTTCCAAGAACGCTCGAAGAGGGAACTGCAGTGAAAAAATTGATCGGTGCCTCGCTGTTGGCGGCAGGCTTGAGCCTGACCGGCCTGGCCCAGGCCGCACCCAGCCTGCTCAACGTCTCGTATGATGTGATGCGCGACTTCTACAAGGACTACAACAGTGCGTTCCAGAAGCATTGGCAAGCCGAACACAACGAAGCCATCACCGTGCAGATGTCTTTCGGTGGTTCGAGCAAGCAGGCGCGTTCGGTCATCGACGGCCTGCCGGCAGACGTCATCACCATGAACATGGCCACCGACATCAATGCCTTGGCTGACAATGGCAAGCTGGTGCCCGACGACTGGGTCACGCGCCTGCCGAACAACAGCGCACCGTTCACCTCGGCGACCGTGTTCATCGTACGCAAGGGCAACCCAAAGGCGCTGAAGGACTGGCCTGATCTGCTCAAGGATGGCGTGCAGGTTATCGTCCCCAACCCCAAGACCTCCGGCAACGGCCGCTACACCTACCTGTCGGCCTGGGGCTATGTGCTCAAGAACGGTGGCGATGAAAACAAGGCCCGCGACTTCGTCGGCAAGCTGTTCAAGCAGGCACCGGTCCTGGACACCGGCGGTCGCGGCGCGACCACCACGTTCATGACCAACCAGATCGGCGATGTGCTGATCACCTTCGAGAACGAAGCCGAAATGATCGCCCGCGAGTTCGGCCGCGACCAGTTCGAAGTGGTCTACCCCAGCGTTTCAGCCGAGGCGGAGCCACCCGTCAGTGTGGTCGACAAGGTCGTCGACAAAAAGGGCACGCGTGCCGCGGCCGACGAATACCTGAAGTACCTGTGGTCGCCGGAAGGCCAGGAAATCGCGGCCAACAACTACCTGCGCCCACGTGATCCTGCAGTGCTGGCCAAGTACACCGATCGCTTCCCGAAAGTCGAATTCCTCTCGGTGGAGAAAACCTTCGGCGACTGGCGCAGCGTGCAGAAGACCCACTTCAATGACGGTGGCGTGTTCGACCAGATCTACACCGGCCAGTAAACGATCGCTCCACCGCTGGACAGCGTTGCAGGCTTGGGGTAAAACCTCGCCTGTAACGCCCTGCCTTTCGCTTCTCCCCCCTTCTCTTTCCTACGTCCAACGTTCGGCGGTAGCCTGCCCGATGGTTTTTCATCGCGCGCGCTCCAGCGTTGGCGCGAGTTCGACCATCATGAGCACATCATCGGATGCCGTACTGAAATATCGCCCGGAAATCGACGGCCTGCGCTCGCTTGCCGTGCTGCCGGTGATTCTGTTTCATGCCGGCTTCAGCCTGTTTTCCGGCGGATTCGTGGGGGTCGACGTGTTCTTCGTGATCTCCGGTTATCTGATCACCTCGATCATCCTGGCGGAAATGACCAAAGGTGATTTCTCCCTGCTGCGCTTCTACGAGCGTCGGGCCCGACGGATTCTGCCGGCGCTGTTCGTGATGTTGCTGGTCTGTCTGCCCATGGCGTGGCTATGGCTGGACCCGCCGGACCTCAAGGCGTTCAGCAAGAGCCTGGCGGCAGTGCCGCTGTTTTCCTCGAATCTGCTGTTCTGGCGCGAAAGCGGCTATTTCGATGCCGCCGCCGAGATGAAACCTCTGCTGCATACCTGGACATTGGCGGTGGAAGAGCAGTACTACGTGCTGTTCCCACTGCTGCTGATAGCCGGCTGGCGGCTGGGCCGTCGCGCGATCGTGGCACTGTTGGCCGTGCTGGCCCTGGCGAGCCTAGTCCTGGCCGAACACGGCGCCCGTGCGGAATCGGTGGCCGCGTTCTACCTCCTGCACGCCCGCGCCTGGGAGCTGCTGATCGGCGCCTTCATCGCCTTCTACTTCACCTGGCGACCACGCTCGGTCGAGCCTTGCCTGCAAGCGCAGATGGGCAGCCTGCTGGGCGTGGCCATGATCGGCTATGGCGTGCTGGCGTTCGACCACGCCACGCCGTTTCCCGGTGTGAATGCCTTGTTGCCGACGCTAGGCGCGGCGCTGGTGATCGTTTTCGCTCATCCGGGCAACGTCGTCGGCCAGGTGTTGGCCAGCCGCCCGTTGGTAGGCATTGGCCTGATCAGCTACAGCGCCTATCTGTGGCATCAACCGTTGTTCGCCTTCGCCCGCAACAACAGCCTGGTGGCGCCCAGCTCGCTGACCATGCTGGGCTTGAGCGGGCTGTCGCTGGTGTTGGCCTGGCTGAGCTGGCGCTTCGTCGAACGTGGCTTTCGTGACCGGCATAGCGTTCCCGCTGCGCGCTTGTGGCGTTGCAGCGCAGGCGCTTCGGCGCTGTTCGTCGTGCTCGGCATTACCGGGTTCACGCAGCAGGGCTTCACCGAGCGTTTCGACGTGGACCCCAGCATCATGACCGCCTTCGAAGACCCACATATCCGCGATGCCTGCGACACGAACTATGACGGCAAGGGCTGGGGCATGGACTTCTGCCTGTTCGGTGCCGATCGCCAGCGGCAGGCTGCGGACGTGGCGGTGTTCGGCGACAGCCATGCCGAAGCCCTGTTGCCGGCGTTCGATACCGCAGGCAAGCGGTACGACCGGCGCATCGCTCACATTGGCATGGGTGGCTGCCCGCCGTTGCTGGGTGTCGACGTGGCGGTGGGCAACTATTCGCCAGGGGCGTGTCCGGCGTTGGCCCAGCGCGAGTACGACTATGTGAAGGCCCATGGCATCAAGACGGTGGTGCTGGTTTCACGCTGGACGCTGTACACCGATGGCGATTACGACCAGAACCGCATGAGCGGCTATTTCCTGGTGGATCAAGCCAGCCAGGCGCGCACCCGCGAGGCCTCGCGCGCGGTATTCGAAAAAGCCCTGGAACGGACCATCGATGCCTACCGAGCGTTGGGCGCACAGGTCTACGTGGTGGCTCAGGCGCCGCAACAGCAGACCAGTCCGAAGCAGCTCTACTATCGTCTGGCGCGCGACAAGGGGGACGATGCCGAACACACGCAACGGCTGCTCGACCGGCTGTCCGTGCCCTACGCGAAACACCTGCAGTTCCAGCACTACACACGCTCATTGTTCGCCGCCGACAGCGCGCGCGAACGGATTCGCCTGGTCAACCTCGATGAAGCGCTGTGCAGCCCGCAGACGTGCCTGATCGGTGACAGTGGGTCGTGGTACAAGGACCACGACCACTTGAGTGCCCGCGGGGTCGAGCGGGTGGCGAGCCTGGTGGGTCAGATCATGCAGAACTGACTCGCGCCTGCCGTGCTTCAGGGATGTTTGCGCCCCAAGCCAGCCGGCACGCCGGTGGTGTCAGTCGCTTCCCATGGGCCTTTGGGACTGGTGGCCCAGCTCCAGCCGTCGTTCCAGCGGTAGTAGGTGCGCTGGCGATAGTAGGTGTCGGGCTGATCTTCAAGCACGTACACACCCAGGCTTGGGTCCCAATGACTGGCACCGCCCGGGGGCGGAGCGAAACTGGCCGAGGTCCGCGGCATCGGCTTGGGTGCGGGTGGCGTGGGCGTCGCAGGTGGGGCTGGAGTGGGCGCGGTGCTCGGTCCTGTCGGTGGCAGGGTCTGCACCGGTGGCTGCGGCGCAGGTTCGGACGGGCGCTGCACGGCGCAGGCGCTCATGCCCAGGGCCAGGCTGATCACGGCCATTCGAGCTAAACGGTTCATGGCATCTCTCTACAGGTCAGGGCTGTCGATCATCAATTGCTGCACGGCGGCGCTGTCGCTGGCGATCGGCGCACCTCGCGCCAGCCATTCGCCCTGCGTGGGCTGGCCGGCCCTGGATATCCGGGCGATGAGTTGGACTTCGGGAAAGTTAGACAGTTTCAGCTGCGGCATCATCGCATCGCTGTCCGCCAGTTCGACTTGGGCCGGCAGGTCGGCGACCGTCAGGCGCTTGACCGCCAGTGGCATGGGCGGCCCGGACACCGCGCGGGCAAAGACGAACACGCTGTCGCCCGGCTGGACCCTGGCCACCACGGCGGGTGCCAGGGCTACCTGCACCTTCAATACGGCGCGTGCCGGAGCGGGCTCGGCGACAGGCAACTTGCCAGCGGCGGCCAGTTGGCCGCGGGCACGTTCGATTCCACCCTGCAATGCCGTGCGTGCGGGGTCTCTGTCCGGAAGCGTGGCCAGCAGGCGCTCCCAGTAAGCGATGGCCTTGTCGAAATCGCGCCCTTCGAACGCGACGATACCGAGCAAGCCCAGACTGGTGGCTTCCTTCGGATCACCCAGCAGGGCTTCGTCAGTGAGTGCCTGGATCTGCTCGGACCATTTCTTGCCTGCAGCGAAATACAGCGCTTGCGCCCACTGCCCCAGCACCTCTGGCTGACGACCGCTGAGTTTTGCGGCGCGCTCGAACAAGTCCGCCGCCTGCGCCGGCCGGTTCTGCGCCATGTAGGTCCGACCCAGGATGTACACCCCCTCCACCGCCTCCGGCTGCATCTGCACCGCCTGTTCCAGGCGCGCCGTCATCTGAGCGATGGACGTGGGCGGTACGGCGAACTCGCGGCTCAACTCGACCTGGTCGCTGGCGCCATAGTGCAGGTACACCACGAGCCCCAGCACCGGCACCAGAATCGCAGCCACCAGCGGTATCGAGCGGCCCAGACGGGTGTCAGCGAGCACTTCCCCGCCCTCGGTATCGGCCAGCAACTCGCGGGCGGCTTCGGCCTGGCCGCTTTCCAATTGCGCGGCCGTCAAGACGCCTGCAGCCTGTTGCGTATTCAGTTCGGCCAGGCGCTCTTGATACAGCGCCACGTTGAGGGCGGTGCGGTCCTGCTCGGGCTGGTTGCGACGGGCACGCAGCAACGGTACCAGCAAAAAACCCAGGGCGAGCAGCAGCAACAGGCCGGCAGCGAGCCAGAAATCGATCATGGGCGGTCTTCATCCAACGGTTTTTGGGCGAGCAACGCGGCCAAACGGGCGCGTTCGGCAGGGTCGAGATCCCGCGGGCTGGTAGCGGGTTGCCTGCGCCGACGTCGCAAGGTCAGCGCGATCACACCCACGCCGACCACCAACAAAACCGCCGGGCCGAACCAGAGCAATCCGGTACGCGCGGTCAGCGCTGGCTTGTAACGAACGAACTCACCGTAGCGATCGACCATGAACTCTATGATCTGCCCGTCATCCTTGCCCTCGGTCAACAGCCGATGGATCTCGCGGCGCAGGTCACTGGCGATGGGCGCATTGGAATCGGCGATGTCCTGGTTCTGGCATTTGGGGCAGCGCAGTTGCTGGGTCAATTGGTGAAAGCGCTCGCGCATCTGGTCGTTGGCGAACTGATAGGTATCGATGGCAGCCCGTGCCACGCCGGACAGGCTCAACAGCAGTATCGACAGCAGCAGCCAGCGCTTCATGGCCGAGCCTCGTCGAGCAGCGCCTGGTACAACGGCGCCAGTTGCTCGCGCCAAACGGTCTGGTCGATGACCCCGACCCACTTGTGGCGAATCACGCCCCTGGCGTCGATAAGGAACGTCTCCGGTGCGCCGTACACACCCAGGTTCAAGCCCAGGCTGCCGTCCTTGTCGTTGATGTCCAGCGTGTAGGGATTGTGATAATCGGCCAGCCAGCGCCGTGCTGCCACGTTGTCATCCTTGTAGTTGATGCCATAGATCAGCACGCCCTGCTCGGCCAGCGTGTTGAGCACGGGATGTTCGACGCGGCAGGCCACGCACCACGTCCCCCAGACATTGACCAAGGCCGGCTTGCCCAGCAGATCGGCTCGAGTCAGCCTTCGTTGGCCCTGAGTGTCAGGCAGGCTGAACTCGGGAAACGGCTTGCCGATCAGGGCCGACGGCAACTGCGCAGGGTCAAGATAGAGCCCGCGGTAGAGCAGCACGGCCAGCACCAGGAAAGCCCCCAGCGGCACCGCCAACAGCCAACGCTTCATGCCACGGCCCCTTTGCCCAATACGTCACGCACACGCGCCTTGACCTTGATGCGATAGCGCCGGTCCAGTGCGGCGAGGAAGCCGCCCAGCCCGGTCATCAACCCACCCAGCCAGATCCAGCGCACGAATGGCTTGACGTGGATCCGCACCGCCCACGCGCCGTTTTCCAGCGGTTCGCCCAGCGCGACATAGAGGTCGCGGGTGAAGCCGGCATCGATGCCGGCCTCGGTCATCACCGATTGCTGCACGCTGTACAAGCGTTTTTCCGGATGCAGCAGGCTGACTTGCACGCCATTGCGCAGGACTTGAACACTGCCCCGCTGGGCGCTGAAATTCGGCCCCCGGTAAGGCTCGGCGCCCTGGAAGATGAACTGATAGCCACCCAGATCGACCGCATCGCCCGGCGCCATGCGCAGATCGCGTTGGGCACTGTTGTGGCTCGACAACACCACGCCCAGGGCACAGACGGCTATGCCCAAGTGAGCCAGCTGCATGCCCCAGTAGCTGCGCGGCAAGCCGGCAATGCCGCGGGGCAGGCCCTTGTGACGGGTCTTGTCGTGCAGGTCGCGCACGCCGGCCAGCACCACCCAGGCCGCCAGGGCGAACGTGCTCAGCACCGGCCAGGCGAAATCTCTCAGGCACCAGGCGGCCAGCGGCGCCAGCACGGCGCTGCCGAGCAGTACCGGCACCAGCATGCGACGCAGCCAGGCGGTCGGCGTGTGTTTCCAGCGCACCAGCACGCCAACGGCCATGGCCAGCATCAGCAACGCCATGAGGGGCACGAACAGCGCATTGAAATACGGTGGACCGACCGACAGCTTGGCGCCGGTCAGGGCATCCAGCGCCAGCGGGTACAGGGTGCCCAGCAGAATCATCGAAGCGGCCACCACCAGGATCAGGTTGTTACCCAGCAGCAGGGTCTCCCGCGACCACAGGCCGAAGCCCACGTGGCTCTTGACCACCGGCGCGCGCAGCGCGAACAGCGTCAATGATCCGCCCACCACGAACAGCAGGAAGATCAGAATGAACACGCCACGGGTCGGATCCGAGGCGAACGCATGCACCGAGGTCAACACGCCCGAGCGCACCAGGAATGTGCCCAGCAGGCTCAGGGAAAACGCGGCAATGGCCAACAGCACCGTCCAACTCTTGAACACGCCGCGCTTCTCGGTGACCGCCAGGGAATGGATCAGCGCAGTGCCGACCAGCCAGGGCATGAACGAGGCATTTTCCACCGGGTCCCAGAACCACCAGCCGCCCCAGCCCAGTTCGTAGTACGCCCACCACGAACCCAGGGTGATGCCAATGCCCAGAAAGCTCCAGGCCACCATGGTCCAGGGGCGCGACCAACGGGCCCAGGCAGCGTCCAGCTTGCCGCCCAGCAGCGCGGCGATGGCAAAGGCGAAGGCGACCGAAAAACCCACGTAGCCCATGTACAGCATCGGCGGATGGACGATCAGACCAATGTCCTGCAGCAACGGGTTGAGGTCGCGACCGTTGGCCGGAATCTGCGGCAGCACGCGGGTAAAGGGGTTGGAGGTGAGAATCAGGAACAACAGGAAGCCGACGCTGATCATGCCCATCACTGCCAGCACCCGCGCCAGCATGACCTGGGGCAACTGCCGCGAGCGGATCGACACGGCGAAGGTCCAGCCGCCCAGGATCAGCGCCCACAGCAGCAAGGAGCCCTCGTGGGCACCCCATACGGCGCTGAACTTGTAGTACCAGGGCAATGCGCTGTTGGAGTTTTCGGCCACGTAGCGCACGGAAAAATCGTCGCTCAGAAAGCTTGCGGCCAAGCACGCGAACGCCAGTACCAGGAAGGTGAACTGGCCCCACGCGGCCGGCCGTGCCAGGCTCATCCACAGTCGATCACCGCGCCATGCGCCCACCAAGGGCACGCTGGCCTGGACCAGGGCCAGACACAGCGCCAGGATCATCGCCAAGTGGCCCAACTCGGGCACCAGCAGAGCGCCGATCATTGTGAAGCTCCCATTCGGCCGGAATCCTTCAAAGCCTTGGTGACCTCCGGTGGCATGTATTTTTCATCGTGCTTGGCCAACACCTCGTTTGCTTCCACAACGCCGTCGGCGTTCAAGGTGCCCAGGGCGACGATGCCCTGCCCTTCGCGAAACAGATCGGGAAGGATCCCGCGGTAGGTGATCGTGACGCTGTGCTGGAAGTCGGTGACCACGAAGCGCACATCCAGCGAGTCGCCGGAGCGTTGCAGCGAGCCCTTTTCGACCATGCCACCGGCGCGAATGCGCGTGCCCGTCGGCGCCTCGCCATTGGCGATCTGCGTTGGCGTGTAGAACAGGTTGATGTTCTGCTGCAATGCGCCAAGGGCCAGTCCGACGGCCAGGGCGACGCCGGCCACCAGGGCGAGGATCAGCGTCAGGCGTTTGCGCCGTTGCGGTTTCACGGTCGGCCCTCCCGGCGCAGGCGTCGCGCCTCTTGTTGCAGATAGCGTCGCCGGGCCAGCAGCGGCCCGACCACGTTGACGATCAGTACCAGCAGGCACAGGCCATAGGCCGACCAGACGTAGACACCATGGCGCCCCATGCTCAGAAACTCGGCGAACGAGGTGAAGCTCATGGCCCGACCCTCGGTTTCAGTTCACCGGCCAGGTATTCCTGAACCCAGCGGCTGCGAGCCTCGCGCCGGAGCACTTCCAGACGCATGCGCAGCAGCAGTACCGCACCGAAGAAACAATAGAAACCCAGGACCGTGAACAACAGCGGCAGCCACATCTGCGCGGGCATCGCCGGTTTTTCGGTCAGGCTGAAGGTGGCGCCCTGGTGCAGGGTGTTCCACCACTGCACCGAGTACTTGATGATCGGAATGTTGACCACGCCGACGATGGCCAGCACTGCGCAGGCCTTGGCCGCGTTTTCGCGATTGCCGATGGCCTGGCCCAGGGCAATGAGCCCCAGGTAGAGAAACAGCAGGATCAGCATGGACGTCAGGCGCGCATCCCAGACCCACCAACTGCCCCAGGTCGGCTTGCCCCAGATGGCGCCGGTGGCCAGCGCCAGCACGGTCATCCAGGCGCCCACGGGCGCGGCGCATTGCAGTGCGACGTCGGCAATCTTCATCTTCCAGACCAACCCGACCACACCGGCCAGGGCCATCATCACGTAGCAGGACTGGGCAAGCATGGCCGCGGGCACGTGGATGTAGATGATGCGAAAGCTGTTGCCCTGCTGATAATCCGGCGGAGCGAAGGCCAGGCCCCACACCACACCGGCACCGATGAGCAACGCCGCCGCCAGGCCCAGCCAGGGCAGCAAGCGCCCGCTCAGGGCATGGAACGCCTTGGGCGAGCCGAGCTTGTGAAACCACGTCCAGTTCATCACCTTGTTCTTCATGACCCCGTATTCAAAAGCATGAGCCGGTCGCACACCCGGCCTCGTCCGTTCATTCGCCGACACTGATCTTGAGCCCGGCCGCGATCGCGAAGGGCGCCAGTGTCACGGCCAGTGCCGTCAGGCTGCCCAGCCACAACAGGTAGCCAGCGGTCGGCAACTGCTGCAAGGACGCCTGCAGCGCGCCACTGCCCAGAATCAGCACTGGGATGTACAGCGGCAGCGTCAGCAAGGCCAACAGCAGGCCGCCGCGCTTGAGCCCAACGGTCAGCGCAGCTCCCACCGCGCCCAGCAGGCTGAGCACCGGCGTGCCGAGCAGCAACGAGGCCAGCAGCACCGGCAGGCAGCGTTCAGGCAAGCCGAGCATCAGGGCCAGCAGCGGTGAAACCAGCACCAGCGCCAGCCCGGAGAACGCCCAGTGCACCAGCACCTTGGCCAGCACCAGCACTGGCAATGGGTGTTCGGACAGCACCCATTGCTCGAGCGAGCCGTCTTCCAGATCACTGCGAAACAACCCGTCGAGCGACAGCAGCACCGCCAGCAACGCGGCCACCCACACCAGGCCTGGGGAAAGACTTTGCAGCAGCTGCATCTGCGGCCCCACGGCCAGCGGGAACAGCGCAACCACGATGGCGAAAAACACCAGAGGATTGGCCAGCTCTGCGGGTCGCCGACACAGCAGTCGCGCCTCGCGCTTGAGCAACAGGACGAAGACACTCATGCCGCGTTCGCACCCAGTTCCAGTCGCCGGTAGCGATTCGGCGTCTGCCCCAGCACATGGTGTGTGGTCAGCACCACCATGCCGCCTCGCTCGCAGTGATCGACCAGGTGCTGCTCGACCTGCTCGACCGCCTGCGCATCGAGCGCGGTGAAGGGCTCGTCGAGAATCCATAACGGCGGGCCGGGCAGATACAGACGGGCCAACGCCACGCGGCGCTGCTGACCCGCCGAAAGCATACGGCACGGCACGTCTTCGAAGCCGCGCAGACCGATGGCGGCCAAAGCCTTCCAGATGTGCTCGCGGCTGGCTGGCGTATGCAGCGCGCAAAGCCAGGCGAGGTTTTCCTCGGGGCTGAGGGCATCCTTGATACCCGTCGCATGGCCGATCCACAGCAGCTGACCGCCACGCTCGCTGCGCTGCGCGTGCAGCGCCGGGCTGGCAAAGACGACCTGCCCATCGGCGGGCTGCATCAGCCCGGCCAGCACGCGCAGCAGACTGGTCTTGCCACAGCCGTTGGGTCCGCACACCTGGAGCATGTCACCCGCAGCCACCTGGACCTGCAGATGCTCGAACAGCAGGCGCCCATCGCGGTCGCAGGCAAGATCGGTGGCGTACAGGTATGGGGTCAAGAATCCGCCTCATCGGGTTCGGTCGCAGGTTACGGCACCGTGCCGCACTCAAGTTTCGCAGGGCAAGGCCGCTATACTCCCATGGCGCTGTGTAGCAGAGCCGGCCGCCGTGGCCGCGCATTATACATGCGCAGTCTCTGCCCAAGGGCGTAACCGACACAGGTTTCATCATGCCTGACCTGATCAGCAACCTCGCCGCGCTTCCCACCGCCAGCGGTGCCGCGCGCGTCAGTGCGTCGAACACCGAGACGGTGAAGATCACCCAGCCCCTGGACAGCCTGCTGGCCCTGGGCGAGACGGTCGATGCCGAAGTGGTTTCGGTCAAGGCCGGCGCGCAGGATTTCCAGTTGCTGCTACGCCTGAGCCTGGCCGGCGGCGGCGTGGCGACGATCACCGCCAGCAGTCTGCAGCCGGTGCCGCAAGGCACTGCATTGCTGGTGTCGCACCTGGCCGGGGGCGCAGCACTGGTCACCACCCAGGAGCGCGGCAATGGCGCACCGGTGACCCTGACACGCATCGACACCCAGGCCCTGCCAGTCGGCACGCTGTTGCAGGGCAAGGTCAGCAGCAGCCAGACGCTGCCTCAGATCGCCGGGCAACCGGCGGTGTACAAAGCCATGGTGACCCTGCTCAACACTGCCCAGGCCGGCAACATTCTGGCCATCGAGAGCCCTCAGCCGCTGCGCCTGGGCAGTCTGCTCAGCGCCCAGGTGATGAGTGACCAGAGCCTGAATTTCGTGCCCTTGAGCGGGCGCATGGACCAGTTGGCCGTGGCCCAGCAACTGGGGGCCCAGCAAGCCCGGCAGGGTTCGCTCGACAGCCTGCTGAGCCTGGTGCAGAACCTGAGCCAAAACCCCGATATGGCGCCGCCGACCCGCGCCGGCCTGGAACGCCTGCTGGCCAGCCTGCCGGACGTGCAGCAGATGGCCGATCCGAAAACAGTCGCCCAGGCCGTGGTCGCCAGCGGCGCCTTTCTGGAAGCCAATCTGCTCAACGGACAACCGGCCCCCGATCTCAAGTCGGCGCTGTTGCGCCTGATGGCGCAGATCGCGCCCGGCACGTTGCCCAATCCGGCGGCGCAACCGGCGGTGGCGGCCAATGTCCTCGCTCAGGTCTTGCCGGGCCGGGTGCGCAATGCCCTGAATGCCTGGGGGCAGGTCAGCGAAAAGACCGTGCCGGTGAGCTTCCCCCTGCCCGCCCGTACTGCACAGAAAGGCGAAGGCGAAGACGACCTCGAACACCTGTTGCGCCTGGCCGGTGCAGCGGTGGCTCGGCTGCAGAGCCATCAGCTTGCCGGCCTGGAGCAAACCGGACGCACCCCCGAAGGGGCCACACAGACCACCTGGCAACTTGAGATTCCCATGCGCCACCTGCACGAGTTCATCCCGCTGCAGGTCAAGGTGCAACGCGAAGACCCGCCACCGGATCAGCAGCCCCCTGACAAGAACGAGTCCAGGCCGGCCCAGGAGAAGATCTGGCGGCTGGACCTGGCCTTCGATCTGGACACCCTGGGCCCGCTTCAGGTGCAGGCGCAATTGGCCCACGGCAGCCTGTCCAGCCAACTGTGGGCGCAGCGTCCGGCTACCGCCCTGCTGATCGAGAACCAATTGGACAATTTGCGCCAGCGTCTGCAAGCCACAGGCTTGAACGTGGCTGATCTGCAATGCCATCAGGGCAGCGCACCGCAAGGTGCACGGACGCGACTGGAGCAACGCTGGGTGGACGAAACCGCATGAGCGAACGAGCCCCGCGCCAAGCCATCGCCCTGCGCTACGACGGCCAGAAGGCCCCTACCCTTACCGCCAAGGGCGACGATGAGCTGGCCGAAGCGATCCTGGCGATGGCCCGCGACTATGAAGTGCCGGTCTACGAGAATGCCGAGCTGGTGAAGATGCTGGCACGCATGGAACTGGGCGACAGCATCCCCCACGAGTTGTATCTGACCATCGCAGAGATCATCGCCTTCGCCTGGCACCTGCAAGGCAAGACCCCCGCAGGGTTCGAGCTGGCACCCGCGCCCGTGGAACGCGACATCACCCCCAAAGCCCCGTAGATCCTGGGCTGCGGGCCCCACACGGATCGATGACTGGATCCTTTTCGAGGCGTTCAGCCATGACGCGCTCGCACCCCCGAACGGACGTTCGTGACTACAGCGCCCTATCTATGTATCCCGTTCACCGTCCGCCCGCCGCGAATCATGGCCTGGCACGAATTTCCGTGCTTGAACAGGAATACCGCCATGACCCAATCATTCATCTCTGCCCAAGGCATCCAGGCCGTCCGCGATTCGCTGGACAATTACCCTCGGCCCGATCGCGCCGCCGCCGACGCCATAACCGAGTGGGCTGCAAAGCGCGACATGAAGCTGAACCCGGACAGGATCGATGCAGTCACGCTGCACTATCAGATCAAAGGTCAGCGCTGCATCGCCCGTGTCGTTCAGAAACTCACCATGACACAGGCGCTGCTGTCCAACTGGCAGGGTGAGTCGAACAACAATCTGATCGGTGCTGCGCTGCATGAGGCGTGGGCGGGGGATCCGCCGCCGTACCCGATCACGCTGGTCGACCACTTGGACGAGCAGAGCCTGTTCGACAATGGCGCGCCCTATCTGGTGTACAACGGACTCTACCGTCAGTCGTCGCAAGCTGCCTTCGACGCGGACCATCACGTACGTCTTCCTGCCGAAGACTTCCAGCGATTCATCTGGCAGTTGGACTTCCGCTATCCCTATGGGCGCATGCTGGAGACGTACTGGAAAGATGGACTGACCCGCTACCGCGATGCGGCAAAGGTCAACTTCATCGCCGCCTGCAACAAGCAGGTCGCCAACGCAAGCCTGAGCGACGACGGTCGCGTTCTGGCCTGGCAGGTGGCCGGCCTGCAAACGCGCCCGCGTCACGTCCAGGTCGCCTGCCTGAACATCTATGGCTATGTGGCCACCAACCTGCTTTGCCTGAAAAACACGACCACGGGCCTGACCCTGTTGTACATACCTGGCAACAGCTCGCCGTTCCATGAGTTCAGCGACGAGTTGACCATGCAGCGTTGGGTGGCCAGACAGTGCAAGCACCCCGATACCCGGCAGGCCCTGGAAACTCACTTCCCGCCAGGCGACGAGGCCGACACATTGGGTTTCAGCGGCTTGAGCACAGCGTTGACCGGGCTGGGACTGTTCCCGAAAGAGCACCACTTCGACCCTGATCGCCACCCTGGCTTTGCCACCAGCGGCTTGTGGAAACCCAAGGAGATCGTCAACTACAACGTGAGCAAATACAGCCCTCCCATCGAAGGCGATCTGTTCAAGGCGATGGCCAGGCAGCAGAAGAAGCGCTGCGAGCAGGACGCTGATTTCATCATCAGTACCGACAATTCGGTGACCAAGGAGAAATGGCGGGGGTACTTCGACTCGCTCATCAATACGCTGGCGCCGATCGCAATGGTCGTGCCGGAACTGGCGCCGATATTTGCGCTGGGCGGGCTGATCGAACTGGGCCTGGGCCTGGACCGCGCAATCAATGCCAAGACGCTGGCGCAGCGTGCAGACGGCGCCGCAGACGCTGCCTGGGGCCTACTCAACGCTGAGCCGCTGGTGCATCTGACAGTCCCGGAAACGCCTGCTATCTTTCGCATAAAACGGTCCGAGTTCGTACTTCCCAGCCGAGTCAATGGACAGATCGGGTATCCGCTGAGTCCGCTCAACGCTCCGCACCTGCCGCCTGTCGAACCGGTCCTGGAAACGGCGTTCAGCCTGCCCAACGCCATCCCGCCCTTGGCCGGTGCGCGTGAGGATATTGCAAATGCCATCGTCAGGGTACGTACCTACCGGGGTACGCGGGACATTCTGGAATGCGAGATCGATGGAGAGCTGACAGACGTGCACTACGATGTGGAGCACGATGCCTTCGTCCGCACCTCGGACGTGGACGAGCAGAACCCGCAGTACTATGTAGCGCCCCAGTCAGGCGGCCGGTCTCTGGTAAAGCTGGAAAATCCCGAGCGACCCGTTACCGATGCACAGCGCATGGAAACGCTGCAGGCACTGGGGGTGGACGTGATACTGCCCATGAGCCTCGCCGAACTGCGTCCGCCAGCCGCCAAACCCATCCCGCAGAAAATCTCGTGCATCTGGGTAGGCGACAAAGTCATCAGTCCCTCACTTTTAGCGAATGTGCGGCGCAACGCCGCCCTTCTGAGCGAATCCAGATACAAATATCGCCTGTACCTCTCCACGATGTCGCCAAGCATCTATGCTCGCAACGTCGAATATCTGGCCGCACATGCTCCAACGCTTGAAGTCATCCCGCTCGAATCGCAGCCACTGTACAAGGAGTTCCAGCGAAGCCCCTATTACGCCCAGTACAAAGCGGCCATCAACGGCAATCGCGGTGTGGGTTCCAACTTTGCGTCGGCATCGGACGTACTGCGCTATCGGGTGCTCTATCACGAAGGGGGGCTGTACATGGATCTGGACGATGCCATCCTGCCGCCGGGAAAAAAAACGCCACTGAAGCAAACGTCGGTGCCGATCGATTCGGTGCCCATGCGCACTTCGAACCGAGGCTTGATTGTGGGCTTGCCATTGTCCAATGAAACCTTGGGCATGAACACTGAATATGGCAACAGCATGATCGGCAGTCATCCGGGCAATCCGACCCTGAACGCGATATCGGACACCATGCGCCAGCGTTTCGAGGCGCAACCGGACTTCTACAAGAGCCGTCCGGACTTCTTTCACGACCCTGCAGGGTTTCAACGTTACGCCATTGCCCTGAACCACATAAGCGGGCCAAAAGCACTCACCGACACCATCCGTGAGCGGCTGCTGGAGCTGGCTCAGTACCGTGAAGTCTGGAACATGATGGCACTGCCGTTGCGCAATCAGGCCGCGACCATCAATTGGTCCGAAGTCGAGGAAGCCTACCAGGCGCTGACGCCTCTGAATAAGTTCTCTCAGGTGGGGAGTACTGCGAGCTGGAGATACACTTGATGGCCCACTGCCCGAATACCTGAATGGCGTCTGCTGTTGAATCCGATGACAGGCTGCACCGTCTCCGTGTTACCCACGGTGCAGTTTGCTCATCAGCTCGGCCTCGGCTTGGGTCAGGCCACACGCCTGAGTCAGCTCATCCACCGAGGCGCCCATGGCCACCAGCTTGCCGGCCTGGGCGAACGACAAGCTGCCGGGGTCGCGCTGCTCGAGCTGCGCCAGCTTCTCGGGCAGAGGCCCGACCACTGCGCGCAGCTCGTGCAACGCTTCGCCCAGGCGCACGTTGAGGTTCTGGTAGTCGTCCAGGCGCTTGGTCAGCTCGCGCAGCCGCTGATCACGCAGCGCGTCACCGGCCGCCTGCTCGGCGGCCAACAGGCGCTGGGTTTTCTGGTAGGAAAGGAACAACGACACCGTTCCTATCCACAGCACCGCCAGCAAGACGACAGCGACCTCGAAGATCACTCAGATGTTCTCCAGCTCGGACCACTCTTCTTCGGACATCATCTTGTCCAGCTCTACCAGAATCAGCAACTCGCCGTTCTTGTTGCACACGCCCTGGATGAACTTGGCCGACTCGTCGTTACCGACGTTGGGCGCGGTCTCGACTTCCGACTGGCGCAGGTAGACGACCTCGGCGACGCTGTCGACCAGAATCCCCACCACCTGCTTGTCGGCCTCGATGATGACGATGCGCGTATTGTCGCTGACATCGCTGGACTGCAAGCCGAAGCGCTGACGCGTATCGATCACGGTGACCACGTTGCCGCGCAGGTTGATGATACCCAGCACGTAGCTGGGCGCACCCGGCACCGGCGCGATTTCGGTGTAGCGCAACACTTCCTGCACCTGCATCACATTGATGCCATAGGTTTCATTGTCCAGACGGAAGGTGACCCATTGCAGAATCGGATCTTCGGAACCTTGGGCAGACGACTTCTTCATGCTACTAACCCCTCAAATGCCATGACGGCGGCGTGTTCATTCAATGCTTGATAACGGTGTTGATGCTGCTGGCGGCGGACTTGCCCGACGCCGAGTCGACCGCGCGCAGATGTCGCGCGCCGCCACTGGCGATCAGCTCGGCCAGCTCTGCGACGTCCAGTAGCGCACACATGTGTTCGATGACGGTTCCTGCCAACCATGGGCGCTGACCGCGCTGGCTGCGCCACTTGATCTCGCTTGGGTCCAGGCGCAGGGAGCGGCTGACTTGATGCACGGCCAGGCCCCACTCGTAGCCCTGCACCGAAATGACGTACTGCAGCCCGTCGCGGAAATCGTCACGATAGCGGTCGGGCATGACCCAGCGCGCGGTGTCGAGCACCTTCAGGTTGCCGCTGTTGCTGGGAAGGATGCCGAGAAACCAGTCTGGCTGGCCGAACAACGGCGTCAGGGTCTGACCGGCCAACGCATAGATGGAACCCAGGCATACCAGCGGTACGGCCAGAGTCAGCCCGGCCACGTCGAACAGCAGGCACTCGAACGGCTCGGCCGCCCAGGTGGGACGGCCATCGACCGCCGCCAGCAACGGTCGCGTGGCGACCGTCGGCAGATGCACATCGGCCACGGGCGAGACGCGCTCGGGCTCGGCGATGGGCAACGGATCGGCGACCGGAATGGGTACGGGCATGGGTACTGGCGCTGACCGCAATGGCGCCGGCTCGGGTTCCAGTACTGATTCGGCCACTGGCGCGGGCGCCGACTGCAGACTGACGGCATCGCGCGCCTGCTCTTCGAGCACCGCGGCCTGGAATTCGTCGAGCCGGTCCAGGCTGGGCTCCAGTTCGAGTGCTTCGGTGGCTTCGTGCAGCAGACTGTCCAGGTAGGACTGCAAGGCCACCTGTGGCCGCTGGGCAATATCGACGGGACGGTTCATCAGGCTACCTGCGCGACAAGTTGTTGAGCCAGCAAGTGCTTGAGCAAGGCACGGTAGGCGACCACGCCGCGGCTCTTGCCGTCGAAGCGCGAGGGTGTCTGTCCGGCCCGGCTGGCATCGCGCAGACGGGTGTCGACCGGGATGTAGCCCGGCCAAAGATGTTGCGGGTAATCGTCGCGCAGGGTGCGCAAGGTGCTCAGCGATGCCTGGGTACGACGGTCGAACAGAGTCGGAATGATGCTGTACGGCAACGCCTGGCGCCGCGAACGGTTGATCATGGTCAAGGTGCTGACCATGCGTTCCAGGCCCTTGACTGCCAGATGCTCGGTCTGTACCGGAATCACCAACTGCTGGCTGGCCGCCAAGGCGTTGACCATGAGCACACCCAGCAAAGGCGGGCTGTCGATCACGGCGTAGTCGAAATCCTGCCACAGCTGCGCCAGCGTCTTGGCGATGACCAGGCCAAGCCCGCTCTGCCCAGGCTGCTGCCGCTCCAGCGTGGCCAGTGCGGTACTCGACGGCAACAGCGAGACGTTGGCCTCGCTGGTCGGTAGCAGCAACTGGTGGGCGAGCCCTGCAGGCACTGCGCCCTTGTGCAGGAACAGGTCGAAGCAGCTGTGCGCCAGCTCGTCCGGATTGTGCCCGAAATAACTGGTCATCGAGCCGTGTGGATCGAGATCGACCACGACCACGCGTTTGCCTGCCTCGGCCAGCAAACCCGCCAAGGCGATCGAGGTCGTGGTCTTGCCGACCCCGCCTTTTTGATTGGCTACTGCCCAGACTCTCATGATGGTGGTTTCCCCTCGGTCAACAGCCGCCGAGACAGTGATGCTTCAATTTATGGGCCGGGCGGCGGACTTTTGACAGAGCCAGCCGCCGACGGCGCGTTTAGCGGCGTCAGTGCAGTTTGTGTGCCAGCACGACGCAACGCCGCATCCGGCTGCGCATTGGCACTGCCTGAACTGGTGATGCTGCGACGTACGTCCAGGTTGCGTGAAATGACCAGCACCACCCGACGGTTGCGCCCTCGCCCATCGGCGGTGGCATTGTCGGCCACCGGCTGGAACTCGCCATAGCCCACCGCAGCCATGCGGCGTGGGTCGATTCCCTCGAGGGCCATCATGCGCACGATACTCGCCGCCCGTGCGGTCGACAGCTCCCAGTTGGTCGGGTACTGCGCCGTGCTGATGGGCTGATTGTCGGTGAATCCCTCGACATGCACCGGGTTGTCGAAAGGCTTGAGAATGGTCGCGACCTTGTCGATGATCGAAAACGCCATGTCACTGGGCATCGCATCGCCGCTGCCGAACAGCAGGCTGGACTTGAGCTCGATCTCGATCCACAACTCGTTGCCGCGTACCGTCAATTGATCCGAGGCGATCAGGTCACCGAACGCCTGACGCACATCGTTTGCGATAGTCTGCAGCGGATCGGCCGCCTCGCCGACGGCCGCTTCAGGCTGTTCGCTGTCGGTCACCAACGGCTGCGCCGGACGGGTCGTCAAGGGTCGCTCCTCGCCGATCGGAATCGGCCGGATGCTGCGGTCCGGATCATTGAAGACCCCGACCAGCGCTTGCGAGAGCACCTTGTACTTGCCTTCGTTGATCGACGAGATCGAATACATCACCACGAAGAACGCAAACAGCAAGGTGATGAAATCGGCGTAGGACACCAGCCAACGTTCATGATTCTCCGGCTCTTCAATGCGACGACGACGGGCCATGGCTTGCTCTCCTAGTCGAGATAGCCTTGCAGCTTCATTTCGATGGAGCGCGGGTTCTCGCCCTCGGCGATGGACAGCAGTCCTTCGAGCAGCATTTCCCGATAGGCCGCCTGCCGCTGGGCCAATGCCTTGAGCTTGTGCGCCACCGGCAACAGCAGCAGGTTGGCACTGGCCACGCCATAGATGGTCGCCACGAACGCCACGGCGATGCCATTGCCCAGCTGGCTGGGATCGGCCAGGTTGCCCATGACGTGGATCAACCCCATGACCGCACCGATGATGCCGATGGTTGGGGCATAGCCACCCATGCTTTCGAACACCTTGGCCGCTTGCAGATCGCGGGTTTCGCGGTTGTACAGATCGACTTCGAGAATGTTGCGGATGGTCGCCGGCTCGGCGCCATCGACCAGCAGCTGCAAGCCCTTGCGGGCATAGTCGTCGGGCTCGGCTTCGGCGCTGGCTTCAAGGCCCAGCAAGCCTTCCTTGCGCGAGACCAGGCTCCAGTTGACGACGCGATCAATGCCCCCGGCCATGTCGATCCGGGGCGGAACGATGATCCAGCGAACGTTGTGCAGGGCGCGCTTGAACGCGCTCATGGGCGACTGGATCAGCGCCGCGGCCAGGGTTCCCCCGACCACGATCAGCGCGGCCGGACCGTTGAGCAGAGCCGACAGGTGGCCGCCTTCGAGAAAGTTGCCACCGATGATGGCGACGAACGCGAGGATGATCCCGATCAGGCTCAAGACATCCATCAGCCGCACGCCTCGACCAGGTGCCGACCGATGTCGTCGAGGCTGTAGACGGCGTCGGCCAGGCCAGCCTTGACGATGGCCATGGGCATGCCATAGATGACGCAACTGGCCTCGTCCTGGGCCCAGATCTGACTGCCACCCTGCTTGAGCAGACGCGCGCCCTCTCGCCCGTCGGCGCCCATGCCGGTAAGTACCACCGCCAACACCTTGTCGCCGTAGGACTTGGCCGCCGAGCCAAAGGTGATGTCGACGCAGGGCTTGTAGTTCAGCCGCTCGTCACCCGGCAGGATCTTCACCGCGCCACGGCCATCGATCATCATCTGCTTGCCGCCGGGCGCCAGCAAGGCCAGCCCGGGACGTAACACGTCACCGTCCTCGGCTTCCTTGACGGTGATCCGGCAGAGCTTGTCGAGGCGCTCGGCGAAGGCGCGGGTGAACGCGGCCGGCATGTGCTGGACCAGCACGATAGGGGTCGGAAAATGCGCGGGCAACTGGGTCAGGACGCGCTGCAGGGCCACCGGGCCGCCGGTGGAGGTGCCGATCGCCACCAGCTTGTAGGGCTTGCGCCGCGGCGTTGCGTTGCTGGCCGCGGGCGCTGGAGCGCGCGCAGGTGTGGCTGGCGCACTCGTGGCAGGCGATGGTGACCGGCTTGGCGCTGGCCGCGAAGACGCCGCTGCGGTACTGGCACCTGACGTGGCCGCAGGTGCGGCCGGCGCAGCCGGCGCCGTGAAGTGCGAGCCCAAACGGCGGTTACTGCGCGAGATCGTATGGACCTTCTCGCAGAGCATCTGCTTGACCTTCTCGGGGTTGCGAGAAATGTCTTCGAAATTCTTCGGCAGGTAATCCACCGCCCCCGCGTCGAGGGCGTCGAGGGTCACCCGCGCGCCTTCGTGGGTCAGCGAGGAAAACATCAATACCGCAGTGGGGCAACGCTGCATGATGTGACGCACGGCGGTGATGCCGTCCATCATCGGCATCTCGTAGTCCATGGTGATCACATCAGGCTTGAGCGCCTGGGCCTGATCGATCGCTTCGCGGCCATTGGTGGCGGTCCCGACCACCTGGATGGTGGGGTCCGACGAGAGAATTTCCGAGACGCGGCGGCGGAAGAAACCAGAATCATCCACCACCAGGACCTTGACTGCCATAAACACTCCACTACGATCAGATACGCCGCGCGGCGTAGCGCTTGAGCATGCTCGGTACATCGAGGATCAAGGCGATACGGCCGTCCCCGGTGATCGTCGCGCCGGACATGCCCGGCGTGCCCTGCAGCATCTTGCCCAATGGCTTGATCACCACTTCTTCCTGGCCGACCAGCTGGTCCACCACGAAGCCGATACGCTGAGTGCCCACCGACAGAATGACCACATGCCCCTCGCCCTGCTCCTCGTGAGCGGCGGACTTCACCAGCCAGCGCTTGAGGTAGAACAACGGCAGCGCCTTGTCGCGCACGATGACCACTTCCTGGCCGTCGACGACGTTGGTGCGCGAGAGGTCCAGGTGGAAGATCTCGTTGACGTTGACCAACGGGAAGGCAAACGCCTGGTTGCCCAGCATCACCATCAGCGTCGGCATGATCGCCAGGGTCAACGGCACCTTGATGACGATCTTGGAACCCTGGTCCTTGGCCGAGAAGATGTTGATCGAGCCATTGAGCTGGCTGATCTTGGTCTTGACCACGTCCATGCCCACGCCACGGCCCGACACGTCGGAGATTTCCGTCTTGGTGGAGAAACCCGGCGCGAAGATCAGGTTGTAGCAGTCCGATTCGCTCAGGCGGTCGGCCGCATCGCGGTCCATCAGGCCCTTTTCCACGGCCTTGGCACGCAGGACCGCAGGGTCCATGCCCTTGCCGTCGTCGCTGATCGACAACAGGATGTGGTCACCCTCCTGCTCTGCCGACAATACCACCCGCCCACCGCGCGCCTTGCCGCTGCGCTCGCGCTCTTCGGGTGTCTCGATGCCGTGGTCGACGGCGTTGCGCACCAAGTGCACCAACGGGTCGGCCAGGGCCTCGACCAGGTTCTTGTCGAGGTCGGTTTCTTCACCGACCAGCTCCAGATGGATTTCCTTCTTCAACTGCCGCGCCAGATCACGGACCAGGCGCGGGAAGCGCCCGAAGACCTTCTTGATCGGCTGCATCCGCGTCTTCATCACGGCGGTCTGCAGGTCGGCGGTGACCACGTCGAGGTTGGAGACCGCCTTGGACATGGCCTCGTCGCTGCTGTTGGCGCCCAGGCGGACCAGGCGGTTACGCACCAGCACCAGTTCGCCGACCATATTCATGATTTCGTCGAGGCGCGCGGTGTCGACCCGCACGGTCGTCTCGGCTTCGCTGGCAACCGGTTTCTCGGCCACCGGCGCACGTGCCGGAGCGGCCTCGGCCTTGCGCGGGGCCGCAACCGGCGCCGCTACGGCAGAAGTCGGCTGCGCGTCGGGCAGGCTGGCAACATCGCTGAACTTGCCCTTGCCGTGCAGCTGGTCGAGCAATGATTCGAATTCGTCGTCGGTGATGTTATCGCTCACCGGAGCCGGGGCTTGCACTTCGGCGGGCGGTTGCGGCTTGACCGCATCGGCGGTGAACGCACCCTTGCCATGCAACTGGTCGAGCAGCGCCTCGAACTCGTCGTCGGTGATCTCGTCGCCCGGTGCCGGGGCAGCCGTTGAAGCCGTTACGGTATCAACGGCTGGCGTATCGGCAACTTCCGAGGCAACCGGCGCTGTGGAAGCAGGCGCCAACGCGTCGACGGCGAACTGACCCTTGCCGTGCAGTTGATCGAGCAGCGATTCGAATTCGTCGTCGGTGATCTCGTCACTGACCGGCACATCGGGCACAGCAGTGGCTGGCGCAGCAGCCTGCGCCTTGGCAGCACCCAGAGAGTCGAGCAACTGCTCGAATTCGTCATCGGTGATGTCGTCGCCAGGCGCCGGAGCCGGTGCAACGACCGGTGTCGCCACGGGCGGTGCAGCCGTCACTGCGGGTGCTGCGACGGCCACTGCCGGCTCGGCCAGACGCGCCAGCGCATCGAGCAGCTGCGCACTGGCCGGCGTGACCGGGGCGCGCTCGCGCACTTCGGCGAACATGCCATTGACCGCGTCCAGGGCCTCGAGCACAACGTCCATGAGTTCCGAGTCAACCCGGCGCTCACCCTTGCGCAAGATGTCGAAGACGTTTTCGGCGATATGGCAGCACTCCACCAGCTCGTTGAGCTGGAGGAAGCCGGCGCCGCCTTTTACAGTGTGAAAACCGCGAAAAATTGCGTTGAGCAAGTCGGCATCATCGGGACGGCTTTCCAGCTCGACCAGTTGTTCGGACAGTTGCTCGAGAATTTCGCCGGCCTCTACCAGGAAATCCTGAAGGATTTCTTCGTCGGCGCCGAAGCTCATGTGGATGCTCCCTGGAATACGTGATTAACGGTCAACACAGTCAGACGCAGGCGGTGGCCTAGAAGCCCAGACTGGACAGCAGATCGTCGACATCGTCCTGACCGGATACGACGTCTTCACGTTTATCGGCATGAATCTGCGGACCTTCACCCTTGGCAGGATGTTTTTCTTGATCTTTTTCGGCACGAAGCTTTTCGTGGTCGTGCTGGATGCCGGCGAAGCGGTCCACCTGGCTGGCCATCAGGACCAGTTTGAGCAGGTTGCTTTCCACTTCGGTGACCAACGCGGTAACGCGCTTGATGACCTGGCCGGTGAGGTCCTGGTAATCCTGTGCCAGCACGATGTCGTTGAGGTGGCTGGCCACTTCACGATTGCCCTGCTCGCTGCGGGTCAGGAATCCGTCCACCCGGCGGGCCAGTTCGCGGAACTCGTCGGCGGCCACTTCGCGGCGCATGAAGCGCTGCCAGTCGGCGCTCAAGGCGCTGGCCTCGGTGCTCAGCGTATTGAGCACAGGCGTGCTCTGCTCGACCAGGTCCATCGTCCGGTTGGCTGCGCTCTCGGTCAGGCGCACCACGTACGACAGGCGTTCGGTCGCGTCGGTGATCTGCGACACCTCTTCGGCCTGGGGAATGGTCGGATCGATCTGGAAACTGACGATGGCGCTGTGCAGCTCGCGGGTCAGCTTGCCGACTTCCTGATACAAACCGCGATCGCGGGTCTGATTCAGTTCGTGGATCAATTGCACCGCTTCACCGAAACGGCCTTTCTCAAGGCTGTCGACCAGCTCGACGGCGTGTTTCTTCAGGGTCGACTCGAAGTCCCCCAACGTGCTTTGTTTGTGGTCCATTGCGCCCCCATTGCAGACTTCAGCTATTGACGCGCTCGAAAATCTTTTCGATTTTTTCTTTCAGCACTTGCGCAGTGAAAGGCTTGACCACATACCCGTTGACCCCGGCCTGGGCGGCTTCGATGATCTGCTCGCGCTTGGCCTCGGCGGTCACCATGAGCACCGGCAGGTGCTTGAGGCGGTCGTCGGCGCGCACCTGGCGCAGCAGATCGATGCCCGACATGCCCGGCATGTTCCAGTCGGTGACGAGGAAATCGAAGTTGCCGCTGTGCAACATCGGCAAGGCGGTGTTGCCATCGTCGGCCTCGGCGGTGTTGGTGAAGCCCAGGTCACGCAGCAGATTCTTGATGATGCGCCGCATCGTCGAAAAATCGTCGACGATGAGGATTTTCATGTTCTTGTCCAATTAGACCTCCAGCAGTCTTGAACACGCCCAGCCTCTGAGCGTGCATAACAATCGAATTCGCCTGAGCCACTTGCCGCTGCAGATCGCTTACACGCGCTACGCCAACGGGCCTCTTCGCGGGCAGAGCCCGCTCCCACATAGGTCGAGACTGTGGGAGCGGGCTCTGCCCGCGAAAAAGCCCGCACCGATCTCGCCGTTCCTTCAGCGTGCCCGCCACTCTCCCAAGCGCCCGCGCAGTCGCGCGGCGCACTGGCTGTGCAACTGGCTGACGCGCGATTCGCTGACACCCAGTACCTCGCCGATTTCCTTGAGGTTCAACTCTTCGTCGTAATACAGCGACAACACCAGCTTCTCGCGTTCGGGCAGGTTGGCGATGGCCTCGGCCAGCGCACCCTGGAAGCGCTCGTCCTCCAGATCCCGCGAGGGCTCCAGCGAACCGCTGGCGCCGTCTTCGTGCAGCCCCTCGTGTTCGCCGTCCTGCAGCAGGTCGTCGAAACTGAACAGGCGGCTGCCCAAGGTATCGTTCAGGATCCCGTAGTAATCATCCAGACTCAGATTGAGTTCGGCCGCAATCTCGTGATCTTTAGCGTCGCGACCGGTTTTTGACTCGATTCGGCGAATGGCATCACTGACCATGCGGGTATTGCGGTGCACCGAACGCGGTGCCCAGTCACCCTTGCGCACCTCGTCGAGCATCGCGCCGCGAATACGAATGCCGGCATAGGTCTCGAAACTGGCCCCTTTGCTCGAGTCGTACTTGGTCGAAACCTCCAGCAGGCCGATCATGCCGGCCTGGATCAGGTCTTCCACCTGCACGCTTGCCGGCAGTCGCGCCAGCAGGTGATAGGCAATGCGCTTGACCAGCGGCGCGTATTGCTCGATCAGCTGATGCTGCTGCGAGTCGCGCGACGCCTTGCTGTACATACGGTATCCGCTGGCGCTCATGATACGGGCCCTGCACTGGTTTGCTGCACCAGGCGTTCGACGAAGAACTCCAGGTGGCCGCGGGGATTGGCCGGCAATGGCCAGGTGTCTACCTTCTGCGCGATGGCCTTGAAGGCCAGCGAGCATTTGGAGCGGGGAAACGCCTCGTAGACGGCGCGCTGCTTCTGCACGGCCTTGCGCACCGACTCGTCGTACGGCACGGCGCCGACGTACTGCAGGGCCACGTCGAGGAAGCGGTCGGTCACCTTGGTCAGCTTGGCGAACAGGTTGCGGCCTTCCTGAGGGCTCTGCGCCATGTTGGCCAGGACCCGGAAGCGATTCATGCCGTAGTCGCGGTTGAGCAGCTTGATCAGGGCGTAGGCATCGGTGATCGAAGTCGGCTCGTCGCACACCACCAGCAGCACTTCCTGGGCCGCGCGTACGAAACTCACCACGGAGTCGCCGATACCGGCAGCGGTGTCGATGATCAATACGTCGAGGTTGTCGCCCACGTCGCTGAAGGCCTGGATCAGGCCTGCATGCTGGGCCGGGGTCAGGTGCACCATACTCTGGGTGCCGGAGGCCGCCGGCACCACGCGAATGCCGCCAGGGCCCTGCAACATCACGTCACGCAGTTCGCAGCGACCTTCGATCACGTCGGCCAGGGTGCGCTTGGGGGTCAGGCCCAGCAATACGTCGACGTTGGCCAGGCCAAGGTCGGCGTCCAGCAACATGACCCGGCGGCCGAGCTCGGCCAACGCCAGGGACAAGTTCACTGACACATTTGTCTTGCCGACGCCGCCTTTGCCGCCGGTCACCGCGATCACCTGTACGGGATGCATGCTGCCCATGTTCGTTCTTTACCTTGTCTAGACCGAGGCCACACCAGTGGCTGCCAGTTCGATTGCTCGAGTAATTCCTGGCAACCCTACGATGCAGGAAGATTGTGCTTGCCTAACGTTCTTCACCTCAGCCAACTCGCTTGTCGGGGCTGTGGTAGAGACCTGCGAACATATCGGCCATGGCCTCTTCGCTGGGCTCTTCTTGCATCTGCACGCTCACCGCGCGGCTGACCAGCTGGTGCCGCCGCGGCAGATGCAAGTCGTCGGGAATGCGCGGCCCATCGGTGAGATAGGCAATCGGCAGTTCCTGACTGATGGCCAGGCTCAGCACTTCGCCGAGACAGGCCGTTTCATCGAGTTTGGTCAGGATGCACCCGGCCAGACCGCAACGTTTGTAGCTATGGTAGGCCGCGGTCAGCACCTGCTTCTGGCTGGTGGTCGCCAGCACCAGGTAGTTGCGGGCGTTGATCCCACGTCCGGCCAGGCTTTCGAGCTGCATGCGCAGGGCCGGATCGCTGGCCTGCAGGCCGGCGGTGTCGATCAAGACCACGCGCTTGCGCAGCAGCGGCTCCAGGGCCTGTACCAATGACTGGCCCGGATCCACCTGAGTCACCGAAACGTTGAGAATGCGGCCCAGGGTCTTGAGCTGTTCCTGAGCACCGATACGAAAACTGTCCATGCTCACCAGAGCCACGCTCTGCGAGCCGTATTTGAGCACATAGCGCGCCGCCAGCTTGGCCAGGGTGGTGGTCTTGCCCATGCCGGCCGGGCCGACCATGGCGATCACGCCACCTTCTTCGAGCGGTTCGACGTCCGGCGTGCGAATCATACGCGCCAAGTGCGCCAGCAGCATCCGCCAGGCCTGCCGTGGCTCGTGAATTTCACTGGTCAGGCTGAGCAGTTCGCGAGCGATCGGGCCAGACAGGCCGATGCGCTGCAAGCGCCGCCAGAGATTGGCCTGGGCCGGCTTGCTGCCCTGCAGCTGCGTCCAGGCCAGGGAGCCGAGCTGCACTTCGAGCAACTGGCGCAGACCGTTGAGTTCCGAACGCATGGAATCGAACACGCGCTGGTCGACCGCAGGCTGAGGCGCCGGTGCGGGCTGGGTACGTGCTGGCTCTTCGCGACGCGGCTCCACCAACGGCTCGGCGGCGGTCAACGGCAGGCCGGCGACCAATTGACGATTGGTGGCGGCGTCGGTTGCGCCACGGGTGCTCAGTTCGGCCTGGGCGGAGACGATGCGCGACTGGGTCTTGCGCAGCTCTTCTTCCAATTCCAGGTTCGGCACGCGCGGGGCCAGGGCCGACAGCTTGTAGTCCAGGGCAGCGGTCAGCTCGACGCCGCCGGCAATGCGACGGTTGCCGATGATGGCAGCGTCGGCACCCAGCTCATCGCGGACCAATTTCATGGCCTGACGCATGTCGGCGGCGAAAAATCGCTTCACTTGCATAACCCACTACCTCAGCCGTTGGGCCCTACTGTCGCTACGATGGTGACTTGCTTGTTATCAGGGATTTCCTGATAGGCCAGTACGTGAAGGTTGGGGATCGCCAGGCGACCGAAGCGTGACAGCATCGCGCGGACCGGACCGGCCACCAGCAGTATCACCGGTTGGCCCTGCATCTCCTGCCGCTGCGCCGCATCGATCAGGGATCGTTGCAGCTTTTCCGCCATGCTCGGTTCCAGCAAAACGCCTTCTTCCTGACCCTGACCAGCCTTCTGCAGACTATTTAGCAATATCTGTTCCAACCTTGGCTCCAAGGTGATAACTGGCAGCTCCGGCTCAACGCCTACAATGCTTTGCACGATGGCACGGGACAAACCGACCCGTACGGCCTGGACCAGCGCGGCGGTATCTTGACTCCGATGACCGTTGTTGGCGATCGCTTCGGCGATGCTGCGAATGTCGCGCACAGGCACCTGTTCGGCCAACAGCGCCTGCAACACCTTGAGCAGCGAGGACAGCGAAAGGATGCCTGGAACCAGCTCTTCAGCCAGCTTGGGCGAGCCTTTTGCCAGAACTTGCAGCAGTTGTTGCACTTCTTCGTGACCGATCAGCTCATGCGCGTGTTTCTGCAGAATCTGATTCAAATGCGTGGCCACTACCGTACTGGCATCGACCACGGTGTAGCCGAGGGATTGCGCCTGGCTGCGCAGGTTGACGTCGATCCACACCGCGTCCAGACCGAACGCCGGATCCTTGGCGGTGATGCCGTTGAGCGAGCCGAACACTTGACCCGGGTTGATCGCCAGTTCGCGATCCGGATAGATCTCGGCTTCGGCCAGGATCACACCCATCAGCGTCAAACGATAGGCGCTGGGAGCAAGGTCAAGGTTGTCGCGGATATGAACCGTCGGCATCAGGAAACCGAGGTCCTGGGACAGCTTCTTGCGCACACCCTTGATCCGCGCCAGCAGCTGGCCACCCTGGTTGCGGTCCACCAGGGGAATCAGGCGATAGCCGACTTCCAGGCCGATCATGTCGATGGGCGTCACGTCGTCCCAGCCCAGCTCCTTGGTTTCCTGGGTGCGCGTCGGCGATGGCAACAGTTCCTGTTGGCGCTGAACTTCGGCCAGGGCCTGGACCTTGACGTCGTTCTGCTTCTTCCACAACAGGTAGGCGGCGCCACCGGCGATGGCACCCAGGGTGATGAAGGCCAGGTGCGGCATGCCGGGCACCATGCCCATGATGGCCATCAGCGCGCCGGAAACGGCCAGCGCCTTGGGGGAGGCGAACATCTGCCGCTGGATCTGCTTGCCCATTTCCTCGGAGCCCGAGGCACGGGTGACCATGATCGCGGCTGCGGTGGAGAGCAGCAGCGAGGGCAACTGCGCCACCAGGCCATCACCGATGGTCAACAGGGCATACACCTTGCCCGCTTCGGCGAACGGCATGTTGTGTTGCAGCATACCGACCAGCATGCCGCCGATCAGGTTGATGAAGAGGATGAGCAAACCGGCGATGGCGTCGCCGCGGACGAATTTGCTGGCACCGTCCATCGAGCCGTAGAACTCGGCTTCGGCCGCCACTTCGCCGCGACGAGCCTTGGCCTGGTTCTGATCGATCAGGCCGGCGTTGAGGTCGGCGTCGATGGCCATCTGTTTGCCGGGCATGGCGTCCAGGGTGAAACGCGCGCTCACTTCCGAGATACGCCCGGCACCCTTGGTAACCACCACGAAGTTGATGATCATGAGGATGGCGAACACTACGATACCGACGATGTAGTTACCGCCGATCACCACCTCACCGAAGGCCTGGACCACCTTGCCCGCAGCGGCGTGGCCTTCCTGGCCGTGAAGCATGATCACCCGCGTCGACGCGACGTTGAGCGCGAGGCGCAGCAGCGTGGCCACCAGCAGGATGGTCGGGAACACGGCGAAATCCAGCGGCCGCAAGGCGTACACACACACCAGCAGGACGACGATGGACAAGGCGATGTTGAAGGTGAAGAACACGTCCAGCAGCAGTGCCGGGATCGGCAGCATCATCATCGCCAGCATCACCAGCAACAGCAGCGGCACCCCCAGGTTGCCGCGGCCAAGGCCGACGATGTTGCTGCGAGCGGTGTTGATTAATTGAGAGCGATCCACCGGCATTCCCCACTTCCCCAAGCGAACTTTTGACGCGCCAGGCGTCCTGTCAGGGGGCAGTGCAAGAAGGGGTCCAACTTTTGTCGGAGGGGATTAAAGATTCTCGCCCTATGGTCGAGTGCTGGGTGTCAGGCGATTCGGCGGTGCGCCCTTCGCGGGCAGAGCCCGCTCCCACAGGGTTGGCACTTGTGGGAGCGGGCTCTGCCCGCGAAGGCCGGGGCGCGGTCTAACTGTCTCGCTGCAGATCCGGCGGAATCGGCAGGTCCTTCAACGGGTCGGGCCGCTTGCCTCGCCCCGCCTGGTATTGGCGGATCTGGTAGACATAAGCCAGCACCTGCGCCACCGCCAGGTACAGCCCGGCCGGGATCTGCTGCTCAATGTCCGTGGAATAGAAGATCGAGCGTGCCAGGGCCGGCGATTCGAGCACCTGGATGCGGTGCTCGTTGCCAATCTCGCGAATCTTCAAGGCAATGAAGTCCGAGCCCTTGGCCAGCAGCACCGGCGCATTGCCCTTCTCCGGATCGTACTTGAGCGCCACGGCGTAGTGGGTCGGGTTGGTGATGATCACGTCCGCCTCGGGAATGGCCGTCATCATCCGCCGCTGGGACATTTCGCGCTGCAACTGACGCACTCGCCCTTTCACCTCGGGACGGCCTTCGGCGTCCTTGTGCTCGTCCTTGACCTCCTGCTTGGTCATCATCAGCTTCTGCTTGCTGCTGTACAGCTGGAACGGCACGTCCACGGCGGCGATCAGCGCCAGCCCGCAGGACATCCACAAGGCGCTCCAGCCGACCAGTTGCACGCTGTGGATGATCGCCATTTCCAGCGGTTCGTTGGCAATGGCCAGCAGGTCGGCGCGGTCCTTGGCCAGGACAGCAATGGCAACAATGAGGATGATGGCAAACTTGGCCAGTGCCTTCAGCAACTCGGTCAGCGCATGCATGGAAAACATGCGCTTGAGGCCCGCGGCCGGGTTCATGCGGCTGAACTTGGGCGCCATGGAGCTGGCAGCGAACAGCCACCCGCCCAATGCAACCGGCCCGATCAGGGCTGCGAGCAGCATCGTCACCAGAATCGGCTGGGTGGCCAGGATCGCCACCTTGCCCGACTGCAGCAGAAAGATGCCCATGTAGCGCTCGTCGAGCAGCACCTCGCGGCTCAGGGTGAAGTTGCTGCGCATCAGCTCCAGCAGGCTCTGCGCCAAATGCCCGCCGAACGCCAGCAGCGCCCCGCACCCGGCGACCATCACCGCCAGGGTGTTGAGCTCCTTGGAACGGGCGATCTCGCCTTTTTCGCGCGAGTCTTTCTTGCGCTTGTCCGTGGGGTCTTCTGTCTTGTCGGCACCGCTTTCGCTTTCGGCCATTGCCTACTCCGCTCGCGCCAATTCGCGCAGCCACTGCAAGGCGTTGGTCGCCAGCGGCTGATACTGGTTGAGGATGTCGCCCAGGCTGACCCAGAGGATGAACATCCCCAGTACCAGGGTCAGCGGGAAACCGATGGAAAAGATGTTCAGCTGCGGCGCGGCACGGGTCATCACGCCGAAGGCGATGTTGACCACCAGCAAGGCGGTGATGGCAGGCAGCACCAACAGCACGCCGGCACCCAGCACCCAGCCCATGCGCAGCACCACATCCCAGTAATGCGCGGTCAGCAGGCCGCCGCCGATGGGCAACGTGGTGAAGCTCTCGGTCAGCACCTCGAAGATCACCAGATGACCGTTCATGGACAGGAACACCAGGGTCACCAGCATGCTGAAGAACTGGCCGACCACCGCTACCGACACGCCGTTGGTAGGGTCGACCATGGACGCGAAGGCCATGCCCATCTGGATCGCCAGAATCTGCCCGGCGACCACGAAGGCCTGGAACAGGAACTGCAGGGAGAAGCCGAACAGCGCGCCGATGATGATCTGTTCGGCCACCAGCAGCAGCGCCTGGACACTGATGGCGTCGACCGTCGGCGCGGGCGGCAGCCCCGGCACGATGACCACGGTGATCGCCACGGCAACGTACAGGCGCACCCGCTGCGGCAGCACCTGGGTGCCGAAGATCGGCATGGTCATCAGCATCGCGGCAACCCGGAACAATGGCAGGATGAAGCTGGCCACCCAGCCACCGATCTGCGCGTCGGTCAGTTGCAGCAATGGCTGCATCAGCCGATCACCTGCGGGATGTTGGAGTACAGGGTGGTGATGTACTCCATGAAGGTGCGCACCATCCACGGCCCGATGACGATCAGCGTCACCAGCATCACCAGCAGGCGCGGCAGAAAGCTCAAAGTCTGTTCGTTGATCTGCGTGGCAGCCTGGAACATGGCGATGATCAGGCCGACGATAAGACTGGGCAGCACGAGGATCGCGACCATTACCGTGGTCAGCCACAGCGCTTCGCGAAACAGGTCGACGGCGACTTCCGGGGTCATGGGTTCAGGCTCCTGGGCAAGGCAGATCTGGCTTCTTCGCGGGCAGAGCCCACTCCCACACAATGGGTAGCGCCGCGACTGATGTGGGAGCGGGCTTTGCCCACGAAGAGGCCCTCGACAACACAGCACATCGCAAAGTCAGACACCACCGAAACTCCCCGCCAGGGTCCCGATGATCAGCGCCCAGCCATCGACCAGGACGAACAGCATGATCTTGAACGGCAGCGAGATGATCAGTGGCGAGAGCATCATCATACCCATGGCCATCAGCACACTGGCGACCACCAGGTCGATGATCAGAAACGGAATGAAGATCATGAAGCCGATCTGGAACGCCGTCTTCAGCTCCGAGGTGACGAAGGCCGGTACCAGGATGGTCAGCGGCGCCTGGTCGGCACTGGCGATGTCGGTGCGCTTGGACAGCCGCATGAACAGCTCGAGGTCACTCTGCCGAGTCTGCGCCAGCATGAAGTCCTTGATCGGACCTTCGGCGCGGGCGACCGCGTCCTGGGCGCTGAGCTGTTCGTTCAGGTAGGGCTGCAGGGCCTGCTGGTTCACCTTGTCGAACACCGGCGCCATGATGAACATGGTCAGGAACAGCGCCATGCCGGTCAGCAACTGGTTGGACGGGGTCTGCTGCAGGCCCAGTGCCTGGCGCAGGATGGAAAAGACGATGATGATGCGGGTGAAACTGGTCATCAGCATGACGAACGCCGGGATGAAACTCAGCGCGGTCATGATCAGCAGGATCTGCAGGTTGACCGAATACTCCTGCTGGCCGTTGGCGCCGCTGGTCATGGTCAACGCCGGAATCTGCAGCGGATCGGCGGCCAGCGCCAACGGCGCCGCCAACATCAAGGCCAGGGGCAGGACTACGCGCAACGCACCCATCACTTCTTATCCTTCTGGTCCTTGCCCAGCAGTTCCATCAGGCGCTGGGCGAATTCGGGTGTGGCCTGCGTGGTTCGGTCGGGCGGCATGACCGGCGTGTTCATCACGTGCAGGGCGCTGATGCGACCGGGGCTGACGCCCAACAGGATCTGCTCCTCGCCCACCTGCACCAGCACCAGCCGGTCACGCGGACCCAATGCCTTGGCACCGATCACGTCGATGACCTGCCCCTGACGCGGCGCGACCTGCTGCACACGGCGCATCAGCCAGGCCAAACCGAAGATCAACGCTACCACCGCCAACAGCCCCAGCACCGTTTGGGTCAATTGACCGGCCAAGCCAGTTCCACCCGACGCCACCACCGGCGCCGCAGCCGGGGCCGCTTCGGGCGCCGCCAGAACGACCATGGGCAGGAGCAGCAGAGCCCACAGAAAGCGGCCCATCACCGCAGCTTCTTGATGCGTTCGCTGGGACTAATCACGTCGGTCAGGCGGATGCCGAACTTCTCGTTGACCACCACGACTTCGCCATGGGCGATCAACGTCCCGTTGACCAGCACATCCAGCGCTTCGCCCGCCAGCCGGTCGAGTTCGATCACCGAACCCTGGTTGAGCTGCAGCAGGTTGCGGATGCTGATGTCGGTCGCCCCGACTTCCATGGAGATGGTCACCGGAATGTCGAGGATCACATCCAGATTCGGTCCATCGAGGGTGACCGGGCCGTTGCCCGACTTGGGCGAACTGCCGAACTCTTCCATGGGCAGGCGCGAGGAGGCGGAGCCGCCACGGGCATCGGCGGCCAGCAGCGCATCGATGTCGTCCTGCCCGGCATCCCCGGACTCACCCAGTGCAGCGGCCCATTCATCGGCGAGCGCCTGGTCTTCGGCGGAAATTGTTTCATCTTGATCAGCCATCAGTGGTCCTCGACGGGCATCTAAATCATCGGATTGAAGCGATCAGCGACGCTCGATCGGTTCGATTACTTGTAAAGCCAGGTTGCCCTTGTGCGAGCCCAGTTTGGCCTTGAACGAAGGTACGCCATTGGCGCGTAGCACCAGCTCTTCCGGCAGTTCCACCGGAATCACGTCGCCGGGCTGCATGTGCAGGATGTCGCGCAGTTTCAGCTGGCGTCGCGCCACGGTGGCGCTCAACGGCACGCTGACGTCCAGCACGTCTTCACGCAGCGCCTTGCTCCAGCGCTCGTCCTGGTCGTCCAGGTCGGACTGGAAGCCGGCATCGAGCATCTCGCGCACCGGCTCGATCATCGAATACGGCATGGTCACGTGCAGGTCACCGCCACCGCCATCGAGCTCGATGTGGAACGTGGACACCACCACCGCCTCGCTGGGGCCGACGATGTTGGCCATGGCCGGATTGACCTCCGAGTTGATGTACTCGAAGTTGACTTCCATGATCGCCTGCCAGGCCTCCTTCATGTCGAGGAAGGCCTGGTCCAGCACCATGCGCACCACGCGCAGCTCGGTCGGGGTGAACTCGCGACCCTCGATCTTGGCGTGGCGACCGTCGCCGCCGAAGAAATTGTCGACCAGCTTGAACACCAGCTTGGCATCGAGAATGAACAGACCGGTGCCACGCAGCGGCTTGATCTTCACCAGATTGAGGCTGGTGGGGACGTACAGCGAGTGGACGTACTCACCGAATTTCATCACCTGCACACCGCCAACCGCCACATCGGCGGAGCGACGCAACAAGTTGAACATGCTGATCCGGGTATAGCGGGCGAAACGCTCGTTGATCATTTCCAGGGTGGGCATGCGCCCACGCACGATGCGATCCTGGGTGGTCAGGTCGTAGCTCCTGATGCCTCCGGGTTCGCCATTGCCTTCGGTTTGCACCAGGCCATCGTCGACACCATGCAGCAGCGCATCGATCTCGTCCTGGGACAGCAGGTCCTGCACGGCCATGAGTTGTTCCTACTGCAATACGAAGTTAGTGAAGAGCACCTGGTCGATGACTGGCTTGCCCACTTCTTTCTGCGCCACTTCCTGCACGCTAGCGGTCGCTTTCTGGCGCAGCATTTCCTGGCCGATCGGCGTGGTCAGGGTGTCGAACGGTTGCCCGGAGAAGAGCATGACCAAGTTGTTGCGGATCACCGGGGTGTGCACTTTCAAGGCCTCCATGTCGGCCTTGTCGCGCGCCTGCAGGACAATGCTGACCTGCATGTAGCGATCACGGCCGTTCTGCTTGAAGTTGACCACGAAGGCGGGCGTCAAGGGCTCGTAGATTGCCGCAGGCTTGACGTTGGTGGCTGCCGCCGGGGTTTCCTCTGCGGGCGCACTGGCGGATTTGTGCATGAAGTACCAGGTGGCGCCCACCGAAAGGCCGACAGCCAGCAACAGGCCTACGACCACCAGGATGATCAGCTTGAGTTTGCCCTTGCCTTCCTTGGCTGCGGGGTCCTTTGCTTCTTCGGTCTTTGCCATGCCAATAATCCGTCACCATTGAGGGGTAAGCGTACCCATGGCGACGATGGAGCAAGGGTTATGCCAACACTCACGGCGATGTGTCTGCGCGGCACGGCGCCAGGATCGACCGGCTGGATCAGGCAGCTGGATCAGGCATAGTAATCCACCGCGCTGCTGCCCAGCACAGTGCTGGATGTCACGGGCTGGACAGCAGCCACCGCGGGCTCGCCGGTGTCGATCGCGTCGCCGCCGGAGCGTTCACCAGTGCTGCGGCGACTCTGCTGTGCCTGCTGCTGCTCGCCCTGGGACTGGCGAGACTGGTCGGATACGTTGACGTCCAGTTGCCCCATGCCCTGCTGGTTGAACATGTCCTTGAGGCGATGCTGCTGGCTTTCCAGCGCCTCGCGTACGCCGATATGAGCGCTCGAGAAGGTCACCTGCGTCTGCTGGTCGGGCGTGATGTCGACTCGAATGTCCAGACGTCCCAGCTCTGCGGGTGTCAGCTGGATATCCGCTGATTTGAGGTTCTGGCTCGACAGGTACATGACCCGATTGACCAGGCCTTCGGTCCAGCCCGATTGCTGCATGGCCAGCGGCTGGCCCAAAGGACTGGCCAGCGGTGCCGCACTGCCGGCCTTGGCCGTGGCGGTCTGAGTCAGGGCTTGCAGGCGATCGGCGAACGTGTCGACGCGGCTGTCACCGGCGGCCGCATCGGGGTCTTTCGGAGCACTGTCGAGCAAACCAGCAAACCCAGTATCATCGCCCTCGCCCGCTTCACCTGCCTGCTCCTTGCCCATCATCGCCGCCAGACCGTTGACGAAACCGCCCTCCAGACTTCGCTCGTTGGTCGCCGAAGGGTCGGTCGGTGACGTTTGGCTGGCATGTGCGGAGGTGGTGCCATTGTTTTTGGCGGTCTGCTCAAGCGCCAGACGCAGTGCAGGCAGGTCAGCCAGGACGTCCTGGGTCGGATCGAAATCCTCGGCTGGGGTGTCGGTGTCGCTGTCGGTGAGACTGGCAGCAGTCAACGCCGCAGGCGGAGCCTGGACCAGCGCAGGGTTGCTGGCAGGGTCGGCAGGGACCGGCGCAGCCGCGGAATCGACCGGCGCAGTCGTCGAGGCGACGGCAGAATCATCCTTGTCGTCAGCAGCGGTGACCTTGTCGTCGTCCTTGTCGGCAACCTTGTCGGCCTTACCGGACTTGTCAGCCTTGTCGATCTTTTCAGGTTTCTCCGGTGTGTCTGCCTTGGCCACTGGCAACTTCTTGCCGCTATCGGCAACCGTCGAGCTGGCTCCGGCAGCTTTGTTGGCAGGAGTGGCAGCCGTTTCCCGTGCAGCCACGGACGCAGGGTCGGCCTTGGCCTTGACTGTGGTTGCGTGGTTTTGGCGGGCATAGAGATCGGCGAAACGCGGCGACGAATCGGTGTCCGCTGCAGCGGGCTTGGCCGCACCGGTGGCGGAGGCCGCGCGTGCGGCAGCGCCCAGTTGCAGCAGCAGAGGGTTTGAAGCGACAGCCATGAAGATCTCCCCGATACGGTAGCGTTAACGCTGATAGCCTGGAGAAAGCAAGTATCGGGCCATCGGCAGTCAACGACTGAAGGTGTCGCTCAGTCAGGGAACCGTGCACGCTCTTCGGAGTACAGTTTCAGGATCAGCGCGAACTCGCTGTCGATACGCTGCACGTAGGCATCCACGCCATCCGGCGTGCCCTGACGGCAGTACTGCTCCAACTCGCTGCACAGTTGCGCCAGGCGCATGGCGCCCATGTTGCTGCTGCTGCCCTTGAAACTGTGGGCAGCATGGCCGAGCTCGACCACATCATGGGATCGATGCAGTTCGTTCAGGCGCAGTTGCGAGTCACTGAGGAAGGTATCGAGCAACAGAGGGTATTCATCTTCCATGACGTCCTCCAGAGCCGCCAGGGCCGTGGGGTCGACGTGGGGCTTTTCCGGCTGTTCATGGCTGGGCTTGTGCACCGTCAGCGGTTCGCCAGCTAGATGTTCGATAGTCACTTGTTCGCTCCTTGATCAAGCCAGTTACGCTTGAGACTCCCAGGTAAATTCAACGTGGACGCTGCGTCCGTCTTCCGACCACCCCGAACTGCTGCTGAGCTGGCGGACCAGGTTGACCCCGCGCCCCGACAGCCCATGCACGCTCGGCGCTCTGGCCAGCACCTTGGCCGGATCGAAGCCCTTGCCACTGTCTTCGACCACGATGCGCAGCACACCGCCAACGCCTTGCGGGCGCACCTGCAAGTGTAAGCGGATATAGCCGCCTTCCAAAGCGGCCAGACGCTCGTTGCGCAGCGCGTAATACCGGGAGAAACCAGCGGCGTCGCGCTTGAGTGCGGAATCGAGCTCCAGCACGCCATGCTCCAGAGCGTTGGAGTATAGCTCGGCCAACACGCTGTAGAGCTCACCACTCTGCGAGCGCAGGCCGTGAATCTCCTGCAACAGTTGCAGGATGTAAGGCAGCGGATTGAAACGACGCAGGGTGTCGGCACGAAATTCGAACATGGCCGACCAGTCCAGCGGACTGGATTGACCACTGTCGGAATAGATCAGGCTGGCCGGCGGCTGGCGTTGGGCGTCGATCAAGGCCAACTGCACCATGCTCACGTCGTCGCGCGATTCACCGCGAAAATCCTCAAGGGCCTGCAGGATGCCTTCGAACAATGACTCGGGGTTTTTGTGGGTGTCGAATACCCGTTCGAGCCGTTCGACCCCGAAGGATTCGTCCTGCGCATTGCTCGTTTCGATAACGCCGTCGGACAGCAGCAGCACCCGATCACCCGGCGCCAGCGGCCAGACTTCGGTCTGGTCCTCGAAACGGGTAGCTGGCAGTACGCCCAGCGGTAAATGCCGCGATACCAGCGCCACGCGCTTCGAGCCGTCGTGGCGGTGCAGATAGCCATCGGGCATGCCGCCGTTCCAGACTTCCACGGTGCAACGCTGAAAGCTCAGGCGCAGCAGGGTGGCGCAGCAGAACATGTCCACCGGCAGGATGCGCTTGAGCTTGGCGTTCATCTCGCGCAGGATTTCCGCCAGCCCGTATCCCTTGGCGGTCATGCCGTAGAACACCTCGGCCAGCGGCATGGCCCCCACCGCTGCCGGTAGCCCATGCCCGGTGAAATCGCCGAGCAGCACATGCATGTCGCCCGACGGTGTATAGGCGGCGAGCAGCAGATCACCGTTGAACAGCGCGTAGGGTGATTGCAGATAACGCACGTTGGGCGCATCGAGACAGCCGGAGTGGGCGATCTGATCGAACACCGCCTTGGCCACGCGCTGCTCGTTGAGCAGGTAATCATGGTGGCGGGTGATCAGGTCACGCTGTTCCAGCACCGTAGCCTGCAGACGGCGCAGGCGATCCATGGCCTTGATCTTGGCGGCCAGAATCACCTGATTGTAGGGTTTGGCCAGGAAGTCGTCGCCACCGGCATCCAGGCAGCGGACCAGCGCCTGTTCTTCGGTCAACGAAGTCAGGAAGATGATCGGCACCAGGGCCTCACCGGCCAATTGCTTGATCGTGCGCGCCGCTTCGAAGCCGTCCATCACCGGCATCATGGCGTCGAGCAACACCAGTTGCGGTCGTTGCTGGCGAAACAGTTCGATGGCTTCCTGACCGTTGCTGGCGGTGATCACCGCGTGCCCCTGCCGACGCACGATGCTCGACAGCAACATGCGGTCGGTCATGTTGTCGTCGGCGATCAGAACCGTCAGTGGTCCCTCATTGGCGGGCGGTTTCAAGGGATCTTGAACAACTTGTCGAAGTTGGAGATCGCCAGAATCTTGCGCACGTCAGAGGAAATGTTCGACAGCGTGATATCGGCGTTTTCACCACCGGCGTGGTCGCGCAGCAACAGCAACATGCCCAGTGCCGAGCTGTCCATGTAAGTGGTCTCGTTCAGGTCGACGACATAGCGGGTGGACTTGCCCTCGCGCTCGTAGCTCTCACGAAATTGCTGATGCAGGCTGAAATCGAATCGACCCTTGACCGCAATCGATGACGTATTGTTTTCGCCATTGAAACTGTGGCTTACCGAACTCTGGGTTACAGCCATGTAGTAATGCTCCTTGGGTGTGCCGTGCAGGCAAGGTTTAACACTGCATGACGGGGCGTTCAACAGGGTACTGACTAAATCTGACTAGAAGCTGTCGTGCCTGGGCAATCGCTGCGACAGCTCGTCGAGCAGGCGCTGCTCACGCTTGTCCTCCAACTGCCGGGCCTCGAGGATATAACGCTGGACCAGCTTGCGCAGTCCCTCCACACGGGCATAGGCCTGCTGCCAGGTGGCGCGCGCATTGTTCAGGTTGTTCTGGTGCCACGCAAGGCTCTGACGCTGCTGGCCGACGGCGGTTTCGAGCTGGTTGAGAAAGCGCTGGTAGTTCATCAGCCACTGGCCGGACACACCGCGGCTGCCATTGTTGATCCACTGCTGCTGATAGTCGTTGCGAAAACGCTCGAGCTCCGCCAGCTTGGCTTCGGCCAGGTTCACTTGCCCCTGAAAATGACCCAGGCGCTGGGCAGCCTTGCGCTCGGTGCTTTCGGCCATCTCCACCACGGGCGCCAGGCGCGCTGCGCGACTCATCGCCATGCGCGCTTACCCCGGTGCCACGGGCGTGAACACCGCGGCCAGGCGCTCGGCGCTGGCCCGCAGGCTTTCGTTATCGTTGAGACCCTGGCGCAGGTAACGCACCAGCTGCGGTTGCAGGGCAATGGCCAGGTCGGTCTCGCGATCACCGCCCGCGACGTAGGCGCCGACGCTGATCAAGTCGCGGCTCTGCTGATAGCGCGACCACAGTTGCTTGAACTGTTGTGCCTGGCCCAGGTGCTGGGGGCTGACCACGCTGGGCATCACCCGGCTGATCGACGCCTCGATATCGATGGCCGGATAATGCCCCTCTTCTGCCAGACGACGTGACAGCACGATGTGGCCGTCGAGCACGCCACGCGCCGAGTCGGCGATGGGATCCTGCTGATCGTCGCCTTCGGACAATACGGTGTAAAACGCGGTGATCGAGCCGCCGCCCGCCTCGGCGTTGCCGGCACGCTCGACCAGCTTGGGCAGCTTGGCGAACACCGAAGGCGGATAGCCCTTGGTCGCTGGCGGCTCGCCGATGGCCAGGGCGATTTCCCGCTGGGCCTGAGCGAAACGGGTCAACGAGTCCATCAGCAGCAGGACGTTCTTGCCCTTGTCGCGAAAGTATTCGGCGATGCGCGTGCAATACATGGCGGCGCGCAGGCGCATCAGTGGCGCTTCGTCAGCCGGTGATGCCACCACCACCGAACGGCGCAGCCCCTCCTCGCCCAACGTGTGTTCGATGAACTCCTTGACCTCGCGGCCCCGCTCGCCGATCAGACCGACGACGATGATGTCGGCTTCGGTAAAGCGCGTCATCATGCCCAGCAGCACGCTCTTGCCCACGCCGGTACCGGCGAACAGGCCCAGGCGCTGGCCACGGCCCACGGTCAGCAAACCGTTGATGCTGCGAATGCCGACATCCAGCGGCTGACTGATGGGGTCACGCTTGAGGGGGTTGATCGTAGGCCCGTCCATCGGCACCCAGTCCTCGGCCTTCATGCCGCCCTTACCGTCCAGTGCTCGCCCGGCGCCGTCGAGGATGCGCCCAAGCATGCTCATGCCCATCGGTAGACGCCCGGTATCGGCAACCGGCACCACCCGCGCGCCGGGCGCGATGCCGCTGACGCTGCCCACGGGCATCAGGTAGATCTTGCTGCCGGAGAAGCCCATGACTTCCGCTTCGACCTGCACCGGCTGGTCGCTGTCGTCATTGATCACCACGCAGCGACTGCCCATGGCCGCGCGCAGCCCTTCGGCTTCCAGGGTCAGGCCGACCATGCGCAGCAGGCGCCCTTCGACGATGGGCTGGCGTGGCAGGTCGATGGCCGCCTCGTAGCTGCCCAGGCGCTTGCCGAAGCTGGTGCGATCAAGCTTCATCGGGCGCGTCCAGATCGACGGTGATGTCGGCCGGGGCCGGGTGCATGTTCTGCTCGTGCAACTGATCGAACAATTGCGCAATGGCCTGGGTAATGCGCGTCTCCATGCTCGCATCGATGCGGCTGTGTTCGGTTTCGATACGGCAACCACCGGGCTGTAGCGAGTCGTCTTCCTGGATTCGCCAGTTCTCCTCGTGCTTCTCGCGCAGCGACTTGATCTGCTCGAAGTCCTGAGGGTTGATGAAGATGCGGATATTGTTGGCGCCCATGGGCAGCAACTTCAACGCTTCGCGCAAGACTTTTTCGATCTGGCTGGAATCGGTGAGCAGTTCGCGGCGGATGACCTGGCGGGCAATGTGGCCCACCAGTTCGACCAGTGATTTCTCGATCTGGGTATCTTGATCAGCAATAGGCGTCAGCAGGTGTCCCAACAGCCGGTCGAACTGGGCAAGCTTGCCAGCCAGCGCCGCTTCGGCTTCTTGACGGACCTTGAGCTGGGTGCTGTGGAAGCCTTCCTTTTCACCGGTGGCGAAGCCCTCGTTGTAGGCCTCCTGGCGAATGGCTTCCAGCTCTTCCAGGGTAATGGGCTGCACCTCGTCGAGGGGCACCTCTTCGATTTCCTCGACCGACACGGGCTCCGGCACCACCTCTTCGGCAGGCCGCTCGGGATCGAAGCTGGGCAACGCCCACAGGTCGGCACTGCGCGCGTCGACGGCGCGAATCAGTTCACTGACGGGTTCTTGGGTGGGGCGGGACATGGCTTGCGATTCCTGACGCCTGGGTGCGAAGTAGGGTCGCTCGGAGCCGGCCATCCCAGGGCAGCCGGCCTCCACGACAGAGGTCTGGGAGAGGGATGATTAGATCATCTCTTCCCCACCCTTGCCACCGAGCACGATTTCACCGGCCTCGGCCATGCGCCGGGCAATGGTGAGCACTTCCTTCTGCGCCGACTCGACATCGCTGACCCGCACCGGCCCCTTGGCCTCGAGGTCGTCACGCAGCAGCTCGGCCGCGCGCTTGGACATGTTCTTGAAGATCTTCTCGCGCACACCCTCGTCGGCGCCCTTGAGCGCCACCACCAGCACGTCCGAGGAAACCTCGCGCAGCAGCGCCTGGATACCCCGGTCGTCGACATCCTTGAGGTTGTTGAAGACGAACATGAGGTCTTCGATCTGCCCGGACAGTTCTTCGTCGACCTCGCGGATGGAGTCCATCAACTGGCCTTCGGACGAGCTGTCGAGGAAGTTCATGATATCGGCAGCGCGCTTGACCCCACCCAGGGTCGTCCGGGTGGCGTTGGAATTGCCGGAGAACTGCTTCTCCAGAATGGTATTGAGTTCTTTCAGCGCTGCCGGCTGTACGGTGTTGAGCGACGATACGCGCAGGATGATGTCCAGCCGCGCCTTGTGCTCGAAATGCGCCAGGACTTCGCCGGCCTGGTCGGGGTCGAGGTAGGCCACGACGATCGACTGGATCTGCGGATGCTCGTAGCGAATGACGTCGGCCACGGCCCGTGGCTCCATCCACTTCAGGCTGTCCAGGCCGCTGGTGTTGCCGCCCAGCAGGATCCGGTCGATCAGGCCGTTGGCCTTGTCTTCGCCCAAGGCCGAGGTCAGCATCTTGCGGATGTAGTTGTCGGAACCGACGCCCAGACCGGTCTGATCGCCGACGACGGTGACGAATTCGCTCATCACCTGCTCGACCTGCTCACGGTGCACGTTGCGCATCTGCGCCATGGCCACGCCTACGCGCTGGACCTCCTTGGGGCCCATGTGGCGAAGCACCTGCGCCGCATCTGTTTCACCCAGCGACAGCAGAAGGATGGCGGCCTTGTCGACCTTGGTCAGCTTGGGGGTGACGGCTTGTGAACTACTCATCGGCATTGATCCACTCTTTCACGACCTGGGCCACTCGGCCCGGGTCTTCGGCCACAAGACTCTTGATCGCATTCAACTGGGCGTCATAGCCCTCAGTCGGGCTGGGCAGCAGAATGCTCTGCGGCCCACCCAGGCTGACCCGATCGTTGGCCAGCTCGCCGTCCATGCCCAGGGCAGCCACACCGCCCATCGCGCCGGCGGCGCCGAGTTCGGCATCGCCCGCCTTGCCTTTGCCACCGCCGGTGATGTTGTTCAGCACCGGACGCAGGACGCCGAACACCAGAACCAGGATGAACACCACGCCCAGCACCTGCTTCATGATGTCCCAGAACCAGGGCTCCTTGTAGAACGCAGGTGCGGTGATGACTTCCGCCGAGTTCGGCGCGAAGGGTACGTTGATCACGGTCACGCTGTCGCCGCGGCTGGCATCGAAGCCCACGGCGTCCTGCACCAGGCGGGTGAAACGGGCCAGTTCCTGAGCGTTCCACGGCGTCATGGTCACGGTACCGTCGGCCGGTTTGACCTTGGCCTGATCGTCGACCACCACCGCCACCGACAACCGGGTCAGACGACCCTGCTGCTGCTTGGTGTGGCTGATGGAACGGTCCAGCTCGAAATTCTTGGTCGACTGCTGACGCTTGTCGGCCGGATACGGTGCCAGCATCGGTTGGCCGGTGGCCGGGTCCATGATCTGCTGGCCGTTGGCGTCGAGCAGCGGCTGGCCCGGCTGGATGGCGCCTGCGGCGGCCTGGCCCTGAGCGGCATTCTGCGGCGCGGTGGCCGGCCCCGGAGGCTGGTTGCTCAAGGCCCCCGGCACGCCCGAAGGGCCCGAACCGCTGGAACGCTGCTCGCTGGTGGACTGCTCGCTGCGCAGGGCCGGCTGGTCCGGGTTGAACTGCTCGGACGTCGATTCGACGGCGCTGAAATCCAGGTCTGCCGAGACTTCGGCCTTGAACCGATCGCTGCCCACCACCGGCTGCAGAATGTTCTGCACCCGCTGAGTCAGCATGCTTTCCAGGCGACGGCTGTAGTCGTACTGCTTGCCGGCCATGGTCAAGGCGTTGTCTTCGAGCTGCGCCGAGAGCAGCGTGCCCTTCTGATCGACGACCGACACGTTCGACTTGTTCAGTTCCGGAACGCTGGTCGCCACCAGATTGACGATGGCCGCCACCTGCCCGGCGTCCAGGGTACGGTTGGGGTACATTTCCACCAGCACCGAAGCGGTGGGTTTGCGCTCGTCGCGAACGAACACCGAGCTTTTCGGAATGGCCAGGTGCACGCGAGCTGCGCGGATGTTGTTCAGGCTGCCGATGGTACGCGCCAGTTCACCTTCCAGGCTGCGGCGATACCGCGCGGTTTCCATGAACTGACTGGTGCCCAGGCCCTGCTCCTTGTCGAGCGATTCGTAGCCGACATTGCCGTCGCTGGGTGCCACGCCGGCCGAAGCCAGGGCAATGCGCGCGCGCGACTGATCGTCGGCCTTGACCAGCAAGGCGCCCGAGTTTGGTTCCACTGTGTAGGGAATGTTGGCGGTGGTCAGGGTATCGATCACCTGCTTGGTGTCCATGCCCGCCAGGCTGCCGTACAACGGACGGTAGTCGGGCTGCTGCGACCACAGGACCACGGCGAAGCCGATCGCCACGCTGGCCGCCAGGCCAACCAGCAGGCCGACCTGACGCAGCATGGTCATCTGTGACAGATTCTGCAGGACGGACAGACCCATGAGCGGCGATTTGTTGCCGCTCTTGGCCGGAAGATTGTCGGTGGTCGCTTCAGCCATGACTCAATTCGTCCTCAGACCGGCATCTGCATGATGTCTTGGTAAGCCTGGACCAGTTTGTTGCGCACCTGGGTCAAGGCCTGGAACGAGACGCTGGCTTTCTGCGAGGCGATCATCACGTCGGTGAGGTCGACGCCACTCTTGCCGATCTCGAAGGCAGTGGCCAACTGGCTGGAAGCGCCCTGTACGTCGGCGACCTTGTTGATCGCGCCACCGAGCATGTCGGCAAAGCTGCTGGTGCCGACTTCAGGCGCCGCAACCGCCTTGGGTCTGGCCATGGCGTCCGCCTGCATGGCGCGCATGTCCAGCATCAAGCGGTTGAATTCAATACCTTGGCTCATGGGGTAACCCTCTGCGACGACCTGCGTTTTTTTGACACTGCTGCATTCACTACAGAGGTAGTAGCAAGGAGGGTGCCAGTTGCAGTCGCAAGGTGGCCAAACGGATCGGCGGCGACAAATGACCGCACCGGCCGTCGCTCATCGGACGGCCTTCAAGAGGCGAACAGACTGGCCTCCACATCCATTCCGGCGTCACGCATCTGGGCCAGTTTGTAGCGAAGTGTGCGTGGGCTGATACCCAGACGCTCGGCGGCTTCCTTGCGCCGACCACGCTCGCTGCGCAGGGTGTCGATGATCATCTCGAATTCGCGTCGGCGCAGATCGTCCTCCAGCACGCCGGGGAGTACCGGCGGCTCGACAGGCGCGGGCGCCTGCTCCACCAGGCTCAACGCTGACGACGCAACTGCACCGACGGGCCCGGCCAGGCAGAAGTCGGCGGCCTGGATCAGGTTACCGTGCTGCAGGATCAACGCGCGCTGGATGGCGTTGTCCAGCTCGCGAACATTGCCTGGCCAGGGGTGATCGAGCAGGCACTGTTCGGCCTGGGGCGCGAAGCGCACGGGCGCGTGCTTCATCTTGTCGACGTGACGGGCCAGCAACCGTCGGGCCAGCGGCAGAATGTCGCCAGGCCGTTCGCGCAGCGGTGCCCAGGCCAGCGGGAACACCGAAAGCCGATAGAACAGGTCTTCGCGGAAACGCCCCGCCGCGACGTCTTGCGCAAGGTTGCGGTTGGTGGTGGCGATGACCCGGATGTCCAGGGCAATGGGCTTGCGCGCGCCGACACGTTCGACCTCGCGCTCCTGCAGCACACGCAGCAACTTGGCCTGCAGCCCCAGGGGCATCTCGGAAATCTCGTCGAGCAGCAGGGTACCGCCATCGGCCTGCTCGAACTTGCCGGCCTGGGCCGCAATGGCGCCGGTGAATGCGCCTTTCTCGTGGCCGAACAGCGTGGCTTCGAGCATGTTGTCCGGAATCGCCGCGCAGTTGATGGCAACGAAGGCCTGCTGCGCGCGGTTCGACTGTTGATGGATATAGCGCGCCAGCACTTCCTTGCCGGTACCCGACTCCCCGGATATCAGCACCGTGGAATCACTGCGCGCGACCCGCGCGGCCAGCTCGAGTAGAGCCTGACTGGCGGGTTCCAGCGCCACCGGCCCCTGCTCGCTTCCCGCCGGAACCAGACCACGACCATGCCGGGTCACCAGATCGAGCAACGCGCTCGGTTCGAACGGCTTGACCAGGTAATCGGCCGCGCCCTGGCGCATGGCATCCACCGCTCGCTCGACCGCGCCATGGGCTGTCATCAGCAGGACCGGCAGTTGCGGTTGGCGAGCGCGCAGCAGTGCCAGTAGCTGATGTCCATCGATTCCGGGCATGTTGACGTCGCTGATGACGATGCCAAAGGCTTCGCGTGCCACCGCCAGCAAGGCCTCCTCGGCACAGGTCACCGCTTCGAATTCGAAACCGCCCAGTTCGAGGGTATCGCCCAGCGCCTCGCGCAGGGCACGGTCATCCTCGACCAACAGCACCTTGATGTTCATCGAATGGGCTCCTGCTGAACGACCAGCGGCAAGGTCAAGGTTGCGCAGGTACCCCGCCCGACTCTGGAACGCAAGACCAGGTCACCCTGATGCGCGCGCGCCACAGCCTTGACCACCGACAGGCCGAGCCCGGTTCCGGTGGGCTTGGTGGTGAAGAACGGCTCACCCAGACGCGCCAGGATCGCCGGCGCCATACCAGGCCCGTCGTCGCTGACGCACAGGCGCAGCGTATCGCCGCGGGAATACAGGTGGACTTTCAAACTGACCTGGCCGCCGCTGGCCTGGATGGCGTTATTCACCAGGTTGAGTACGGCGCCTACCAGGGTGTCCTTGTTGCACAGCAGCTCACCGACGTGACTGTCGCATTGCCAACGCACAGGTACGTCCTGCACATGGGGCTGAGCGGCAGCCTGCAAAGCCTGCAGCAATTGCTTGGGCGCCAAGCGATCCGGGAGCGGCAGCTCGCCGCGGGCGAACACCAGCATATCGCGCACCTGATGCTCCAGCTCGTGCAGACGTTCCTTGAGGCGGCTGGCGAAACGCTGCTGGGTCTGGACCGGTAAAGGCTTGTCGGTCAGGTGGCTGGCGTACAGCAGCGCAGCCGACAGCGGCGTGCGAATCTGGTGGGCGAGCGAAGCCATCATCCGGCCCAGCGACGACAGGCGCTCGCTGCGCGCCACCTCACTCTGCAGCCGACGGGTTTCGGTCAGGTCGGTGAGCAGCACCAACTGGCCAGGCTCGGCATCGAGCGAGCGCGTGGCAATCGACAGGCGTCGCCCGTCGATCAAAGATATCTCGTGGCCGTCATCCCGGCGCGGCGCGAAACTGCGCACGATCACCTCACGCCACAGCTCGCCTTCCAGCGGTGCACCCAGCATTTCCAGGGCTGCTGGGTTGGCCTCGCGTACGTGACCGTGACCATCGATGACGATGACCCCGCCAGGCAACAGATCGAGCAGGTTCTGCAGGCGATTGGCGAGGCGTTCCTTTTCCGCCAGCTCGGCCAGGCGCTGCGCGCTGACCACTTCCAGCTCACCCTTGAGCGCTGCCACACGCTCTTCGAGCAGGCTGTAGGAGTCGCTCAGGCGATCGGACATCTGGTCGAACAGAGCGAAGGCCTGATTCAGACCCGGGCGGCTGTCGGGCTGCGCTGCTGGTGCGCAAACGTCGCGATGGGGCTGGGCAGCGGACGGCTGGATAGCGGCCTGTGGCATGGCTCTCTCTCACTTGGCTCACCGTCAAAAACGGTATCGTGACAGGGGCAAAAGCAATAGCCGTGCCGAATGAAACTCGAAAGGCGCAAGACAGGGGAAAGAATGAGGCGGATGCGCTGGGCTAAAGCCTGCGATTTCAGCGGCTTGGCGCGGTTAACACGAAGTATCAGAAAGGATGTGAAGCGCGGCCGCTGTCTTGCAAGCAGCGGCCGTTGCAGCCCCAGGCGTCAATCGTCTGCCTGTTGTTCTTCGCCCTCACCTTCACGCCGGCTCATGCCGTACTTGCGCATTTTTTCCACCAACGTGGTGCGGCGGATGCGCAGGCGCTCGGCAGCCCGGGCGACGATACCGTTGGCATCGTCCAGCGCCTGCTGGATCAGGCCTTGCTCTAAGCCACCGAGGTAGTCCTTCAGATCGAGGCCTTCGGGCGGCAGCATGGCGCTGGAAGCGAAGTCTGGCGTGTGGCCGTTGATCGCCACACGTTCTTCCAGATCGCTGCGCAGGCTGTCGACCAACTGCTCGTCTTCGTCGTCCACGTAGCGGAATTTCTTCGGCAACTCGACCACGCCGATGACGCCGTACGGGTGCATGATCGCCATGCGCTCGACCAGGTTGGCCAGCTCACGTACGTTGCCCGGCCAGCCGTGACGGCACAGTGACATGATAGCCGCCGAGTTGAAGCGGATCGACCCGCGCTTTTCATGCTCCATGCGCGAAATCAGCTCGTTCATCAGCAGCGGAATGTCTTCCACACGTTCGCGCAACGGCGCCATCTCGATGGGGAACACGTTCAGGCGGTAGTACAGGTCCTCACGGAACGTACCGACCTCGATCATGCTTTCCAGATTCTTGTGAGTTGCGGCGATGATGCGCACGTCAATACTTTGGGTCTTGTTGCTGCCCACGCGCTCGAATGTCCGTTCCTGTAACACTCGCAGCAGCTTGACCTGCATCGGCAACGGCATGTCGCCGATCTCGTCGAGGAACAGGGTGCCACCATTCGCCAATTCGAAACGACCGGCGCGGCTGGTAATTGCGCCAGTGAAGGCGCCCTTTTCGTGACCAAACAGCTCGCTTTCGAGCAACTCGGCGGGAATGGCGCCGCAGTTGACCGGCACGAACGGCGCATCGCGACGCTTTGAGTGGTAATGCAGGTTGCGCGCGACCACTTCCTTGCCGGTACCCGATTCGCCAAGGATGAGCACACTGGCGTCGGTATCGGCCACTTGCTGCATCATCTGCCGCACGTGCTGAATCGCGCGGCTGGTGCCGACCAGGCTGCGGAACAGGTTGGGTTCACGCTGACGGCCGCGTTCGCGGGCCTGGTCGTACATCTCGCGATAGACCTGGGCGCGGTGCAGGGAATCGAGCAGCTTGCTGTAGCTGGGCGGCATTTCCAGGTGGGAGAGCACGCGACGACGCAGGTCGTCGGGAAGCTCGACGGCGCCCGGATCACCCAGCAACAGCACCGGAAGGAATTCATCCCAGTTGGCCAGGGTCTTCAGCAGCCCGGCCAGATTGCCCGAAGACACGTCACCCACCAGAACGCAGAGCGCCTCGCGGCTGGACGACAGCGAGTCGACCGACATCTGCCAGTCGCCGCTGCCGCAGGCCAGGTTCTCTTCGCCAAGAAAGTTCAGGATGACCGCCAGATCCCGGCGGCGAACGCTATCGTCATCGATCAGCAGAATTTTCGTTTCACGCCACATGCAATAGCAACTTCCCTAGTCAACTCGAAGCCCGGAGGGCGCTCTCGACGTTTTTGGCCATGGTTTCAGCTAACAGACGCCAGACGAATCACAACAGCCACTAGTAAAGGCAAAAAAATCGACTTAGTCAAATTTATGGCGCAATGGCTGTCAACGGAACAGATGGTAAACCTTTGCAGCGTTCTTCGCTTGGTTGAACTGTGACATTTCGTCGACAACCGACTGACGCGCTAAACGAGTGACGTTGAGTAATTGACGGTAGACCTCGAGCAGATCTTCCAGGTGGCTGCGCAACTGGGAAGGGTCTTCCGGGACTTCCTGCAGCACGCTGTCGACGCAAGCGCGGCACTCGATGTCGAGTACGCCGATCGCATCCCAGTCTCCGGCCTGCATGGCGTCTACCAGGGCGTGGCGAGTCTGCTGAATCCGCTGTAGTGCACTCATGACGAACTCCTCAGGCCGGCAGGGCCGATTCGTGGCTGGCGATGGCGTCCCAGCCGCTCTTGACGGTGATCATCAGGCGAGCGACTTCGTCGATCAGTTGCGGATCGTTCTTGATGTTGGCTTCGGTCAGGCGTCCGGACATGTAGGCGTACAGATCATCGAGGTCCTTGACGGACTGTTCGTTGGCCGCCTTGGTGGCATCCAGCCCCTGGCGCAGACCGCCAATGATGGCGACGGCCTTGCCGAGCATCTCACCCTTCTGCGCTACCTGACCGCGGCTCAGCGCGCCCTTGGCCTGGGCCATGCGATCGAGGCTGCCCTGCATCAGCATCTGCACCAGCCGGTGAGGCGTGGCTTCGGATGTCTGGGCATGGGAATCGACCTTCTGGTATTGGCTCAGCGCTCTCATGGCGTTCATTGCGGTGGACCTCGTCACACAGTATTTGATGTTGTATCGCTTGATTACTATGTCGTCGCGGGCGGGGAAAACTTTAGCGGGCCTGGGGGAATATGCGCATGAAACTGAGATCAGGCCGATAACGTCGGCGATATGGAGGTGTTCGTGAAACGGCTGGATACGCAAAAGCCCGGTATGAACCGGGCTTCTGGAGTTTTGCAAAGCATCAATCGCTGTCGGTCTTGTTCAGCGCATTGAGCGTGGTCATGATGCTTTTGCTGGTGGCGTTCAGCTGCGCGACGAGGGTGTCCATGGCGGTGTATTTGGCATTCAAGGTGTCTGTCAGGTTACTGATCCGGCGATCAAGAGCCTTCTGCTGCTCGGTCAGTTTGGTCAGCGTGCCGGAGAGCGAGTCTGAACGTGACGCGAGAATGCCGCCTTTCACTGCATAGGAGTCGGTCGCCGTGGTCATGCGCGCAAGCAGGCCGTCCTTGCCCGTGAACATGTCCTGAATGGCTGCCACGTTGGCGGTATCGGCCATGGCCGTGTTCCACTTGGTGTCATCCATCACCAGCAGGCCAGTCTTCTGGTCGGTGTTGATACCGAACTGAGACAGTGTCAGCTTGCCGGAGCCCGAGGATGTCACCAGTTCGTTGCGCATCGACTGGATCAGGTGGCGCACGGTGGAGTCGCCGGTCAGCCCTCCTCCACTGGTCGTGCCGTCGGCCGCCGTACTGACCTTGGTCAGAGTGTTGAGCTGGGTCATGAGCGCGTTGTAGGCGTCCACGAATCCGGTAGTGGCTTTTTTCAGGGTGTCGGTATTGGTGGTGACGCTGATGGTCGTCTTTTCACCGCCCGCCTCCGACAGTTTGATCGACACGCCACTGATGGCGGCTGCCACCGTGTTGGTCGATGACTCCATCTCGATGCCGTCGATCTTGTATTTGGCATTGGTTGGAGCGGTGACGGTAGTGGTAGCGGTCAATTTGTCGAGCCCGCTGTCGGCATTGGCGGACATCGAAATTTCGGTGCCCGAGCCGGTGGTCGACGAACTGAGCACCAGACGCGAGCCGCTGGCGTCGGTGAGGATGTTGGCACTGATGCCGCGGCTGGCCATCTGGGTGTTGATCAGATCACGCGTCTGCGCCAGGGTGGCCTTTGCCGGAATGCTGATTTTGGTGTCCTTGCCCGATTGAGTGATCGTGAGGTCCTGAGCGGACGACGTGGCGTTGACCACCGCAGTGCTCTTGTCGGCATACACGCCGGAAGAAATCTTCGAGGCGCTGGCCAGCGTCGTTACTTCCAACGAGTAGGTGCCGTTGGAAGCAGAATCGGCCGCTGTCACCGACGCGACCTTTTCGTTGGACGAACCTGCGGTCAAACCGCTGAAGGTCGACGCCTTGTTCATCGCCGCGACGGCAGTGCGATAAGTCTCCAGCGCGCTTTTGACGGTACCTACGGCGGTTAGCGTCGTGGTAGTGGTCAGCGTCTGGGTATCGATCTGCTTCTGCTTGGGCGCCTTCTCGGCGTTGACCAAGGCCTTGACGATGGCTTCGGTGTCGATGCCCGAGCCCACGCCGCTGGACTTGATCGCGCCACTGGTGCTGGTCGAGCTGGTGGTGCTGCTGGTACTTGCGGTGCTGGCAGCCGTAGTAGTGGCTGTAGTGCCGGTAGTGGAGGAAACAGTAGCCATCGCAATCTCCTAGAATCGAGTCAGGCGTGTTTTTGACGGATACCGCCCCAAGCACACCCAGCTACATTTTTCGTGCCAGTTCAGATCTTCGCGTCGAACAGACCGCTGCGACCGTCCGCAAGGCTTTGCGCCAATTTGAGCGCGGCCTCCGTCGGCAACTGACGAATGACTTCACCGCTGTCCGTAGCGATGACCTTTACCACGACGGCATGCGTCGAGTCGTCGATGGAGAATTCCAGGTTTCGCTGTGAGGTGTTCACGTGCGCCTGGATATCCTTCACCGCTTGTTCCAATTCAGCCCGCTCGGGTGCAACGGGTTGCGCCGCGGGTTCGTCTTGCGTGACCTGCCGGGCAGGCAGGGAGGCGGCGCCGGCTGGCGCTGACGTGACGGCAAGAGGCGGTCTCGCTGTAACGCTCATGTCCATGTTCATCACCCCGAAAATCAAAAAACGGAAGGGTGCATGGGCACCCTTCCGTCAGTCAGCCAAGGGCCGAATTACTGAAGCAGCTTCAGTACCGACGATGGCAGCTGGTTGGCCTGAGACAGGATCGCGGTGGATGCCTGCTGCAGGGTCTGCTGCTTGGTCAGCTCGGCGGTTTCCGAAGCGAAGTCGGCGTCCTGGATACGGCTGCGAGCGGCCGAAGAGTTCTCGGAGATGCTCTGCAGGTTCGACACGGTGCTGTCGAAACGGTTTTGCACCGCACCCAGATCGGCGCGCTGGGAGTCGATGTTGGAGATCGCCTTGTCCAGTGCAGCGATGGCGTTCTGAGCGTTGAACGCGGTGGTGATGTCGGTTTCGCTGACCGAGGTCAGCTCGGAGGCTTTGCTCGACGAAGCACCGGCGGTGCCGGTGGCGAACAGGCCGGTAACGCCGACGCCAGCGACCGAGTAGCCTTTGGCCGAATCAAGCGATACTGCCCCGGTGGCGATGAAGGTGTCTGCAATACCTACCGCAGTGCCTGGAGTACCGCTGGCGTCTTTGGTTGCTACCGTCACGGTCGCAGCGGCGGCAGCCGCCCCGGTGACCGACGTATCGACACCGAACACGATGTTTTCGCCAGTGTCGGATTTGACCGACAGCGTGCCTGCCTTGCTGTCGTAGTTAACACTGATGCCCAGCTTCGCCGCGTTCGAATTCAACTGATCGGCCAGCGAGGCGGTATCGGTCACACCAACCATACTGACGGTTTCGCTGCTACCGACCTTCATGGTAAAGGTCGCCGGAGTGGTTGCGGCACCTGCGCCTACTACGAAAGATGCCTCGGTGCTTGCCTTGGCGGTCAGGCCGGGTACCGCACCGTTGAGCTGGCTGGCGATGGTCTTGGCTGACGCTTTTGGGTCAATAGTCACATCTTTAGTAGCACCCCCGCCGGTAACCTTGATGGCACCACCGGCTACACCGGCAGCCGACACGGCTACACCGATACTCTTGACCTGCTGCGAACCGATGGCGCTGGCAGACACGTCACCCAAGGTCACGTTGATGGTTTCGTTTGCGTTGGCACCGATTTGGAAAGCGGTGGAACCGAACGAGCCGTCGACCAGGTTGCGACCACCGAAGGTGGTGGTGTTGGCGATACGGGTCAGCTCGGAAGTCAGCTGGGTGTATTCGGACTGCAGGGAAGTACGGTCGTCGGTGCTGTTGGAACCGTTCGCCGATTGCAGAGCCAGTTCACGCATACGCTGCAGGATGTTGGTGGATTCCTGCATCGCGCCTTCAGCGGTCTGGGCGATGGAGATACCGTCGTTGGCGTTCTTGACTGCAACCGACAGGCCGTTGATCTGGCTGGTCAGACGGTTGGAGATCTGCAGGCCGGCGGCGTCGTCCTTGGCACTGTTGATTTTCAGGCCCGAGGAAAGACGGGTCATCGCGGTGCTCAGCGAATCGGAAGCCTTGTTCAGGTTTTTCTGAACGGTCAAGGAAGCGGTGTTGGTGTTTACGGATAAGGCCATGACAAATTCCTCGGGGTTGTTAGCTGTGGCTTCCGGCCCTGGCGAGCGCCGGGTGTGGCCTAGAGAACCTTCGTAGTAGTTATCGTCGGTTCAGCGCTTTGCTTGAGGGTGATTGCAATGTTTTTTCACCTTCGAGCCGCTGTAGCCGGAAAAAGCAAGCGTTGGCTTGATCTCTCTTGATAACTATTTCGTCCGGGGAAGGGGGAACTTGAGGGGGGATGCGTGGGAAAAGCGGGGATTTCTGGCGTCAACGGATAGACGGTCGCAGTGGCGTCGGTCGCGTTGGTAGATGCGCAGTGTGTATGGATGACCGCAGTGCGGCCGGACGCGGCTTGCGCCGCTGCTACATGGATCGCGGTGTTCGCGTGGGCGGGTAACGCGGTGTGAATGGACAACCGCGGTGTTTGCGTGGGCAGATACACGATGTGTAGGCACGACCGCAGTGCGGCCGGACGCGGCTTGCGCCGCTGCTACAGGGATCGTGTTGTCCGCGTGGACGGTTAACACGGCGGCGTGCAACGCGGTGGCCCGGATGAACAGCGTGTCGGTAGGCGGCCCAGGTTTTGTAGCAGCGGCGCGAGCCGCGTCGGCAGGCGGCGCGGTATCAGGGCCGGTAGATGAGCGCAGAGCCCCAGGACAGACCGACGCCGAAGCCGCTCAGGGCGACTCGCTTCCAGGAGGAATCGAGGATGTGCTTTTCCAGCAGCAGCGGAATGCTGCTCGATACCGTGTTGCCGGTCTCGACCATGTCCTTGATGAACTTCTCCGGCTCTTCCTCGAACCGCCGCGCCACGGCGTCGACGATCGCCGCGCTGCCCTGGTGGATGCAATACGCGTCGACATCGGCGCTGGTCAGTCCCGATTCGTCAAGCAGTTCATGCAAATGTGCCGGTACCTTGAGCAGCGCGAAGTTGAACACCTGACGGCCGTTCATGAAGAAAACGCCATCGGTCACCTTCAGATGCGGCGCGCCGGAACCGTCGGTGCCGAACTTGGCCTTGCCCAACTGCCAGGGCGCGTCTTCACCCATCCAGGTGGCGGTGGCCGCGTCGCCGAAAAGCATGGTGGTGTTGCGGTCTTCAGGGTCGACGATCTTGGAGTACGGGTCGGCGGTGATCAGCAGACCGTTCTTCAGGCCGGCCGCTTCCATGAAGCCCTTGAGTGCATAGATGCCGTACACATAGCCCGAGCAACCCAGGCTGATGTCGAACGCTGCGACGTGGGTTGGCAGGCCGAGCTTGTCCTGAACGATGGCGGCGGTGTGCGGCAAGCCCTCCTCGTCTCCGTTCTGGGTCACGACGATCAACGCGTCGATGGACTCGCGCGACAGCTGCGGATTGCTGGCGAACAGCGCGTTGGCCGCTTCCACGCACAGGTCGGAGGTTTCCTGGTCGGCAGCCTTGCGCGGCAGGAAGGCCGAGCCGATCTTGCCGATGATGAATTCTTCATCCTTGGCGAATTTGGCACCTTGGGCGTAGTTGTCCAGGCCTTCGGCAGGCACGTAACTCGCGATGCTTTTTATGCCAATCATTGTGGCTTCCCAATACAAAGGTAGCTGGAGGTCATCACGCGGGGCATGTGCGCAATGCCATCGAAAAGGGTGTCAGGCGGCGCCGACCTCTACGGGACAGCGCCAGCGCTGCCGAAAAACAAGCAGCTGCAGGCCGCTGATGCAGCGACCTGGCAATACATAAGGGTGAAGATGCACGATCCGACTCATTGGTCACAGGGATATTGTGCCATAGGCCGTAGGAAATGGCGCGACGCGGGGTGGTAGAGGAAAGACGGGGCTTGCGCCCCGCCACTCACAGCTTGTTGAACAGACTGAGCTGGGAGATCTTCGCGAAGGCCAGCTGCGAGGCTTGCAACATGGTCTGTTGCAGGCTCAGGGTGACCGAGGCCGTGGCGAAGTCGGTGTCGGCTATCGCGGACTGGGTGCCCTTGTTGGCAAGAGCCAGGCTGACGTTCTCGTCGTTCTGAATGGCCAGCGAATTGAGCCGTGCGCCAATCTGCCCGCGGGAGATGTCGATGTTCTCGTTGGCGCTGGCCAGGTTGCCCAGCGCCGAGTCGGTGGCATTCTTCAGCGCCAGCGCGGACTTGGCGTCCGTCACCGGTATCTCCAGAGCTGTCTTGAGCTGATGCAGGGTGTCCAGCACGTTCTGGGTCTTGTGGCTGTTGGCGTTGACGCTGAAGCTGTCACCCGCATTGGCCTCGCCGGAGAGCTTGAACGTCACGCCTGCAGCCGTGATCGTGCTGCCATCGGCGCCGACGGCCACCGTACCCCTGCCGATGGCCCGACTCGAATCGGTCAACGGCTGGGCGTAGAGCTCGTACTCGCTGCTGCTGGTGAACTTGATCACCGCCCCCCCGGCCGGGAAACCCGCCGCATAGCCCTGGGTATCGGTCACGTTCGCACTGACCAATTGCGCCGTGGACGTGTTAGCCGCGTTGCGCGTCAAACTGATGCTATCCGGCTTGCTGCCCAGGCTGAACGTGCGCCCGGCGATGTCGGCATCGGTGACGGTGCCCAGCTCGCTTTGCTTGGTGGCCACATCGATGTCGAATTCCACACCGTACAGGCTGACGGTGGTGCCGCCGTCGGCCTTCGGGTCGAAGGTGCCATTGCCGCTGACCTGGGACGTCACGTCCTTGCCGCTGCTGTTGGTGAGGGTGAACTGGGTGCTGCTGGTGAACGTCAACTTGTACGGCTGGCCATCGGTGAAGGCCTTGTTGTAGGTCGTCAGCGATTCCAGGCGGCCGTCGGACACCGTGACCCGGCCGTCGTCGACCACCGCGCCGTTGGCATCCACCGGCGCGGTCATGGTGGTCTGCGTGCGGCTGGTGTTCACCGCCGTTTCCAGAATGCTGTAGCCGGTGTCGTTGGTGGCCAGTTGCAGGGTGTCGGACACCTGCAGGCTGAGCTGGGTCTGGTCGCCCTGATAGGTGTAGCTGCCGTCGCTGTTCTGCACATAGGGCGGCGTGCCGGTCTTGGACCCGGAGAACATGTACTGGCCGTTGGAATCCTTGGTATTGAGCAGACCCAGGACGTTCTTTTCGATCTCGCCGATTTCGCTGGCGATCGACGTCCGGTCGGCGTCGCTCAGGCCACCGTTACCGGCCTGGATGGTCAACTCCTGCGCCCGCTGCAAGGCCGTCGTGATGCTGTCGAGCACACTCTCTTCCTGGGTCAGCGAGTTGGTGACGCTGGTCATGTTGCCGCTGTACTGGGTCAGCAAGCTGCTCTGCTGTTGCAACTGCAACAACTTGGCCGCGCCGACCGGATCGTCACCAGCACTCTGGATGCGGTTGCCCGAGCTGATCTGTGCCTGGGTCTTGGCGGTGTCCGAGAAATTCTGGGAATAGCCGGTCGCGCTGGTCTCGAAGTACTGAGAAGTGGAAATTCGCATGGTCGACTATTCCTTAGAGGGCGTTGATCAGGACGCTGAAGGTTTCCTGAGCAGCCTTGATGATCTGCGAGGACGCGGTGTAGTACTGCTGGAACTTCACCAGGGATGCCGCTTCGTCGTCCAGGTTGACGCCGGATACCGAGTCGCGATTGGTCTTGGACTGGGTCAACACGGCGCCGGTGGCCTTGGTGTCGACGGTGGCCTGGCTGGCCTTGGCGCCGACCCGCTCAACCAGTGAGGCGTAGGCACTGGTGAAGCTCATGCCGGGGTTGCCCGCCGTGGCGCCCACGGTGGCCTTGGTCTGCAACGCCAGCAGTTGCGTGGCATTGCGGTTGTCGGATTTGCCGTCGGCGTTGAACGACACGGTGTAGCTGTCGTTGACTGCAGGCGAGCCACCCACGGTGGTTTCGAAGGTGAAGGTCAGTTGCTTGCCGTCGGCGCCGTTGACCGGTTGGCCATCGGCACCCACCACCGGCACGGTCAGGCTCAGGTTGTTGCTCTGGCCGGGCACGATCGTGCCGCTGCCGATGCTGGTGCCCGAGGCATTGAACAGGCTGTAGCTCTGCGCACCGTCGGTGGTCTTGCCGAACACCAGCTTGACCGGCGACGAGGTTTCGATGCCGCTCTGCAACTGGCTCAGGGCCGTGCCGCTGTAGATGTCCAGCTTGCTGCTGAGCACCGGCTGGGTGAAGGTGCCGGTGCCCGAGTTGCCGACGGTCGCCGTGCCGGTGAGCGGCGCGGCGAAGGCCAGCTTGTTCGAGTCGGTCAGTGTATTGGTGATGGCGCTCGCGCCACTGCGGGTCGGCGTGACCACGAAGCTGTCGCCAGTCGCGACCTTGCCGTTCAGACCCAGGGTAACGCCATCGATCACCGGCGCAGGGTTCGTGCCCAGGTCGAAATTGCCCATGGAAGTGCCGTCGGAACGGGTCACGCTGTAGGCAGTGGCGCTGCTGAACTTGACGTTGTAATCGTAGATGGTCAGCTTGCTGGAATCGGCCACGGTGACATTGAGGTTGCCCGAACCTGCGCTGTTGTTGGACGACGCCAGGCTGCGGTTGGCAACGGCGGTCGCGCTGTTGATGCTGGAAAACAGCGAGGAGCCGAAGTCACCGTTGAGGTCGATGCCTTTGCCCAACTGGCTGTTCAGACTATCGGCGACGACGATTGCCGTGCGCCCCAGCTCGTTGATCGCCGGGTTCAGGGCATCGCTGCGAAAACGCAACAGGCCGCCGATCTCGCCGCCGGTGGTCACCGAGGTCACGTCGGTGCTGTAACCCTGATACTGGATGGTCAAGCCGTACTGGCTCTTGTCGGCCACGCCGGGCGTTGCCACCAGCGAGTTGGCCGAGCTGCCGGTGACCAGCGACTGCCCCGAACCCAGGTAGACATCGTAGTTGCCGTCGCGTTGCTGCACGGTCACGCCGACCAGCTCGTTGAGCTGGCGGACGTTCTCGTTGCGCGCATCGATCAGGCTGTTGGGCGTGGAACCGCTGCCCGACATCTCGGTGATCTGCCGGTTGAGCTCGGCGATATTGCCACTGAGCTTGTTGACCTGCCCGGTCAGGGTGGTCAGCGAGGCATTGATGCTGTCGTTCTGCTGACTGAACTGCGAGGAAATCGAGTTGAAGCGATTGCTCAGGGTCTGCGCCTGGGTCAGCAACAGCTGCCGCGCCGAGGTATCGCTGGGGTTGGCCGATGCGGTCTGCACGGCGGAAAAGAAGCTGCTGAGCACGGCGCTGATACCGGTGCTGCCATCGGACAGCAACTTATCGATGCTGTTGATCTGGGTGCTGTACGCGGTCGCGTCGGCACTCAGTGCAGTACTGGTCTGCAACTGGGTGTCCATGTAGCTGCTGTAGATGCGGCGCACGTCGGAAATGGTAGTGCCGGTGCCCAGATAGCCCACGCCGATGTTCTGCAAGCCACTGGCAGTATTCACCACCGACTGCCGGGAATAGCCGGCAGTCGCGACGTTGGCGATGTTGTTACCGGTGGTCGCCAGGGATGCCTGGCTGGACGCCAGACCGGACAGCCCAATGGAGATCAGATTCGACATGGGTTCAAACCTTATAGATTCGTGGTAGCGCTGGTGCTGCTGCGAGCGTAGTTCTCATAGCCTTGCATCTGCTTGGCGATCGAGGAGATCTTGCTGGCGTAGTTCGGGTCGGTGGCGTAGCCGGCCTTCTGCAGTTCCTTGACGAATTGTTCGGGGTTGTCCGCGGACTTGACCACGCCCTGGTAGCGGTCATTGTTCTGCAACAGGCTGACCAGGTCGTGGAAGCTGTCTTCGTATGAGTCGTAGGAGCGGAAATCGGCGGTTTCCTTGACCATCTGGCCATCACGGAACTCGCTGGTGATCGCGCGGGCGTTCTCGCCCTTCCAGTTGCCGGTCGCCTTGATGCCGAACAGGTTGTGGCTGTTGCTGCCGTCATCGGCGCGCATGATCGATTTGCCCCATCCGGTTTCCAGCGCCGCCTGGGCGACCAGCACCTTGGGATCGACACCGATGCGCGCTGCAGCTTTTTCGGCCATGGGCAGCATGGTCGCGATGAATTCGTCGGACGATCCGAAGGCGCGCTTGGCCGGCGCCAGGGGTGGCTGAGCGACGCTTTTCGCCAGGCTGCTGCCCTCGACCGCGGCACCGCTGCGTACGGCATTGGCAATGCTGTTGGCCGGTGCGCTGGCCGGGACGTTGATGAGGTTCTTGCTGCCGGTGGCGGCGCTCGCATCGGTCGCCGCCGACGGCACGATGCCGGCCACGAGACGGTCGGCCAGCTTGCTCGGCAGGGACAGGCGTCGCTGGTTCAGCAAGGCCATGTCGTTGTGCGCCGTGGTGCCGGCAGCCTTGGCATCGGCCGAGGCGTCGCGGGTGGCGCCCAGCGGCTTGGTCAGGCTGTTGTCGGCATGGGCGAACGGATTCGCCCCGGCACGGGCCACGCCCTTGGTCTTGGACAACTGGCGCATGAGCACGTCCTGCAGGCCAATGCCGCCGCCCTCCTTGGACAGGGTCACGGACAGCTGCTGGTCGTACATGGACTGGTATTGCTTGGTGGTTTCGGTGTTCAGCGGGTTGTCCTTGGCCAACACGTCATTTGCCGAACGCATGGACTTGAGCATTTCACCGAGGAACAGCGACTCGAATTCCTGGGCCACCTTGCGCAGGTTGGCCTCGCTGTCGCGATCCCCGACTTTCAACGAGCTCAGGCGATTGAGGTCTGTGTAAGCCCCCGAATCCCGTGTTCCCGATACTCCGCCATTCGGCATTTCCATCAGCTGCTACCTCAAATCACGATCAGGTCGGCCTGCAAGGCGCCGGCCTGTTTCAGGGCTTCGAGAATGGCCATCAAGTCACCGGGCGCCGCGCCTACCTGGTTGACCGCGCGGACGATCTCGTCGAGCGTGGTGCCAGGGCCAAACTTGAACATCGGTTTGGCTTCCTGCTGGGCGCTGACCCGCGAACGTGGCACCACCGCCGTCTGGCCGCCGGACAGAGGCCCGGGTTGGCTGACGATCGGATCTTCGGTGATGGTCACCGTCAGGCTGCCGTGGGTCACTGCCGCAGGCGATACCTTGACGTTCTGGCCAATCACGATGGTGCCGGTGCGCGAATTGATGATCACCTTGGCCACCGCCTGGCCTACATCGACGTCGAGGTTCTCGAGAATCGACAGGTAGTCCACACGCTGGCTGGGGTCGACCGGTGCAGTGACGCGTACCGAGCCCCCATCGACAGCTTGTGCAACTCCCGGGCCAAGTAGCTCGTTGACCTTGTCGACGATGTGCTTGGCCGTGGTGAAGTCAGGCCGGTTGAGGTTCAGCGTCAGGCTGTTGCCCTGGTTGAAGCCACTGGGCACGGAGCGCTCGACGCTGGCACCGCCAGGAATCCGTCCTGCCGACGGCACGTTGACGGTGATTTTCGACCCGTCGCGGCCTTCGGCGTCAAAACCACCGACGACCAGGTTGCCTTGGGCAATGGCGTAGACGTTGCCGTCGATACCCTTGAGGGGAGTCATCAACAGGCTGCCGCCGCGCAGGCTCTTCGAGTTGCCGATGGACGACACGGTGATGTCGATCACCTGCCCCGGCTTGGCGAATGCGGGCAGATCAGCGTGGATCGATACCGCAGCGACGTTCTTGAGCTGCACGTTGCCCGAGCCTGGCGGCACCTTGATGCCGAACTGCGACAGCATGTTGTTGAAAGTCTGCAGGGTGAACGGGGTCTGGGTGGTCTGGTCGCCGGTGCCGTTGAGGCCCACGACCAAGCCGTAGCCGATCAGCTGGTTGGTGCGCACGCCGGAAATGCTGGCGATGTCCTTGAGACGCTCGGCCTGAACGCCGAACGCGGCGGACATCAGCAGTGCAGCGGCGATCAGGTGCTTGAAGTTGAGCATGGACGGACGCACTCAGAAAGGAAACAGGGGGCTGGCGAAGAACCGGTCGAACCAACCCGGCTGACTGGCTTCGGCGAAGGAACCGGTGCCCGAATAGGTAATGCGCGCATCGGCCACCCGTGTCGAGGACACGGTATTGTCGGTGGCGATGTCATCGGCCCGGACCAGCCCCGCGATGCGCACCAGCTCTTCGCCAGTGTTGAGCGTCATCCACTTTTCTCCGCGGACAGAGATGATGCCGTTGGGCAGCACGTCGGCCACCGTCACCGTGACCGAGCCGGTCAGGCTGTTGTTCTGCGCCGCCGCGGCGGTGCCGTTGGTGGCGCGCGTGCCGCTGTAGCCTGCGTTGAGGCTCAGATCACCACTGCCCAACGGGTTGTTGGTGTTCACACCGGCGCCGAACAGCGAGGTCAGGCCCAGGCTGTTGCTGCTGTCCTTGCCGACCTTGGAGTTGGCACTCTTGCTGGCGCTGGTCCGCTCGTTGAGGGTGATGGTGATGATGTCGCCGACGCGGAACGCCTTGCGGTCGCTGTACAGGTTCTGCTCGAAGCCGGCCTGGTAGATCGAGCCGTTGTTGGCGGCGGCAGGCATCGGTGTGCGCGGCAGCACCGGGGCGTAGTACGGGTCGTTGGGCTTGGCCGGTGGCGCGACGCAACCGGTCAGCAGGGCCATTCCACTCAGGGCAAGAACAATCGAGACACGACGCATGACACAGACCTCACGGTGTAGCCGGCGCACTCGGCGCCCAGGTAGCTTGGGGATTACGGTTAGCCCAGGATTACAGGTTCTGGGTCAGGTTCTGCAGCATCTGGTCGGCGGTGGAGATCACCTTGGAGTTCATCTCGTAGGCACGCTGGGTGGTGATCATGTTGACCAACTCCTCCACGGTGCTCACGTTGGAGTTCTCCAGGGTGTTCTGCAGCACGGTACCCGCACCGTTCAGACCAGGGGTCGCTACCTGCGGCGCGCCGCTGGAGGCGGTTTCCAGGAACAGGTTGCCACCGATGGCCTGCAGGCCTGCCGGGTTGATGAAGTCGGCGGTCTGCAGGTTGCCAATCACCTGCGAAGCAGGGTTGCCGGCGGTGGTGATGGAGACGGTGCCGTCAGTGCCCACGGTGAAGGTCTGTGCGTCGTTGGGGACGACGATGGCCGGTTCCAGGGCCAGGCCCTGAGCGGTGACGATCTGGCCGTCGGAGTTCAGGTGGAACGTGCCGTCGCGGGTGTACGAAACGGTGCCGTCAGGCTGCATGACCTGGAAGAAACCGCGACCGTTGATGGCCATGTCCAACGGCTGCTCGGTGGTCTGCAGGCTGCCGGCGGTGAAGTTCTTCTGGGTGCCGACGATGCGCACACCGGTACCGACCTGCAGGCCCGACGGCAATTCGCTGTCCTGGGTCGACTGGGCGCCGGGTTGCCGCTTGATCTGATAGAGCAGGTCCTGGAATTCGGCGCGATCACGCTTGAAGCCGGTGGTCGATACGTTCGCCAGGTTGTTGGAAATCGTGGTCAGGTTGGTGTCCTGGGCCTGGAGGCCGGTCTTGCTGACCCAAAGTGCTGGAAGCATGTGTCATCTCCTGGAGCGCCTGGTTTACGGCGCGATCGCTACGCTGGAATTAGATTTGCAAGACCCGGGCCATGGCCTCGTCGCCTTCTTTGGCGGTGCTCATCATCTTGATGTGCAGTTCGAACTGCTTGGAGAGCGCCAGCACCGAGGTCATCTCCTCGACCGCGTTGACGTTGCTCGCCTCCAGGAAACCGGACTCGACCCGCACGGCGGCATCGGCGGGCGCCGGCTGGCCGCTGGTGGTGTGGATCAGGCCGTCCAGCCCCTTGGTCAGGGTTTTCACATCGGGATTGACCAGCTTGATGCGGTCGACCTGGGCCATGACGTTCGGCGCCTGGCCCAGACCGCGAATGCTGATGGTGCCGTCCATGCCGATCTCGATTTTCTCGTCCGGCGGAACGGCGATCGGACCGCCGTTGCCCATGACCGGCAAACCATTGCCGGCACGCAGCACACCGAGCGCATCGACGTTCATGCTGGCGGTACGCACATAGGCTTCGCCGCCGTCGGGTGTCTGCACGGCGATGAAACCGTTGCCGCCCACCGCCACGTCCAGGTCCCGTCCGGTTTCCTGCAACGCTCCACCGCTGAAATCGGTCGCCGGCCGTTCGGTCAGCGCGTAAGCCCGCGAAGGAAAGGTGTCGCCGAACACCGGCATGGAACGCGCCTGTTCAAGGTCACGCTTGAAGCCGGTGGTCGAAATGTTGGCCAGGTTGTTGGCATGAGCCTTCTGCGCCAGCGCGTTCTGGCTGGCACCGGTCATTGCCACGTAGAGCATCTTGTCCACAGGTGTCTCCCTCGACGGGCGAATGCCGTCTACTGCTGTACTGAGAGAGGTAGAGCAATATGCGGGCCAACTTTCGAAAGATCCCTGCAGCCCCTCTGGGACGGGGCCTGCGGCGATTCGGGAGAGACTAACTGGTAGCTTGACGCCGAAAAGTCGGCGCGGCATTGCCGCTAGCGGCAAGGGAAGAAAGGATTTACGTCACCCTGCCACGGCGAAGCGTGGCAGGTGTGCTGTCAACGACGGCAACCGGCGTTGCCGAAGGGCCCGGCAAAGCGCCGATACTGGGGGCCGGGGTCGACCTGACTGCACAGGTACCGACCGGTCGCCAGGCTCTGGTATTTGTACCAGGGCGCTGGCGCAGCGACCGCCATCGCACAGGTTGCCGCGATGACCAGGGCCGCACACAGACACCGCATCACTGCCCTACCCTCATCAGGTCATCTGAATGATGGTCTGCATGACGGTGCTTTCGGTGGAAATGGTCTTGGCGTTCGCCTGGTAGTTGCTCTGTGCCTTGATCAGGTTCACCAGTTCAGCGGTCAGGTCGACGTTGGAGTCTTCCAGCGATTGCGATTGCAGGTTACCCATGACGCCAGTATCCGGGGTGCCGATCACGGCAGTACCGGACGCGAACGACTCCTTCCAGTTGGTGCCGCCGTTGGGCGCCAGACCCTGCATGTTGGCGAAGCTGGCCATGGCGACCTGACCGATGACCTTGTTCTGGCCGTTGGTGAAGTTGGCGAACAGGTTGCCGGTACCGTCCACCGACAGGCCGGTGAGCTCACCGGTCGCATAACCGTTCTGAGTCTTGGCCGAGGTGGCGGAGGCCGAGTTGTATTGCGTGGTCGCCAGCATGTCCAGAGCGACGCCACCGGCATTGGCCGTTGCGCCGTTGGGCGTCCAGGTACCGTCGGCGCCCTTGCTGGCAGGCACCCAGCCGGCCAGGTTGAAGCTCTTGTCGGCGTTGATCCCCAGGCCGCCAGCTACCGGACCCTGATCGGGAACGATGAGGCTGCCATCGGATTTGAAGGTCAGCTTGTTCACCAGCGGTGTGGTGGACGTGGCATCGGCCGGGTTGCGACCGTCGATGGTGGTGTGCATGGTCCAGCTGTTGGCCACGTCGTCCTTGACGAAGTACTGGTTCATCTGGTGCGCGTTGCCCAGGCTGTCGTAGACGTCGGTGTTGAAGGTGTAGTTGTAGCTGCTGACGTTGCTCGGATCGAACGGGGTGATGGTCGGCTGCGCAGCGCTGGAATTCAGGTTGACGGTTTCGGCGATCTTGGAAGTGGCCTTGGGCTGCAGGTTGGACGAATCGATTTTCAGGTTGGTCAGCACGCCGGTCTGCACCACGCCGTCCTGTGCGTTGTAGCCCTGCAGGTTGTTGCCCGACACGTCGACGACGTTGCCGTCCTTGTCGCTGTAGAAGGCACCGGCACGGGTGTAGAGCTTCTGGCCGCCGTCGTTGAGCACGAAGAAGCCGTTGCCGTTGATGGCCAGGTCCAGGCTCTGCCCGGTCGAGGTGATGTTGCCCTGGGTGAACTGCTGCGATACGGCCGCTGTGGTCACACCGCTGCCGACGCTGGTCTTGCCGGCCGTGGCGCGGATCGACGCGGCGTACTGGTCGGCGAACTCGGCGCGCGAGGATTTGAAGCCGGTGGTAGCGACGTTGGCGATGTTGTTGCCGGTCACGTTGAGCGCCTTGTTGGCTGCCGAAAGACCGCTCAAGCCGATGTTGAAAGTCATGCTGTACTCCTGCGCCGAACGAAGCGGCTCAAATTCCGATGGTTTGGACTTTCGACAGCGCGACGCTACCCAGTCCAGCGAGGTTGAGGGTCAGTTCACCACCATTGGTGCCCATCGTGACGCTGTTCACCGTGGCGGGCAGGTAAGTGCTCATGGCCGTGGCGGTACCGTCGACGGTGGCTGCGGCCTTGAAGGTGTAGGTGCCGGCAGCGGCGACCGCGCCGTTGCTGTCCTTGCCATCCCAGGTGAAGCTGGCGTTGCCGGCCGACTGGCTGCCCAGATCGATGCTGCGCACCAGGTCGCCTTTGCTGTCGTAGACACCAACCGTGGTGTTGCTGCTCGACGAGGTCAGCGCCACGGAGCCGGTGAGGCCCTTGGTGGGGTCGACCACGGCGGTGTCGGTCTGGGCGATGACCGAGCGGCCGACCAGGGACGAGGCCTGCAGCGCCTGGGACGATTGGTAGTTGCTGGCGATGGTGCTCACCGACGAATTCAGGCTCTGCATGCTTTCCAGGCTGCTGAACTGCGCAAGCTGGGCGACGAACTCGCCGTTGTCCTGGGGATCGAGCGGGTTCTGGTTCTGCATCTGGGTCACCAGCAACTGCAGGAACGCGTCCTTGCCCAAGGCACTGCCGGCGGTGCCGGTCGAGCTGTTGGTGCTGCTGGTGGTTTTCTGCAATGAGTCCAGGACCGAGGAGCTCACGCCGGTAGTACTGCTGGTAGTCGTCATCTGCGCTCGCCTCTATCACTGACCCAGGGTCAGGACCTTCTGCATCATGGTCTTTGCGGTGTTCATCAATTCAGCGTTGGTCTGGAAGGAACGGCTGGCCGAGATCATGTCGGCCATTTCCTCGACCACGTTGACGTTCGGGTAGTAGACGTAGCCGTCCTTGTTCGCCGCCGGATGGTTGGGCTCGTAGCGCGCCTCGAGGTTGCTCTGGTCCTCGACCACGCCGGTGACCTGCACGCCCTGCCCCGCCGAGTCCTGGTCCTGGAACAGCGAACCGCTGTCGCCGTTCTGCTGGCCCTGGAGCATGGTGGCGAACACCGGGTGCCGCGCACGGTAGGTCTGGTCGATGCTCGAGGACACGGTTTCGGCGTTGGCGATGTTGCTGGCCACGGTGTTCAGGCGCGTGGTCTGGGCACTCATGCCGCTACCGGCGATGTTGAAGACACTGGCAAGGGACATGGCTTACTCTCCGCGAAGGGCCGATACCAGCCCTTTGAACTTGCTGTTGAGCAGGGTGAAACTGGCCTGGAAGTTCACCGAGTTCTCGGCGTAGTTCGATTGCTCGATCTGCGCATCGACGGTGTTCTGGTCCAGCGATGGCTGGGTGGAAACGCGGTACTGCAGCTCCTCGTCACCCGAGCTGAATCCCTGGGCGGCGATGTGCTTGCCGTTGGTGGTCTGCAGGCCGAAGGCACCTTTGCCGTTCTGCTCGCTCTGAGCGGCCAGCACCGAGGCGAAATCCAGGTCACGAGCCTTGTAGTTGGGGGTGTCGGCGTTGGCAATGTTGTTGGCCAGCACTTCGGCGCGCTTGGCGCGAAACCCCAATGCCTGCTCGTGAATGCCCAGCGCTTTGTCGAAACTGATGCTCATGTTGGTACCTATGCGGCAGACCAGATGGTTCGTGCAGGATAGGTAGCAATGACTGTGCCAAGTCCCGAAATGCCCGCCCTGTGCGGGTTGCGGGCCGGTCAGCCGAGGGGTGATGCCAGAAAAGCGGCAAGAAATTTCCGCTGGAGGGGAAAAGCGGCAACGCCGGCGTCAGAAAAATTGCCGCATGGCGCTGCAGTAGCGAACCTCGTCAGACGAGGCACGGGGTCACTTGGCCTGATAGATGATGCCGGGGCTGCACTGCACCATCTGGTAAAGCTCGGGCAGACCGTTCAAGGCTTCGGATGCGCCCAGAAACAGGTATCCGCCTGGCTTGAGGGTGCCGTGGATGCGGGTGAGAATGTCTTTCTTTACCTGCGCGGAAAAATAGATCAGCACGTTGCGACAGAAGACGATATCGAACTTGCCCAGGGCGGCGTAGCTATCGAGCAGGTTGAACGCGCGAAACTCGACGCGACTGCGAATCGGCGCCTTGACGGCCCAGCGTCCTGGACCCTTGGGATCGAAGTAGCGCTGCAGACGCTCCTGGGAAAGGCCGCGACCGATGGCCAGGCTGTCGTACTCGCCGCTCTTGCAGTTGGTCAGCATGCTGCCGGACAGGTCGGTGGCCACGATCTGCACGCCCGACTTCAACTGGCCCAGATTGCTGCGCTCGAATTCGTCGATGGTCATCGACAGCGAATAGGGTTCCTGGCCCGAGGAACAGGCCGCCGACCAGATGCGCAGGCGCGCGCCGGGGCTGGCCTTGATGCTTTCGGGCAGCACCTTGTTCTTCATCACTTCGAACGGGTAGGTGTCGCGGAACCACAGGGTTTCGTTGGTGGTCATGGCGTCCACCACCTGCTCGCGCAAACCGCTGCGCGGCTGGTTCTGGATGCGTTGCACCAGCTCGCCCAGGGATTTGATGCCCTGCTGCTCCATCAGCTTGTTCAGGCGGCTGGCAACGAGGTACTGCTTGTTCTCGCCCAAGAGAATGCCACAGGCTTTTTCCAGGAAGACCCGGAACTGATCAAAATCCAAATTACCCGTAGACACGGTGCCGCCTCTTGCTGGTTCGGTAGGCCGGGCGCTGGCGCCCGGCATTCATACTGCTGCCTTGATGCGATCGACGACGCGAGCCGCCAGATCGTCGGGGCGGAACTTGGCCAGGAAATCGTCGGCGCCGACTTTCTTCACCATGGCCTGGTTGAACACCCCGGACAGGGAAGTATGCAGGATCACGTGCAGTTTCTGCATGCGCGGATCGCTGCGAATCTCGGCGGTCAAGGTGTAGCCGTCCATTTCCGGCATCTCGATGTCGGAGATCAGCATCAGGAATTCCTCTTCCGGACGCTTGCCATCGTCGACCAGGTTGCGCAGGTACTCCAGCGCCTGCCGACCGTCGTTGAGAGCCACGACTTCCACGCCGACCGTCTGCAGGCAGCGGGTGACCTGCTTGCGCGCCACCGATGAGTCGTCGACGGTCAACACGCGCAGGGACACGGCCTTGCTGTGGGTCTCTTCGTCGACCACCCCGACCGAGATCGCTTCGGAAGTCGGCGCCACTTCGGCGAGGATCTTCTCGACGTCGATGATCTCGACCAGCTGGTTGTCCACGCGGGTGACAGCGGTCAGGTAGTGATCGCGGCCGGTACCCTTGGGCGGCGGATGGATCTCTTCCCAGTTCATGTTGACGATGCGTTCCACCGAGTGCACCAGAAAGCCCTGAATCTTGGTGTTGTACTCGGTGATGATGACGAAGGTATCGGTGGATGCCTCAAGCCCCACGGAGCCTGTGGCCATGTCCAGATCCAGGATCGGGATAGTCGCCCCGCGGATGTTGGCCACGCCGCGAACCACCGGGTTGGACTTAGGCAATACCGTCAGTTTGGGGCATTGCAGCACCTCCCTGACCTTGAAGACATTGATCCCGTAGAGCTGTTTGCCATTGAGGCGAAACAACAACAACTCGAGGCGATTCTGTCCAACCAGCTGCGTGCGCTGGTTCACCGAATCCATAACACCGGCCATGCCCAAACTCCTCTTGCGACCCGGACGATATCGGCACGGGCCTTGCTATTAGCACTGCATGAACGCAAAAACGACGGTTTCTCGACACATCGCTGCGTATTTATTCTGGGCCGTTGCCACGGTGGGTGGCGCGGTGCTCGGCAGTACGGCGCGCGCCGACAATGTCACATTGCCCGAACAGCTTATCGGTGTCACCCAGGGTTTTCTTGAGTTCACTGTCGAAGATTATCTGGCGACCTCGCAGATCCAGGGTCGCTACGAGATCGAGGTGAACAATCTTGACCCGCGCCTGCGCATGCCGGGCTGTGATCGGCAGCTGTCGGCGACCCTGGAAAGTCCGGCGCAACCCCTGGGCCGGGTGACCGTGCGTGTGCGTTGCGAAGGCGGCGCGCCATGGACGGTATTCGTTCCGGCCCAGGTCCGCCTGTTCCGCGAGGTGGTCACCACCACCCGGCCGCTCAAGCGCGACAGCGTGCTGACCGAGGCCGATGTGGCGTTGCGCGAGCGGGACATCGGGGCGATGGGGCAAGGCTTTCTGGTTTCGCTGGACGAAGCGGTGGGCATGAAGCTGATCCGACCGACGGTTGTCGATCAGGTGCTCACGCCGGTGTTCCTTGAACAGCAGGCACTCGTGCTCAAGGGTGACCAGGTGGTGATCATCGCCCGCAGCGGCACCCTGGCGGTGCGCATGCCGGGTGAGGCGCTGGCCCAGGGTGGCATGAGCGAGCAGATCCGCGTGCGCAACCTGAACTCCAAACGGGTGGTCAAGGCACGGGTGACTGGCCCTGGACAGGTGGAAGTGGCGATGTAAACGCTGGTCGGCGAAGCGGAGTTTTCCTACACTATGGGGCTAGACAAGCCCGTCGCCGCGGCATCGGGCATTTGCGAAATAGCGCCTAAAGTTAATCGGGATTTGGCCGAAAACAAGGCAAGCGTCCAAATACCCAGAGGTTCAGAACAATGGTTATCGACTTCAACCGAGTAGGAAACTCGCCGTCAGTGCAAGGTACGCCACGTACCGGCGCTGCCAAGGAAGTGGCCGCCGACACGCCCGTGCCAAGCACGCCAGCCGTGAAGAGCGGGGAACCGGTCACCTTGAGCGATCAGGCCCAGCAAATGCAGAAAATCACCGACAAGCTGAGCGATCAGCCAACTGTCGACAGCGCCCGCGTCGCCGAGCTCAAGCAGGCCATCGCCGAGGGTAGCTACAAGGTCGACAGCGAGCGCGTTGCCAGCAAAATGCTCAATTTCGAAGCCCAGCGCTAGTTCAGTCTAGGCGCTGTGGCTTCTGGACGCGTCAACGCCAGGGCTCACCATGCACGATCAAACGCTGTTGCAGCTGATTGAAGAAGACCTCCCTTACGCAGGGCAACTGCTCGAGCTGCTGCGTGATGAGTCGCTGGCCTTGCAAAGCCGCGACATGGAGCTTCTGGAAACGATTCTGGCGCAGAAGCAGTCGTTGATCGTGTTGCTGGAGCAGAACGGGCGGCGGCGCAGCCAGTTGCTGATGCAGATGGGCCTGTCGGCCGATCGCGAGGGCTTGCAGGCGCTGGCGCTTCAGTCGCACCTGGGCGATGCGTTGCTGGCTCGGGGTGACGCGTTGAGTCAGTTGCTGGCGCAGTGTCAGGCGATCAATGCCCAGGTCGGTCAAGGTATCGCGCGCCAGCAGGTGGCGACCGCCAACCAGATCCGCATCCTCACTGGCGCGGAGCCACCGTCGCTCTACAACAGCCGTGGGTCGACTGCGAAGATGGCCACCTACCGGGCGCTCAGCCAGGCGTAATAAGCGCGTCGCCCCCGGACGCGGCTCGCGCCGCTGCTACAGGGATCGCGTACACCCACGCGATGCACACCGCACGCCTCCGCAACGACGGCGCAAGTCGCGCCAGCAGTACACGCGGTTCCCGTGACAACGGCGCACATTCGTCGGCGGTACACACGGTTCCTGTAGAAGCGGCGCGAGTTGCGTCGGGGGGTACACGCGGTCCCTGTAGCAGCGGCGCGAGCCGCGTCGGCGGGCGATGCAGTGCGTGTTGGCACAACGCAATGCGCGCGCGTCATCTTTAAACCTTTTCAACGAGCTGGCAGAATGCCGCACCTGCGCAGTCGGCGCGATCCGGAGTGGACAAGAACGTGTCAAACGCATCGAACCTGGAAGACGCTCCGCAACCGCCCAAGGTACTGGCTACACCTCTGGAAGTCGCCGCCAACCTGCGCCTGCTTCAGGAAAGCCATGACCCCCTGATCATCACCTTCCAGGACCGCCCCCTGCGCTGCCAGAGCTTCCTGGTGGAAGTGGACCGTGACAACCTGCGCATCGTGCTCGACGAAATGATCCCTCGCGAAGGCGAAAAATACCTGGAGGCCGGCGAGCCGTTCAAGGTCGAAGGCTTTCATGACGGTGTGCGCGTGGCGTGGGAAAGCCATGGCAACTGGACCATCACCCAGAAGGAATGCGGACGCTGCTATGTCGGCGCGCTGCCGGGCCAGGTGGTCTATCACCAGCGACGCAACGCCTTTCGCGCCGCACTCAAGCTTTCGCAACTGGTGGACGTCGAGATCGCCGGCAGCCGACTCAAGAACACCCTGGTCGGCAAGCTGCTGGACATATCGGCCCACGGTTGCAAACTGCGCTTCGAGGGCGACATCAGTGAGCGCCTGCAATTGGGGCAGATCTACGAGCGTTTCATGGCCGCCCTGCCCTTCGGCGCCATGACCACGCCGGTCGAGCTGCGTCATCTGCATTTCGAGGAGCGTATCGACACCACCTTCGTGGGCGTGCGCTTCCACAATATTCCCGGCCTGGTGCAGCGCCAGATCGAACGCTTCGTGCATCAATTGCAACGCGAAGCGCAGCGCTTCGACAGAGACGACTTCTGAAACAAGGCCGCGCGCCATGCGCGGCACCGCCAATCTCTAGACGGGCTTGACCGGCTCCTCGTCGCCAGGCTCGGTGTTCTGCATCTGCTCCTGTACCAGGTGCTCGTCGACACGGGGATCCAGTGCCGCGGCCAGCGGCGAGTTGGCCGCCGGCATGGCGACGTGATGCAGCGGCGCATCGTCCACCACATGCAGGTTGGTCACCGCCTTCGGCCGGATGCGCCAGACCAGCACCACGGCGAAGAAGCAGAAGAAGGCATACAGCATCTGGCTGCCGAACTGCTTCATCAGCACGCCGGCCACCAGCGGGCCGACACTGGCACCCACCCCGTAGGTCACCAACAGCATCGCGGTCAGCGACACGCGCCGGTCGGCTTCCACATGGTCGTTGGAAAACGCCACGGCCAACGGATACAACGAGAACTGCAACAGCGATACCAGGAAGCCGGCGGCGAAGAGCACTTCCAGCGGCACGGTCGGAATCAGCGCCAATGGCAGCGCGGCAACGGCGATACCGACGGCCACGCAGCGGATCAGCAGAGCACGGTCGTAGCGGTCCGACAGCCAGCCCAGCGGCCACTGCACCAGCAGGCCGGCAAAGATGCACGAACCCATGAACAAGCCCACCTGCTCGGTGCTCAACCCCTGCTGTGAGGCATACAGCGGTGCCAGGCCATAGAACGAGCCGACGATCAGACCGGATCCGAGCACGGTGCTCAGCGACTGCGGTACCCGACTGAGGAAGAAGCGCGGTTCCATGGGCGCCGGGTGCATCGGCGCCGGGTGAATCCGTCGCGTGAGCGCAACCGGTACCAGGCACAGGGCGAAGCACAGGGCAACCAGCATGAGCAGTTCCAGGCCCAGTTGCGGATGCACGACCAGGATCAGCTGACCCAGTACCAGGCCAAGGTAGGACGCGATCATGTAACCGCTGAACACCGCCCCACGCTGCTTGGTGTCAGCCTGCTCGTTTAGCCAGCTTTCGATCACCATGTACTGGCACATCATGCCCAGGCCGACGATAACCCGCAGGAACAGCCAGGCGGGCAGGTAATTCACCAGGCCATGGCCCAGCACGGCCGCGCCGACGATACCGGCGCAGGTGGCGTAGGCGCGTATGTGCCCCACGCGGGCGATCAGCCTGTGGCCGATCTTGCCGCCCAGAGCCAGACCGAAATAGTTGGCTGCCATCAGGGCGCCGACCCACAGGCTGTCGACCTGCTCGGCCGACAGGCGCAGGGCCAGGTAGGTACTCAATAGACCAGAGCCGATCAGCATCATCAGTGAGGCGAAATACAGGGCTCGAAAGTTTTTCCAGATTTGGCGCATTGCAGGTCCGCGGTAAAGGGTGTCGGAACGATCAGGTCACGGGCGACGGCCCTCCCGCCACTTCGGCGGACCGCTGCGGGAGAGGAACGTCACCTGCATCAAGCTGTTGCAGGATCAAGCCTGGGCCGCCAGTACCCGGCGCTCCCAAGGGGTGATTTCATCGAAGAAACTCGCCAGCTCCAGGGTCTTGGTCGCGATGTAGCCTTCGATGAACACATCGCCGAACAGTTCCCTGGCCAACAGGCTTCGTTTCAGACGCTCCAGAGCGGCATGCAAGGTACATGGCAAGGACAATTCATCGGGCACCGCGAGGTCGCCCTGCATGGGCGGGGATGGCTCGAGTTGCTGTTCGATGCCGTGCAGACCGGCGGCAAGGCTGGCGGCGATCGCCAGGTAGGGATTGGCATCGGCACCCGGCAGGCGGTTCTCGACCCGTCGCGCACTGGCCGCACTGGCAGGGATGCGCAGCCCGGCGGCGCGATTGTCGTAGGACCAGCAAGCATTGTTGGGCGACGCATACGGCTGGCAAAGGCGCTGATAGGAATTCACGTTGGGCGCCAGCAGCGCGGTGAAATCAGCCATGGCCGCCTGTTGCCCACCGATGAAGTGGCGGAAGGTATCGGTGGGCTGGTCATGGGCATCGCTGAACACGTTCAGGCCGCTGTCCACTGCCACCACACTCTGGTGTATGTGCATGGAGCTCCCGGCCACCCGCGCCAGCGGCTTGGCCATGCACACCACGCTGAGCCCATGCTTGAGCCCGACTTCCTTGAGCAGATGCTTGAACAGGAAGGTCTGGTCGGCCAACAGCAGCGGATCGCCATGGAGCAGGTTGATTTCGAACTGGCTGACGCCCATTTCGTGCATCACCGTGTCGCGTGGCAGGCCCATCGCCGCCATGCTGCGATAGACCTCGGTGAAGAACGGCCGCAGACCGTTGTTGGAGCCGACGCTGAACGCGCTGCTGCCGTCTTCCCGTCGACCATCCAGGCCGATCGGCGCCTGGAACGGCAGCAATGGATCGGGATTGGCGGCGAACACGAAGAACTCCAGCTCGGTGGCCACCACCGGCGCCAACCCCAGACGGCCATAGCGGGCAAGGACTGTCTTGAGCAGGCCACGGGTCGACAGCGGGGAGAAGCCACCGGTCAACTCCTCGGCATCGCAGACCACCCAGGCGCGGGGCGGCTCGCTCCACGGCAGGCGGTGCAGCCGAGTCAGGTCGGGCACCAGCGCGACGTCGCCGTCATCGGCACCGTAGTAGCGGCTGGGCGGATAGCCGCCCATGATGCATTGCAGCAACACGCCGATGGCCAGTTGCAGCCGCCGCCCCTCCTGAAAGCCCTCGGCGGTCATCACCTTGCCGCGCGGCACGCCGTTGAGGTCAGGTGTGACGCACTCGATTTCATCGACACCGCGCAGGTGCTCGGCGACCGTACGCGGTCCTTCGATACTCATGTCTCTGTCCTTGACGTTGAATGCCGCACGCGGCGATGGGCACAAAATACGCAACGCAGCAGGCGCGTGACAAGCCATCGGCAAGCACAGCTACGACCAAAGTCGCTTGCCGATAGCGTAGCGCCAGTACACAGTGTGACTGTTTGGATAAAAGCAGCTCGATGCTGCGCCTTGTTCGCCGGCCCGGCGAACAGCAGGAATGGTACACATGGAAGTTTTGGCTGCACTGTTTCACCCGCTCGAACCACGCCTCCTCATGCTCTGCAGCGATACTTCACGGACCGATTCGCTCAAGCGCTACCTTCAAGACCTTTCTCTACCCGTCGAGGGCCTGCAGCCGGAATTGCAGCCGGCGTACGACTACGAAAAAAGCCGGCACAAGGCCATTCTCGTGGAGCCTGGCCGTGGTGAACGCCAGAAAGGCGTGCGCTGGGTAGACGATATCCGCCGCGGCAACAGCTGGGCTTCGATACTGGTGGCCTTGACGGGCGCCGATGCGGCCACTCGCCAGAGCTATCAGCAGGCCGGGGCCGACCATGTCTTGCGCCTGCCAAGCACGGAGCCTGCGCGCGAGACGTTTTACGTCGAACTGTTCCAGAACCCGGACTACTGGAATCTCACGCCGCCGGTGGTGGACCCCGCGCGTCTGTGTCTGGAGGATGAAACCCGGCGGCTGGACCTGACCTTTGCGCAGGTTCAGGTCGTCCTGGCGTTGCTGTACGCGCCGCATCACCAGTTGAGCTTCGACGATCTGGCGCAACTGCTGGGGCTGAATCTGCGGACCTACGACATGCGTGTGGTGGAGAAATTCGTCAGCCGGCTGCGCAGCAGCATCCGTCAAGTCTTCGGCACCAACGTGATCCAGAGTGTGCGCGGCAGTGGCTACCGCCTGAACCGTGGGTGCATCTCGCCGCCGCCCAGCGCTTTCCACTGAAAGGCGGTTTTCACCAGACCGATGGGCATTGGCGGTTTTTTCACGGCGTACTAGGCTTGGAGTGATACGACAACTGTATCCAGCTCTACGTTTTGAAGGAACGACCTCATGCCTACGGATCTTGGCGACAAATTTTCATCCATCAACAATCAGCTCTACACAGCCCACCAGACAACCGACGAAGCGCAGTTGGCGCGTGGTTTCTGGTGGTTCAATGACGTCGACTGCACCCTGACCCAGAACGGTATCACCGTGGGTCTGACGCGCACCGAATGTTGGCTGCTGAGCCTGCTCGCCTTCAGCAGCGAGCGGGTCATCAGCAAGGAAGCGCTGATTGCCGGACTGGACAAGGACCCCAGCCACTACAACGGGCTGGAAATGTCCCTGAGCCGCCTGCAAAGCAAATTTGGCCAATGCAGCGGTGGTGAACGGCTGATCCGCTCGGTACGCAACCGAGGCTACTGCCTGGCCCAGGTGGTGCGTGCGGCCTATGGCCCGAGCTGGAAATCGTCGACGGGCCTGGCTGGCAAGCCCCCCTGCTGCTGCTAGCGTTCGCGCAGGGCTTCCTTGGCCCGGTTCAGTGGCTTGATCAGGTAATCCAATACCGTCTTATGCCCCGTGGTGATGTCCACCGTGGCGATCATGCCGGGGACGATGGCGAAGGTCTTGCCGGCCTTGTTTTCCAGCGAGTCGGAATCGGTGCGGATGAACACGCGGTAATAGAACACTTCCGGTTTGACCTCATCCTGAAGGGTGTCGGGCGAGATGGTGACGACCTTGCCGTCGAGCCCGCCGTAGATCGAATAGTCGTAGGCGGTGATCTTCACCTTGGCCTGCTGGTCGGGGTGGATGAAGGCGATGTCGCGAGGCGAGATGCGCGCCTCGATCAACAGACGCTCGTCCAGCGGCACGATTTGCATGAGTTGGCCGTTGGGCGGTACCACGCCACCGATGGTGGTGACCTCGATATCCTTGACGATGCCCCGTACCGGCGAACGCAGGGTCAGGCGCGAGACTGAGTCGGAGCGTCCCTTGAGCACGGCGGTGAGGGTTTCGACATCGGCATTGGCCTTGGCCAGTTCCTCGCGGGCACGCACCATGTAGTCGGAGCGCGCCTCGGTGAGCTTGAGTTCGAGTTCCGAGCGCTGCCGATTCAGGCGCAGGACTTCCACGCGGCTGGCCGCCCCGGTCCTGGCCAGGTTATCGGTGATCTGCAACTCGCTGCGCACCAGACGCAGCGACTCGTTGATGCCGGTCAGGGAATCGTCCAGGCCACGACGGCGGGCGTTGTACAGCTCGGTTTCAGCCTTGAGCAGTGCCGGGTAGGCATCGAGCTCGGGGGGAAATTTCAGCGGCTTGAGCCCGACCTCGGCCTGCAGCCGGGCGACGCTGGCCAACGTGGCCCGGTATTTGGCTGCGCTTTCACCGAAGTTGGACTCGGTCTTGGTCGGGTCCAACTGGGCCAGCACTTGCCCGCGCTCGACGATCGCCCCTTCGGTCACATTCATCTCGGCGATGATCCCGCCTTCGAGCGACTGGATCACCTGTTCCCGCGAGCTGGGAATCACCTTGCCGGTGCCGGTGGAGACTTCCACCACTTCGAAAAAGAACGCCCAGACGAAGAAGGCCAGGAGCATGGAGACCGATACCCACACCACGCGGGTCGCGCGCACCACGGTGGAGTCGTCGACACCGTCCTGATAATACGACTGGCCGGGCGCACCGTCTTCGCTGAGCAGCGGAATGCGCTTGAATTCACCGGAGCCCAGCACCTTGAAACCCTTGCCTGTGTCCATTTGCCCTGCCCTCCTTGATTAAGCCGCACCCTTGGGACGCGACAGCGTGGCGATGGCGTTTTCCTTAGTGTCGTCGATGACCACCTGGCCGTTGTCGACCACGATGATCCGGTCGACCAGCGCCAGCACGCTGGTGCGGTGGGTGGCGACGATGATCGTGCGCCCTTGCCCCCAGGTGGCCAGGTTGTGGATCAGCCGGCGCTCGGTGGTCTCGTCCAGGGACGCGGTGGGTTCGTCGAGCAGCAGGATGTGCGGCTGACGGATCAACAGGCGCGACAGCAGCAGCGACTGGCGCTGGCCGCCCGACAGGCCGAGACCGCCTTCCAGGATCAAGTGATCCATGCCGGTCGGACACTGGCGGACGAAATCCAGCGCGCCAGTGATCTCCAGCGCGGCGATGATTTCCTGATCCGAGGCCTGCCCGGCGCCCATGATCAGGTTCTCGCGCAGGCTGCCATGGAACAGCCGCGAATTCTGCGTGAGCAGGCCAATGTCGCGGCGCACGTCGGCCGGGTCTATGTGTCCCAGGGCCACACCGTCGAGCGTGATACTGCCGCCGCTCAGGTCCAGGCCACCGGCCAATGCCTGGAGCAGGGTCGACTTGCCTGCCCCGTTGCGGCCCAGCACCGCGATGCGTTCGCCCGGTGCGATGGTCAGGTCGTTGACGGTCAGCGCCGGGGTGCGCGATTCCTCGCTGTATTTGAAGCTGGCGCGCTTGAGCGCGTAGCGCCCGCCGATCACCGGCAGGTGCACGCGCTGGGCGCCTTCGGGGTGATCGACAGGCAGCAGCATCAGACGGTTGAGCCCTTCCAAAGCCACCTTGGCCTGTTGCCAGCGCGTCAGCACGTGGGTCAGTTGCGACACCGGCGCCATCATCCGCGAAGCCAGGATCGAGGCCGCCACCAGGCTGCCGGTGGTGAGGTCACCGGCGATCACCATGGGCGCACCGAACACGATGACGATGGCGAACACCGCGCTCTGCACGTTCTGCGTCCAGGCCACCAGGCCGTTGGTCAAAGTGCGCAGACGCAGGCTGCTGTCGGCTGCCACGGCGTTGTAGTGGTTCCACTGCTGCTGGAAGCGTTGTTCGGCCTGCAGACTCTTGATGTCGTCCATGCCCTGCACGGTTTCCACCAGCATGGCGTTGCGCAGCGCCGACTCGCGCATGGACTCGTTGGCCAGACGCGCCAACTTGCGCTGGGCCAAGAGCCCCGGCACCACCATGGCAACGAGCGCGCACAAGGGAATCAGCACCAGCGGCCCGCCGATCAGGTAGAACACCACCAGGAAGATCAGGAAGAACGGCAGGTCGGCCAGCGCCGTGGCGGTGCTGGAGGTGATCAGGTCGCGCAGCGATTCCAGCTCGCGCAACTGCGAGATGAACGAGCCGGTCGACTTGGGCCGTGCCGAGTTGCGCAGGCGCAGGGCGTGACCGAACACCAGGTCGCTGACCCGCAGGTCGGCACGCTTGCCCAGCAGGTCGGTGATCTTCATGCGCATGATGCGCATGATGAAGTCGAAGACGATCGCCAGCAGCACGCCGCCGAACAGCACGTACAGCGTGGGCAGTGATTCGGCCGGGATGACCCGGTCGTACACCTGCATGGAGAACAGCACCCCGCCCAGCCCGAGCACGTTGGCCACCAGCGAGGCCAGCATGACGTGGCCGTAGGGCCGCAGGTCGCGCAGGACGATCTTGCGGAACCAGTGCTCGTCGTAGGGTTTGATGTAGTCGTTGGTGCGCACGTCGCTGACCGGCCGAGCCGGACGCAGGATCACCGTGCGCAGCGCGTTGTCCAGCAGGGTCTGGCGGTCGATGCTGCTTTGCAGCCCCAGGTCGCCGCTGTAGGCGATGCCGATCTGCTCGTCGTCGCCGAGCACCTGGATGATGCCCACCTGACCGTCCTTGAGCTGCACCACCAATGGCGTGCGCCATTGGGTCAGGGTGGTGGGGTCGTAGTGCGCGAACTTGATGGTCAGGCCGGCCTGACGGGCCATCTGCCGCAGCACGTCCTCGACGCTCGAATCGTCGGCGCGCATCGACGCGATGCGCACGTTTTCGGCCGAGCATTCCAGGCGGTAGTGGCGCGCCACCCCCAGAATCGCGTCGAGCCAGACCTGGTAGTCCTGGCGCGAAAAGGTTTCGTGGGGTTGCGCCGTTTCCGGATCCAGCGGCAGGTTCACGGCATCGTTCATGGCAGGATCTCCACGCCTTGGATGGTGCTCCGATCGATCCGGTAGGCACTGCGCAGGGCGCCGGTGCTGTACAGGCAGTCCACCTGCAGGCGGCGCAGGTCGGCCTCGGTATTGGCCAGGTCGAAACGCGACTGGTGGATTTCCTGCTCGGCGTTGAGCAGGTCCAGCAGCGGCCGCGTGCCCAGTTCCAGGTACTGCTGGCCATACAACTCGCGAGCTTCGACGATGCTCGTCTGGCGGTACTGCAGCGAACCAAGTCGACGGTCCAGGCTGGCGGTCTGCGCCTGGGCTTCGAACAGCCCCTGGCGCGCCTGCAGCCTTGCGGCGTCTTCGGCCGAATCGGCGGCGGTCAGGGCGTAGGTGGCCGCTGCGGTGCGGGCGGTGGTGGCGCCGCCCTGGTAGAACGGCACGTCGAGGTTGATGAAGATGCCCGCCTGGGTCCGGTCGATGTTGGAATTGTTGCTGTTGTAATTGCTGTCCAGGTAATGGTTGAGCGTGGGGTCGACCGACAGGGTCGGCAGCCCGTCGGCGCGGGCCTGGCGGATGGCCGCCTGGGCTTCGACCCGTTGCGCGTTGGCCACCAGAATCCCCGGCAAGGCGTTCATGTCCGGCTCGGCGGTGTTGCAGGAGGCCAGCAGTGAGGACGGAAAGTCGTCGTTGACCTCGAACGGTGCGGCGCGCCCGACCAGGTTGATCAGGTTGGCTCGCCAGCGGTTGTACAGCGCCTGATACTGCAACAGCGTGGCCCGCGCGCCGTCTTCGCGTGACTTGGCCTGGACCACGTCGGAACGGGTCGCGGCGCCCATGTCGCTGCGCTGACGGGCGAGTTCGGCGATGCCGGCGATGCCCTTGATCTGCTCCCGGGCGATCTCGAGCAGGCGCTTGTAGCGCTGCACCTCAATGTAGGCCTGGGAGGTGTCGCGCGCCACTTGATCGATGCTGAGCAGCACCTGCGCCTGGCTGCGGGCGACCCGTGCCTTGGCCACGTCCACAGCGCTGTCGACCTTGCCGAAGTCATACAGCATCTGCTTGAGCGAAATGTTCACCGCCTGACTGGTGCCGTTGCCGCCGTAGGAGCTGTCGAGGCCACCGCGCAGGCCGCCGGTGATGCGCGGGTAATAACCGGCGCGCGCGACGTTGATGCCCTCGCCCTGCTGGTAGAGGGTGCCGATCGCTTCAGCGATGCTCGGATGCCATTCCACCGCCAGGCGAACCGCCTGGACCAGGCCCAGCTGGCTGCCGGCTATCGGCGCAGCCAGGTCGGTGTCATCCCGCTGAGCAGGGCCAGGCACGGCTGTGGGCCGGGCGGTGGGGCGTGGATGAAGCCCGACGCGGGAGTCGGGGCGGGTTTCCAGACGGCTGGGGCTGATGACCCGCAGTTCGGGTTCGACGGTGTCTGCGGCCTGTGCCGACAGGGTGTACAGCGTTGTGCTACTCAAGGCCAGAACGGCCACCGAAAACTGTGCTGCCAAAAAGGTCCACTTCAAGCCAATCCTCCACTTCCTGTTGTCCATGACACGCCCGAGACAGGCAACGTGCGACTTCCTGCCGCAACGTCAGGCCCGAAGGCCTGACGTGGATTGCAAGTATCAGACGACACTGATACCGCTCTGCACCCACAGATGGTGCGATGGATCCTCCTGCGCAGTGTAGACGTTGTACTGCACGCCATTGTCGGTCTGGATAGCGCCCGGAGCCCAGGTCGCGCCGGTCATGTGCACGGTGTCGTGGCTGTCGCCCAGTATCAGCAGCTTGTCGGTGCTGGCGTCGGTGACCGATAGCAGATCGCTCAAGCTCAAGGTCAGGTTGACCTTGCTCGACTGGTTCAGGTCGATGACCTCGATGTTGTTGATGCGCGCGGCCAGATTGCTCAGGTCGATGTCGGCATCGCCGCCGTTCCACTTCAGGGTGTCGATCCCGGCACCCCCATCCACCGAGGCAAAGGCCTGGTCGTAGATGACCAAGGTGTCATTGCCTTCATGCCCCTGCAGGGTCAGCGCACCGCCCTGGGCTCCATCGAGCACATCGTCGGCCGAAGTGCCCTGCTGGTCGTGCAGGTCGCTGCCGGCAGCGGCGACGTGGACGGCGCTGGCATCGTCGCTGTCGAACGACGCCAGGCGCGCGAAGCTGGTCGGCGCAGCCGCGTTGCTGAGGTTGATGGTCAGGGTCGCGGTATCGCTGGCCCCGGTCGGATGGTTGAGCTGGTAGGTGAACACGTCGCTCTGCCCCACCGCCGTGCCGCTCTGGTTCAAGGTCGGTGTGTAGGCGTAGCTGCCGTCGGCGTTGACCAGCAGCGAGCCGTGGGCACCGGCGATGCTCACCCCGTTCACCCCCGGCAGCACGAAGGCCCCGGCGCTCAGCACGCTGAGCGAAGTGTAGGGAGAGCCCACCACATCGGCGCCTGCACCGGTCAGCAGGTTGCCCGTGGCAGTGGTTGCGCTGCCGACGACGAAGGTGTTGGTCGAGGTGGCCTCCTGGCGCACGCTGGCGGTGTAACTCGACGACACACCCAGGCCGCCGTTGGTGATGGTCAGGCGGTAGGTGCCCGCCGTCTGGTCCTCGACCCGCACTCCCAGGCCTGCGCTGCCGACCGCGATCAGATTGGCACCCGAGTAGGCTCCTACCTGCACGTAGCTGCCGTTGGCCTGCAGTTTTGACAACACGAAATTGACCGGCGACAACAACGACAGGCCGCTGCCGGTGACGGACAAGGTCAGATCGCTGGAGGTGTTGGGTGCCACGCTGAAGGTGAACTCGCCGCGACCGCCTAGCGTGCCGCTGGTGTAGCTACCCAAGGTGGCCGTGGTGTCGGTGAACTGGCCAACCAGACTCAAGGCGCTTGTCGCGGTGTCGTTGACGGCATCCACCAGCGTGGCGTTGGCGGCCAGGTTATCGGGGTTCCACACCTCGGTGACGTTGGCGCTGTCGATGCGCACATACAAATGAGCACTGGAGCTCAGGCCGTTGGGATGCACCAGCTGGTACTGGAAGTCTTCCACCTTGCCCACGCTGGCCACCGCCCCGCTCGGGTTGTAGGTGTACTTGCCGGTGGCATCGATGGTCAGTTGACCGTACAGCCCCTGCACCACGGTGCCTGCACCGGCGCTCACGTAGGTACCGTTCTTGAGCACCTGCAGCACCGCACCATTGTCCGGCCCGGTGCGGTCGGCCAGGCCGTTCACGCCAGGATCGGTGACGACGTTACCGTTGAGCGCGGTGGGCGTGCCGGTGAACTGGGTCAGGCTGGTGGTGGAGAACTGGATCTGAGTGCTCAAACTGTCGAGCAGCGACACCAGGTTGCTGGCCACTGTCAGCCGGTAGTTGCCAGCTTGCAGCGGGCTGATGTCGGCCTGGACCTGGTTGGTGCCCAGTCCAATCAGGTTGAGCAACTGCGGATTGGTGACGCTGTTGGCCAGGGTGACCCAATTGCCTGCAGCGTTCTGCACCTCCAAGGCGAAGGCCGAAGCAGGCAACACACCGAGCGCCGCATTGTTGTTCACTGTGATCAACGGATCGGTCACGGTACCGGAGGCGACAGTGAAGCCGAAGGCTTTGACTTGGCCCAGCAGCAGGCTGACGCTGGTGTTGGTGTAAGTGCTGTCCACCGTCACCGGGGTGATGTTGACGGTTGCCGTCGCCAGGTTGCTGGAAGCGATCACCGGTTCGTTGACATCGATGTCCGGTGCCACCACCGCGGCACCGGCGCTGACGTTGCCGCGTGCATCGGTCAGGGTGACGCTCAGGCGTTCGCCGTTGATCTGCGCGGCGTTCAAGGCCACGGTGAACGTACCGTCAGTGCCGACGGTGACTGGCGCGACATTGAGCACGACGCCGGTGGCGGCTTTGACGCTGACGGTGGCGCCTGGCTCGCCGGTGCCGCTCAAGGTCAGGCCATTGCCAGCCACGGCCAGCCCGGTGGCCACGTTCGGCGGGGTCAGGTCCGGCGCCGTGGTGGTGGTCGTGGGCGAAACGTTGGCCGCAGCGTCGGCCTGACTGACGCTCAGGACCTGGCTGTTGATCTGCGCGGCACTGAGCGTAACGCTGTAGGTGCCGTTGGCCGCGACCACGGCGCTACCCAGGACGCTCGCGCCGCTGCGCACGGTGACCGTGGCACCCGCCTCGCCTGTGCCCGAAACCACGGTGCCGCTGGGACTGATGGTCGCGGTGGGCGCAGTGGGTGGTGTGGTATCGGCCACACCCAGTTGACCCGCAGCGGACACGTTGCCAGCCGCGTCGGTCAGCGTCACCCGCAACGCACCGCCGTTGAGCTGCGGCGATGCCAGGGTCACGCTGAACAGGCCCAGGCCACTCACCGGCCCTTCGGCCAGCAAGGCATTGTTGGCACCGTAGACTTTCACGGTGCTGTTGGCCTCCCCCACACCCGTAAGGCTGACGCCACCGACCAGCACCAGTGCGGTCGGTGCATTCGGCGCGGTCGCATCGCGCGCCGTCAGTGCAGTGATGGGCGATGTCAGCCCGGCGGCGTCGGTCTGCACTACAGTCAATTGCTGACCATTGAGCTGCGCGGCGCTGAGGTTGACGCTGAAGTTACCGCTGGCGTCGACCACGGCAGTGCCCAGAGCCACGCCACCGACGCTGACGGTCACCCGTGCGCCCGCCTCGCCCTGCCCGGTCACGGTACTGCCACTGGTCGCCAGGGCCACATTGACCAAGGCAGCAGGAGGCGTGGTGTCGAGCGTCAGGAACGGCGTTGCCACCGACACGTTGCCCGCCGCGTCGGTCAGCTTGACGCTGAGCAACTGCCCATTGAGTTGCGGGCTGCTCAACGTCACCGCGAAGGTGCCATTGGGCAGTACAGTGGTGGTGCCGATGGCCACGCCTGCTGCGTTGTAGACGGTAGCAGTGGCACCCACTTCACCGGTGCCGCTGAGGATCAGCCCGGCATTGCCCAGGCCGGTGACCACCGGCGCAACGGGCGCGATGATGTCCGGTGCGGGGACCGTCACAGCCGTGGAGACGTTTTGCGCCGCATCGACCTGAACCGCCGTGAGTACGCCACCGTTCGCCTGTGCCACCGGCAGCAGCACGGCGAAGGTGCCGTTCGAGCCAACCAACCCGGTTCCGACCACCACGCCGGCGCCATTGCTGACCCGCACGGTAGCGCCCACCTCGCCGCGACCGGTGACCACGGTGCCGGTACCGTTGACGTTCAGTTCAGTGATCGGGACCGGCGCGGTGCTGTCCACGGCAGTGAAGAAGGTCGCCACCGACGTCAGCGCGCCTTTGGTCGCGTGCAGTTCCAGCACCTGGCCGTTGGCTTGCGGCGGGTTCAGGGTCACGGTGAAAGTGGTACCGGTGGCGACCGCGCTGCCCAATACGGTTCCACCGGCGTTGCGCACGATCACCGTGGTGCCGGCCTCGGTGGTGCCGGTCAGGGTCACACCATTGCTGGTGATTGCGCTTGCCAGAGGCGCCGCGGGTGGCAGCTCCAGTGGAATGTTCAACGCAGCGCCCGCCGACGGATTGCCTGCCGCATCGGTCTGGATGACCGTGAGCAATTGCCCGCCCAGCGCAGCCGGCACTAGCGGCACCTGGAAGTTGCCGTTGGCATCGACCACAGCGGTGCCCAGCACGACAGGCGTCTGGCCAACCACCAGGCCGACACTGACGGTCGCCCCGGCCTCGCCCTTGCCGGTCAACAGGGTACCGTCGGCATTCACCACCAGTTGCGTGGCCAGGCTTGGCGGGGTGAGATCGGGAACGCTCAAGCGCGCCAGTGCCGATTTGTTGCCGGCGGCATCCTGGGCATACACCTCCAAGGTACCGCCGTTGAGTTGGGCCAGGCTCAGCGGCACGCTGAAGGTACCGTTGGCGCCGACCAGGACATTGCCCAGCGACGCACCCTGTGCGTTGGTCACGAACACCCGCGCACCGGCTTCAGCCGTGCCGTTGAACACCAGCCCGTCGACGCTCAGGCCCAGGCCGGTCGGCAGCGCCGGTGGCGTGAGGTCCGGGGCATTGACGGTGACGCCTGTGGAGACATTTCCCGCAGCGTCGCGCTGAACCAGCAGCAAGGCCTCGAAGTTGGTCTGCGGCGTGCTCAGGGTCACACTGAACGTACCATCGGCGGCCACGACAGCCGTGCCCAGCGATGCGTTGAGCGGGCCGGTGACGCTGACCGTCGCGCCGGCCTCACCACGCCCGGTGACGATTCGACCGTCGGCGCTGACCGCCGCGAGCGTCAGGGCCACAGGCGCGGTGACGTCGGGTACCGGGAAGTTGAATGGCAACGAGACGTTGCCGGCCACGTCGGCCTGGGTCACGACCAGCAACTGGCCATTGAGTTGCGGGGTGGCCAGGTTGACCGTAAAGAGACCGTCGGCATCGGCCGTCGCTCCGCCGATCTGCACGCCCAGCACGTTCTTGACCACGATGCGCGCCAAGGCTTCACCGCTGCCGGTGAGTTGCAGACCGTTGCTCGACACCGTCAGATTGACCAAGGCGCTCGGGGCCTGGAGGTCGCTGGCGGTGACGGTGACGGCCACCGAGGCATTGCCTGCGGCGTCGACCTGGCGGACGCTGAGCACTTCGCCATTGATCTGCGGCACGCTCAGGGTGACGCTGTAGGTGCCGTCGGCGTTGACCGTACCGGTGCCCACCGAGACGTTGAGGTTGTTGCGCACGACTATCTGCGCGCCGGCCTCCCCTGTACCTGTGAGCAAGGTGCCATTCGCGTTCAGCGCCAGAATGGTCGGTGCTGCTGGTGGTGTCACATCAGGGGCGGTCAGACTGCCCGGCCCCGACACATTGCCGGCCGCGTCGGTCAGGGTCACCACCAGCGATTGACCGTTTTGCTGCGCTGGCAAGGTGACCTGGAAAGTGCCATCAGCACCCACCGTGGTCGCCGCGCCCAGCGTTGCGCCTGCCGCATTCTTGACGATGACAGTGGCGTTGGCTTCGCCCAGCCCGCTGAGCACGGTGCCACTGGCATTGAGCGTCAGTTGCGTGGGGGCAGCCGGAGGCGTCAGGTCGGGCGCGAAGATCGGCGTGCTCGCGCCGACGTTGCCGGACAGGTCCGTCTGCGCGACGGTCAGCGGTTGGTTGTTGATCTGCGCTGGCGACAAGGTCACCACGAAGCTGTTGTCGCCCGCCACCTGCGCGGTGCCCAGTACCACGCCCGCGGCATCCTTGACCGTCACGGTCGCCCCAGCCTCGCCACGCCCGGTCACGGTCGCCCCGGTGGTGAGGTTGATCGCCACCTGGGTCAGCGGATCGGGTGCAGTGGTGTCTGGCGAGTTGATCGTCGCGATCGGCGAGACGTTGCCCGCTGCGTCGACCTGCACTAGGTTCAGCGGCTCGCCAGTGGTGACGGCCGGCGTCAGGATGATGTTGAAATTACCTGCCGCCGACACCGTGCCACTGCCCAGTTCGGTCCCGTCCAGGCGTATCACGGTGACGACAGCCCCCGGTTCACCCTTGCCGTTCAGCACGCTGGTCAAAGCGCCATCGTTGCTGATGGTGATGTTGGTCAGGGCCACCGGCGCGGTGGTGTCGCCGGCCAGTACGACGCCTGGCACCGACACGTTGCCCGCAGCATCGGTCAGGGTCACGCCCAGCGCCTGGCCATTGACCTGCGCCTGGCTCAACACGACCTGGAAGCTGCCGTCGAGCAGCACCGTACCCGTACCCAACACGATGTTCTGAGCGTTGCTGACCGTGACCTGCGCACCGGGCTCCCCGCTGCCGGTGAGTACCAGACCTTGGTTGATCACGGCCAGATCGACAGGCGCCAACGGTGGCGTGCGGTCGCCCGCCAGGGTGACGAGCGCAGCCGAGGTGTTGCCGGCCGTGTCGGTCTGCACCACGCTCAAGGCTTGGCCATTGAGTTGTGGCGTGTCCAGGTTGACGGTGAAGATTCCGGTCACGGCCACTATGGCGGTGCCCAGAATGACATTGCCGGGGCCCGTGACGACTACGGTGGCGCCGGCTTCGCCACGACCGGTCAACAGCGTGCCGTCGAGGCTGACCGACAGCTCGGCGAGGTTGGTCGGCGCCGTCACATCCGGCGCTACCAATTGCGCAGGCAGCGAGGTCAGCGCGCCGTCGGCGGCAGTGACCTGAAGGATCTCGCCATTGAGCTGCGCGGTGGCAAGCTGGACCTGGAAGGCCCCGTTGCCATCGACGGTCGCCGTACCCAGCACGGTGCCTTGCAGGTTGCGCACGGTGATCAGGTTGCCGATGTCACCCTGGCCGACCACCTGCAGACCGTCGGTGCTGAGCACCAGCGCCGTCGGCACGTCAGGGCCATTGATGTCGGGGGTGGTGACGGTGGCGATGGCTGAAACGTTGCCGGTCTGATCGGCCTGGGTAACGCTGAGCAGGGTGCGGTCTGCGGAAACCGGATCGAGGGTGACCGTGAAGTTGCCATTGGCATCGACCGTGGCCGTGCCTACGGACAGACCGCCCGCTCCCAGCACCGTGACTCGGGCACCGACCTCGCCCTTGCCGGTCAACAGCGCGCCGTCGGCGCTGACCACCAGATTGGTGACTGCGTCGGGCACAGTGGTGTCGGGCGCGACCACGACCGTGGTCGAGGACACGTTGCCGGCTGTATCGGTGGAGGTCACCAGCAGCGTCTGCCCATTGGTCTGCGCCGCATCGAGCACGACCTGGTAGGTGCCGTCGGAGGCGACCGTGGCGGTCCCCAGGACATTGCTTTGGGCATCGCTGACGATCACCGTGACCACGCTGCCCGGTTCGGCCGTGCCGACCACGGCGTTGCCGTTGAGCTCGACGGTGGCGCTCGGCGCCACGGGCGGTGTGCTGTCCACCGCAGGTACCAGCGCCGTTGGCGAAACGTTGCCCGCCACGTCGGTCTGCGACACCGTCAGGTTGCCGCCACCCAGCTGCGGCACCGTGAACGGCACGGTGAAGGCGCCGGTGACACCGATGACCACGCTGCCCAGAACATTGCCGTCGGGGGCAAGAACGGTGACCGTCGCGCCCACTTCGCCACGCCCGGTCAATTGGGTGCCATCTGCACTGGCCACCAGATCGGTCAGCGCCCCCGGCGCGGTCACATCGAGCGCCTGGAATGACGCAGGTACCGAGACCTGCGCACCCAGGCTGGCAATCACTTCAAGCTGTTCGCCGTTGAGTTGCGCGGTCGACAGAACGATCGTGAACGCACCGTTGGCGTCGGCCACGGCCGTGCCCAGCACCACACCAGTGGCGCTGCGCACGGTCACGGTGTTGCCGGCGTCGGCCTGGCCGCTCAGTTGCAGGCCGTCGGTGGTGAGCACCAAGGCGCTCGGTTGATCGGGACCAGTACCGTCCGGTGCAGTGATGTTCAGGCCAATGGACGGATTACCGGCGGCATCTTGCTGCACCACCGAGAGCACGGCGCCAGGAACGACGGGGGTCGTCAGGGTGACGATGAAGCTGCCGGTGGCACCGACCAGGCCGGTACCGATGGGGTTCCCGCCAGCATCGCGCACGGTCACTTGAGCACCTGGCTCGCCGCGCCCGGCCAGCAGGTCGCCGTCGGGGCTGATGACCAGACCGGTCACCTGCGCCGGTGGCGTGATGTCCGGCGCAAACAGCGTGGTGGTCGCCGACACATTGCCTGCCGCATCGGTCGAGGTCACCAGCAAGGTCTGGCCGTTGGCCTGGGCTTCGAGCAGATCGATCCGATAGCTGCCATCGGGCGCCACGATTGTGGTGCCGAGTACGTTGCCCTGGGCATCGCTGACGATCACCCTGACCACGGTACCCGCCTCGGCAGTGCCGCTGACCGCCGTGCCGCCAGGATTGAGAATCGCTACCGGAGCATCGGGCAGCGTGCTGTCGCGAGCAGGGACGGTGGCTGCAGCCGACGGGTTGTTGCTACCGTCGACCTGCACGGCCGTGAGCACCTCGCCGTTGGTTTGCGCGTCGTTGAGCGTCACGCTGAATGCGCCGGTGACACCGACCGTCGTCGTGCCCAGTACCACGTTGTCAGGGCCGCGAATGGTCACGGTGGCTCCTGCTTCGCCGCGCCCGCTGACCTGGGTGCCGTCGAGGCTGACCTGCAGGTTGGTGATGAGACCGGGCGGCGTGATGTCGGCCGCGGTGATCAGCGCCGGCAACGACACCAGGGCGCCGCTGGTGGCGACGACTTCTAGTGTCTCGCCGTTGGTTTGCGCCGCGTTCAGTGCAACCTGGAAGTTGCCGTTGGCGTCGACCACAGCCGTGCCCAGGACTGCGCCGGTCACGCTGCGTACAGTGATGGTGTCGCCCACATCGCCCTGCCCGCTCAGGCTCAAGCCGTTGCCGCTCAGGAGCAGTGCAGTGGGTTGATCAGGACCGTTCACGTCCGGCGCCACGACGGTGGCCGCCGTCGAAACGTTGGTGGCCGCATCGATCAAGGTGACGTTGAGCACCTCGTTTTCAGTGGCAGCGCGATTGAGCGTGATACTGAAGGTGCCATTCGCACCCACCCGACCAATGCCGAGCAGATCGCCATTGGCAGCGCGCACGTTGACGGTAGCGCCAATTTCGCCCTGGCCTGCCACGGTCAGGCCATCGAGGCCGACCACCAGCGCGGTCGGTGCATCCGGCGCGGTGAGGTCGGCGGCGATCACGGTGACACTGGTCGAGGTGTTGCCGGCGGCATCGGTAGAGGTCACCAGCAAGGTCTGGCCATTGTTCTGCGGGAACGCCAGGTCGACCTGGAAGGTACCGTTGGCAGCTACCGTGGCGCTGCCCAGCACATTGCCCTGGGCGTCGCTGACCACCACCGATACCACGGTGCCGGGCTCTGCCTGGCCAATGACAGCACCGCCTTGGGGACTGAGCACGACATTGGTCGGTGCGGGCGGCGCTTGCAGGTCCGGTGCATTCAGGGTGACGTTGGCGGAGAAGTTACCTGCCCCATCGACCTGAGTGACGGTCAGCTGCTGCAGGTTCACCTGCGGGGTGTTCAACGTGATCGAGAATTGACCGCTGGCGTCGACCTGGGCGCGGCCCAGTTCGGTATTCCCGACCAGTACGCGAACCAGCGCACCGGCCTCGCCGCGCCCGGTGACCACCCCACCATCGCCGCTGATCAGCACAGCGCTGAGGGCCGTGGGCGGTGTGAGGTCCGGCGCGGTGAGCGCCACGGGTACCGAAGCATTGCCGGCCGCATCGGTCTGCAGCACGTCCAGAAGCTGGCCGTTGGCCTGCGCCGGGTCGAGCGCCACGCTGAAGGTCCCGTTGGCGGCAACCAGGGCCGAGGCGAGCACGGTACCGGTGACGGTGGTGACCGTGACGGTCGCACCCGCCTCGCCACGCCCGCTGATCAAAGTGCCGTCGGCGTTGATGACCGGGGTGACCACGGCCACCGGCGCCAGGGTATCGCGGCCGATCACGCTGCCCGCCAGGGACACGTTGCCTGCAGCATCGCTCAGCGTGACCCGCAACGCACCGCCGTCGATCTGCGGGGTGTCCAGGGTAATCTGGAAGCTGCCGTTGGCGCCCACGATGCCTGCGCCGACCTGGGCACCCACGGCATTGCGTACCACTATGTTGGCGCCTGCCTCGCCGGTGCCGGTCAAGACCGTGCCGACATCGTTGAGCACCAGGGCGACCGGCGCTTCGGGCGCCGTAAGGTCCGGTGCGGTCACGGTGACACCCGGCGACAGATTGCCGGCCGTATCGGCCTGGGTCACGTTGAGCACCTGCAGGTTGGTCTGGGCTGGCGCCAGGATGACCGTGAATGTGCTGTCCGCTGCCACCGTCGCGGTGCCCACCGACTGGTTCAGCGCATCGCGCACCGTCACTTGCGCACCCGCCTCGCCCATGCCGGTGATCAAGGCACCATTGGCGCTGATCTGCACGTTGGCCAGGGTATCGGGCGCAGTCGTGTCAGCGGCCGCGAAAGGAACCGCAATCGACACGCGGCCGATCGCGTCACTGGCCTGCACGCTGAGCACTTCGCCGTTGCGTTGCGGGGTATCGAGCAGAATGCTGAACGCACCTGACCCATCGACCGTGCCAGTGCCCAGCAGCACGCCGGTCGTGCTGGTGACACGAATGATCGCACCGGCCGATCCGGTGCCGGTGAGAATGGCGCCTTCCAGCGTCAGCAGCAGATTGGCCGGCGCGCTCGGGGCGCCGCCGTCCGGGCCATTGACCTGGGCCGGCGTCGATGGATTGCCCGCCGCATCGGTTTCGACCACGGTCAGCACATCGCTGAGGGTGGCCGGCCGGTTCAGGGTGATCAGGAAGGTGCCGGCCGCGTTCACCGTGCCGGTGCCGAGTAGATCGCCATTGGCGGCAGTGATGCGCACTGTGGCATTGGCCTCGCCCGAACCGCCGAGCAGGGTGCCATCGGCGCTGACCACCAGATTGCTGACCGCGACCGGTGGCGTGATGTCAGCCGCCGCCAGGGTGCCTGGCAGCGAGGTATTGCCCGCACCGTCAGTGGCTGTGACCCGCAGTGTCTGGCCGTTGGCTTGGGCCGACGCCAGCGTGATGGCGAAGGTACCGTCAGTGCCGGCCACACCTGTGCCGAGCACTTGGCCCTGTGCACCGGTAATGCTGACAGTGGCGCCCGCTTCGGTGACACCGGAAAACAGCGTACCCGCCCGGCTCAACGACAACTCGCTCGGCGCGGCAGGCGCGGTGATGTCGGCGGCCTGCAGGGTAAACGTGGGGGAAGCATTGCTGGCGGCATCGACCTGCACCAGCGACAACGTCTGGCCATTGATTTGCGGACTGCTGAGGATGACGTTGAAACTGCCATCGGCGGCCACTAAGGCGCTGCCCAGGGGCACGCCAGCAGCGCTGCGTACCGTCACGTTGGCACCGGCTTCACCGGTACCGGTCACCACCCGTCCATCGCTGCTCAACGCAACGTTGACCAGCACGGTCGGTGGCGTGGTGTCCGCTGCGGTCACGGGTGTGGAAGGTGAAGTATTACCGGCCGCATCGCTCTGCGTGACGGCCAACAACTGCCCGGCGACCTGTGGCGTGTCCAGGGCAATCTGGAAGCGACCATTGGCGCCTACCACCCCGCTGCCGACAACGGCACCGTTGGCATTCCTGACCTGCACGCTCGCGCCGGGCTCACCAATACCACTGAGCAACAACCCGCCGCTGTCGAGTACCAGCGCAGTGGGCGCCAGGGGAATCGAGGTGTCGCCGGCCTGCACGTTGACGACCGGCGATTCATTGCCCGCCAGATCGCGCTGCAACAGGGTCAGGGTCTGGCCGTTGTTCTGTGCCTGGTCGAGGTTGACGCTGAACACGCCATTGCCATCGACCACGCCGCTGCCCAGTACCACGCCATTGCTGGCGAACACGGTGACTGTCGCACCGGCTTCACCGCGCCCGATGACGACCAGGCCATCAGCGCTTACCAGTGGCTGCAGCACCCCAGCAGGCGCCGTCAGGTCTGGCGCGGTCACGGTGGACGGCGTCGAGCTGTTGCCGGCCGCATCGACCTGGTTAACTTGCAAGCGCTGCGCGTCGATCTGCGGCGGCGTCAAGGTCACGCTGAACTGGCCAGTGACGCCAACGGTGGCGGTGGCAATCGCCACACCGACCGGGTTGAGCACGGTCACCGTGGCACCGGCTTCACCGCGCCCGGTGATCAGGCTGCCGTCGTTGCTGATGACCACGTTGGTCAACGCCGGCGCGGTGCTGTCCACGGCCGTGACTTGGCCAGGCAGCGAGTTGAAGCCACCGGTGCTGGCAACCACATCCAGCAACTCGCCATTGGTCTGCGCAGCACTCAAAGTCAGTTGGAAGGAGCCATCGGCATTGACCGTGGTGGTGCCGAGCACGCCATTGGGGCCGAGCACGGTGATGATGTTGCCCGCGTCGGCGATACCGCTCAGGCGCAGGCCATCGGCGCTGAGCACCAGCGCGGTCGGTTGATCGGGCCCGTTGGCGTCGGGCACGGTCACCGTGGCCGGCAGCGAAGCATTGCCAACACCATCGGTGAGAATCACGCTCAACACGGCGTTCTGCGCGACTGGTGTCACGTTGACCAGGAAGCTTCCGTTCGGCCCGACGGTACCGGTGCCGATCTGCGTGCCCTGGGCATCGAACACCGTGACCGTGGCACCGACTTCACCTTTACCGGCCAACAATGTACCGCCCGGGTTGACCGCCAGGTCAGTGGCCTGGGTGGGCGCCGTGAGGTCGGCGGCAATGACCGTGATGGATGTAGACACGTTGCCAGCAGCGTCGGTGGACGTCACCAGCAGGGTCTGGCCGTTGGTTTGCGGCGTGGTCAGGTTGACTTGGAAAGTGCCGTTGGCGGCCACGGTTGCACTGCCCAGAATATTACCCTGGGCATCGCTGACCACCACCGACACCACCGTGCCAGGCTCGGCCAGGCCGGTCACGGCCGATCCTTGCGCAGTGAGCACGACATTGGTCGGCGCGTTCGGCGCCTGCAGGTCGGGCGCGAGCAGGTTGACGTTGGGCGAGAAGTTGCCAGCACCATCGGCCTGGGTCACGGTGAGCGACTGCAGATTGATCTGCGGCGTCGCCAGAGTGATCGAGAAGCGCCCATCGACGCCGACCGTTGCCGAGCCCAGCTCGCCGCCTGCGCGGGTCAAGACCCGCACCGTGGCGCCGGCTTCACCTACGCCGCTGACCACCGCGCCGTTGGCGCTGATGACCACATTGTTCAAGGCGGTGGGCGCGGTCACGTCGGCGGCAATCACTGCCACCGGCAACGACAGGTTGCCGGCCGCGTCCGCCTGTTGTACGTCGAGCACTTCGCCATTGGCTTGTGAAGGCACCAGATTGACGACGAAGCTGCCGGTCGCGCCGACGATGGCGCTGCCCAGCACACTGCCATCGGCGCCTGTCACGCTGACGGTCGCACCCACTTCGCCCTTGCCGGTCAGCACCGTGCCCGCCACGTTGAGTTGCAGGCCAGTCACCAGACCAGGCGCGGTGACATCGGCAACCGGCAGAGCGGCCACCGGGGAGACGTTGCCGGCGCCGTCCGCCAAGGTCACTTGCAGAATCGTACCGGTCAATTGCGCCGGGCTCAGGGGGATCTGGAACGTGCCATCGGCGGCCACGCTGCCGCTGCCGATGACGGTACCCGCAGCGTCGCGCACGGCGACCGTGGTGCCGGCTTCGCCCAGGCCACTGAGCAACGTGCCCACAGCGTTCAGGCTCAAGCCCGAAGCAGCCGGTGGCGCCGTGAAGTCCGGCGCGGTAACGCTGACCGCAGGCGACACGTTGCCCCCCAGGTCGACCTGGGTGGCGGTCAGCACTTGGCGGTCGACCAGAGCAGGCACGAAGGTGATGCTGAAGGCGCCGTCGGCGCCGACCGTGCCGGTCCCGAGCAACTGCCCCTGGGCTCCGCGCACGTTGACCGTGGCACCGGCCTCACCGGTACCGCTCAGGGTGCTGCCGTTGGCGCTGAGCAGGACATTGTCGAGAGCCTGTGGCGGTGTGTCGTCCAGCGCCGTGAGCAAGCTGGGTACCGACACTCGTGCACCATCGCTGGCCTGCACGCTGAGCAGCTCGCCGTTATGCTGGGCCGGGGCCAGGGTCATGGTGAACTGGCCGGAGGCATTGGCCACGGCCGAGCCCAGCAGTACGCCCTGCGCATTGACCACGGTCACGGTGTTGCCAGCCAGTGCGGTGCCGGTCAGGGTCAAACCGTCCAGGCTGATCACCAGGTTGCCGGGAGCGACCGGTTCAGTGCCGTCCGGCCCGTTGACGGTGACAGGTGTGGAGGCGTTGCCTACCGGATCGGTCTCGATGACGTTCAAGACGTCGCCCTGCACCGCCGCACGGGTCAAGGTGATCAGGAAAATGCCGTTGGCCCCCACGGTACCGGTGCCGATCAGATCACCGTTAGCCGCACGTACCGCCACGCTGGCGCCCGCTTCACCGGTGCCCGACAGCGTCAGGCCGTTGGGACTGATCGCCAGATTGCTGACCGCGACGGGTGGCGTGGTGTCCGCCGCAACCAACGTGCTGGCCGCCGAACTGTTGCTGGCCGCGTCGGTGGCCACGGCCTTGAGGCTCTGGCCGTTGGTCTGCGCGGCGCTCAGGGTGATGCTGAAGGTGCCGTTGGCGGAGACTGTGCCTGTGCCCAGCAGCGTGCCCTGAGCATTGGTGATGCGCACCGTGGCACCGGCCTCGCCGGTACCGGTCAGCACCAGACCATTGGCGTCCAGCGCCAGTGCAGCCGGAGCACCGGGCGGGGTGATATCCGCGGCCGTGACGAAGGTGGTCGGCGATAGGTTGCCGCTGGCATCGGTCTGGGCGGCGCCCAGCCGTTCGCCATTGACCTGCGCACTGGCCAGCACGATGCTGAATGTGCCGTTGGCGCCTACTACAGCGCTGCCGAGCACGGCGCCATTGGCCGCGCGCACCGTGACCGTGGCACCGCTTTCACCGGTGCCGGTCATGTTCAGTCCGTCCCGACTCAACGCCACATTGGCCAAGGCAACCGGCGCCGTGTTGTCGCTGGCGATGATCGTCACGGGCACCGAGGTCTGGCCAGTGCCATCGGTCTGGGTGACTTCGAGCAATTGGCCGTTGGCCTGGGCCGGAACGAGGGTGACCTGGAAGGTGCCGTTGGCGCCGACCACGGCAGTGCCGAGCGCAACGCCATTGGCATCCACCACGCGCACGGTAGCGCCCGCCTCGCCCACACCGCTCAACACGGTGCCGCTGACGTTAAGCTGCAGCGCGCTGGGCGCGGCAGGCGCATCGGTGTCAGGTGCCTGCGCGAGGGCGATCGGCGAGCGATTGCCGGCGGCATCGCTCTGACTCACGCTCAGGCTCTGTCCATTGGTCTGTGCCGTGTTCAAGGTGACGCTGAACAAGCCGTCGCCGCCCACCGTCGCGGTTCCCAAAGCCACACCGTTGGGTGCCAGCACCGTGACCGTCGCGCCGACCTCGCCACGTCCGGTCAGGGTCAGGCCATCATTGCTCACGGCCAACTGCGACAGCGCGGCAGGCGCGGTCAGGTCGGGCGCGATCAGATCGACAGCGTCAGCACTGTTGCCCGCTGCATCGGTCTGCGTGACTTGCAGCAACTGCGCATTGAGTTGCGGCGTGTTCAACGTGACGCTGAAGGTGCCATCGGTGGCCACCGTGGCCGTGCCGATCACGGCACCGTTGGCGCCACGTACAGTAACGGTGGCGCCGACTTCGCCGGTACCGGTCACAGTCGTGCCGTTGGCGCTGATGGTCACGCCACCCACGGGGTTGGGCGCGGTCGAATCGAATGCAGTGATTTCGACCGGTACCGAGTCCTCGCCTCGCGCATCGGTGGCGACCACCGACAACACTTCGCCATTGGTCTGGGCCGGGTTGAGTGCAATGACGAAGGTGCCATTGGCGCCGACGGTGACGGTGCCCAACAGGTTGCCTTGGGGGCCGAACACGTTGACCGTGTTACCCACGCTGCCGGTACCGGTCAGTTGCACACCGTCACCGCTCAGGGCCAGATTGCCAGGCGTTCCGGGGCCGATGGCATCGGGCGCAACGACGGTCGCCGGCAGGGAGACATTGGTGGCCGCGTCGGCCTGCACCGCGGTGAGTACATCGCCTTCGACCACGGCGGGAGCCAGGCCCGTGCTGAAATTACCGTTGGCACCGACCGTAGCGGTGCCGACGATCGCGCCACTGGCGTTGGTGATGGTGACGGTGGCGCCGGGCTCACCGCGACCGGTCAGGGTCAGGCCATCGGCGCTGACCAAGAGGTTGGTGACGGCATTCGGCGCGGTCGTGTCCGGCGCCGTGAAGGGTACCGCTGCCGAACTGTTGCCAGCGGCATCCACGGCACTCACCGTCAGTGCCTGGCCATTGGCCTGAGCCCCTGAAAGCGTGGCCTGGAAGGTACCGTCCGCAGCGACCAGTGCCGTACCCAGCACCGTGCCCGCAGCGTTCTTGACCGTTACCGTAGTACCAGCCTCGCCGAGGCCCGAGAGCAGCGTACCGGTGGCGTCCAGCGCCAGGTTGCCAGGCGCCACGGGCGCTTCCAGGTCCGGCGCGGTCAGGCCGACAGTGGCCGACGCATTGCCGGCCGCGTCCTGTTGACCGACCAGCAGCGCCTGGCCGTTGGTCTGCGCCGGATCGAGGACGAGGCTGAAGGTGCCGTCGGCGGCAACCGGGCCGCTGGCCAGGACCGCCGCGCCCGTGCCGGTGACGGTAATGGTGTCGCCGGGCTGGCCACGGCCGCTGACCAGAGTGCCGTCAGCACTGATGGTCACCTGGCTCAGCTCCACGCCAGCGGTAATATCGGGCGCCGTCGTTTGCACCGCGGCCGAAACGTTACCCGCCGCGTCGGTCTGGGTAACGCTCAGTACTTGCCCATCGGCCTGGGGCGGAGCCAGCACCACGACGAAATTACCGGCCTGGTCCACCGTAGCGGTGCCGATCACGTTGCCCTGCGCATCGCGCACGGTCACCGTGGCACCCGGCTCGCCGGTGCCGGTCAAGGTCGTCCCGTCGGCGCCAAAGCCAACGTTGCCGACGATGGCCGGAGCCGTGCTGTCGGCAGCCACGAACGGCACGGGCACCGAGTTTTCGTTATCGAAATCGGTGGCAATGAGGGTCAGGGCCTCGCCATTGGTCTGGGCCTGGCCGAGGGTGACCGAGAACGTGCCATCGGCATTGACGATGGCACTGCCCAGCAACACGCCCTGGCTGGTGAAGACGCGTACGGTGTCGCCGGCAGTGCCAGTACCGGTCAGGGTCAGGCCGTCCTGGCTGAGGCTGAGGTTGGCCGGAGTGCCAGGGCCGATGTCATCGGGCACCAGCGCGCTGAGCGTGGAGGTAACGTTGCCGTTGTCATCGGTCTGCGTGGCGGTAATGGGCTCGTTGGGGGCCAGACGCAGCGCGAAGCGAATGAAGAACCGACCGAAAGCGTTCACCTGCGCGCTGCCGACCACATCCCCGGCCGCGTTGGTGATGGTTACGGTATCGCCCGCCTGGCCACGGCCGCCGCAGGAGAACCCGTCGGCGCTGATGACGAACTCGGAAATAGGTTCGGAAACCGTCAGGTCCGGCACCTGCAACTGGCCGGGCAGCGACGCATTGCCCGCCGCATCGGTGGCCACCACGCTGAGGGTTTGGCCGTCGACCTGAGGGGTATTCAAGGTAATCTGGAAACTGCCGCTGGCATTGGCCGTGCCCGAGCCGAGCAGAGTGCCCGCCGCGTCGCGCACCACCACCGTGGCACCGGCTTCGGCGCGTCCGCTGAACACCAGGCCCGTACCATCGATGCTCAGGCCGGTAGGTGCTGCAGGTGCTTCGATGTCCGGCGCGACGACGTTGCCGGGCCCCGAGACATTGCCCGAAGCGTCGGTCAGGGTCACCTCCAGCCCCTGACCATTGGCCTGGGCCGGATTGAGGTCCACGCGGAAGTTGCCATTGGCGTCCACGGTGCCGGTCGCGATGAGGTTACCGGTGGCATCGGTGACGTTGACAACAGTGCCCGCTTCACCACGGCCCACCAGTACACCGCCGTTGGCACTGACCGCGAGGCCCGTCGGCACCGCCGGAGCGGTGGTGTCGGGTGTTGGATCGGGGGTCGGCTCAGGCGTGGGGTCAGGCGTGGGATCGGGTGTCGGATCAGGCGTAGGGTCTGGTGTCGGATCAGGGGCGGTGTCAGGTGTCAGATCGGGTGCGACCAGGCTGGCGGCCGGCGATAGGTTGCCCGCTGCATCGGTCTGTGTTGCGCTCAACGCTTCACCGTTGACCTGCGGCGGGTTCAGGACCAGGCTGAACGACCCATCGGCCGCCACCACCGCCGAACCCAGCACCACGCCCGAAGCATTGATCACGGTGACCGTGGCACCAGGCTCACCGGTACCGGTCAAGGTGGAGCCGTCCGCGGTCAGCGCAAGCCCGGCGGGCGCTGCAGGGGCCGTAGTATCAGGTGCGGTGATCACCACTGGATCTGAGCTGTTGCCTGAACTGTCGGTGATGACGACTTGCAACGGCTCGCCATTGGTCTGAGGCGCAGGAAATGCCACCTGGAAGTTGCCATCGGCATCCACCGTACCGCTGCCCACGACGTTGCCCTGAGCATCGCGAACGACTACGGATGCATTGCTTTCGCCGCGGCCTGAAACACCACTGCCATCGGCCGCGAAAATGAGCCCGGTGGGCGCGCCGGGCGCCGTGGTATCGGTCGGTGGCACCGGAGTGACAGGTGATGCCGCGCCGCCACCGCCGCCTCCACCACCGCCGCCCGATACCGCAGCACCCGCGGCACCTACGCCCGCCAGACCGAACGCGGCCAGCATCCAGCCAGGCGTGGAACCGCTGGCGGCCGCGCCGGCCAAGAGCAATTCATCGGCGGTCGAGGCTTCCGAAAAGGTAAAGCCGGTGAAGGGCTCGCCGTAGTTGGCCTGCCAGAGAAAACCATCCTGGCCTTCGAACACCAACTCGCTCTGCTGACCCGCCGCATCGACCTTGAAAAAGTCGCCGATGGTGACTTGTTCGCCAGATTTGAGGGTGACGATCAGGTTGTTGCCGGAACGCGCAGTGGAAGCGACATCGCTGGGGTCCACTGGCAGTTTGACCAGGCTGGTATCCAACAGCTTTATATTGCCCCACGCCATTTCCGAGGTGCTTTGCGCCGACTTCGCAGCAACAACGATACTGTCCATATTTGCTCCTAGCAGATTCTTGCAGTGCACCAGAGGGCACCGCACACGCAACTTCACCTGCACGCGGCGATTGCCAGCGCCAGTGATTCAAGGTGTATTCCAATAAGTATCCCGAACGGGAAGTCGCTAGACGAAACGATTCATCCGTAGCAATCCCGCTGCATGATGAATAATTGACATGATTCCATGGCGCGCCCACCTTAAACTTCTAACTGCCTGTCCTAGGTCGACTTTTCTGAAAACCTTATATATTGTCGACGTTATGGCTCTGCGCCATATAAGCAATAGGCTAGTACGTCAGGGCGCTCATGGGCTGACGATTTATAACAATTTCGCGATATCAGACCGCTATCACCCAACATCGTTAATCCGGAAAAAAACAGCACAGCATTAGTTTGTGCAAAAAATAAAAAGACGTCTCCGACTTCGCCTCTGCCCAGCATTGACCCCGACTTCAAGTTGCACGAACCATCCCTTAACCGGCCTGTCATCGATTCAACGACGTCGCACCTCATTGCGAAAAGCATGAAAGAAGTTCGTGCGCTAGTTGCGGGATGGCCCACTGCTCGGTGTACAGTGGCGGTACAAGAATTCAGGTACAGGAACACAACCGTGACCCGCCCCTCCCCGCAGATCAGTGCCGACTTCGACAGCGGCAACATCGAAGTCATCGACGCACGCGATCCGCTCGACGTGCACCTGGCGATTCGCCCGGACCGTCAGAGCGCGCACTTCCAGTGGTTTCACTTCAAGGCCGCAGCGCTGCAGGTTGGCCAGCGCTACGAATTCAGGTTGCAGAACGCCGCGCAGTCCTCTTACGGACACGCCTGGCACGGCTACCATGCCGTAGCCTCTTGCGATCAGAAGCACTGGTTCCGCGTGCCCAGCACCTTCGACGGCCAAGCCCTGCGCTTCGGTCTGGAAGCGCAGAACAGCGACATGTGGTTTGCCTACTTCGAGCCTTATAGCCGCGAGCGCCACGACGCCCTGATCGATCGCGCCGTCATGCAGGCCGGTCTGCAACTCCTGGCCGTGGGGCAAAGCTGCGAAGGGCGGGAAATACCGCTCCTGCGCAAGGGCGATGGTGCGCCGGGCAAGCGTCGGCTGTGGCTGATCGCCCAGCAGCATCCGGGCGAGCACATGGCCCAGTGGTTCATGGAAGGCGTGATCGATCGCCTGCAGGCCAATGATGCCGAGGTCCAGGCGCTGCTGGAGAAGGCCGACGTGTACCTGGTCCCGAACATGAATCCCGATGGCGCCGTGCACGGTCATCTGCGCACCAATGCCCGCGGTCGCGACCTGAACCGCGCCTGGCAGGATTCAAGCGCCGAATACACGCCCGAAGTGTTCTTCGTTCAGCAGCAGATGGACAAGCATGGCGTCGACCTGTTCATCGACGCCCACGGTGACGAAGAAATCCCCTACGTGTTCACCGCCGCCTGCGAAGGCAACCCTGGCTATACCCCACGCATCGCCCAACTGGAACAGACCTTCCGCGACCTGTTGTGCGCCCGTACCCCCGACTTCCAGGCAGTACACGGCTACACCCGCGACAAACCGGGCGAGGCCAACATGACCCTGGCCTGCAACAGCGTCGGCGAGCGATTCGATTGCCTGTCGCTGACCCTGGAAATGCCGTTCAAGGATCACGACGACGCCCCGGACAGTCATACCGGCTGGAACGGCCAGCGCTCCGCGCGACTGGGCGGCGATGTGCTGAGTGTGCTTGCGCAAATGGTCTCCGGTCTGCGTTGACCCACGGTTCGTCATGGAGCACCCCGATTGACCGCATTACCGTCGCTGCACGCCCTGTACAAACGCCTGTTCAAACCCGAGCCGAAGGCTGAAAACAGCGACGCCGCTGTGGCGTTGCAGACTTGGTTCGATGAACGGGCCAGGCAATCGGGCTACACCCTGGGTGCCGATCAAACGCGGGTCATCGCCAGCATGGCCGAGCGCATGCCTGCCTTGCTGCAGGGCACGGCGGTGCGCAGTCTGTACCTGCACGGCGCCGTGGGGCGCGGCAAAAGCTGGCTGCTCGATGGCTTGTTCAGGGCAGCTCCTTTGGAAGAAAAACGCCGCCTGCACTTCCATGATTTTTTCGCCCAGTTGCATCAGGGCATGTTCCGCCATCGGCAGGCCGTCGACCCATTGGCGACTACCCTGGATGAGCTGCTGGAGAACTGTCGTCTGCTGTGTTTCGACGAATTCCATGTGCACGACATCGGCGACGCCATGCTCATCACGCGGCTATTCAAGGCGCTGTTCGAGCGAGGCATCCTGCTGGTCGTGACCTCCAACTACCCACCCGAAGGCCTGCTGCCCAACCCCCTCTATCACCAGCGTTTCCTGCCCGTTATCGAACTGATCAACGCCCGGATGGATGTACTGGAAGTCGGCGGCGCCACCGATTACCGCAGCCTGTCTCAGGAACGACCGCAACAACGTTTCACCCGCGGCCACTATGTATGGCCCGGCACCGCTGCGCAGCGGGCGCGGCTGCAACTGCCGCCAGCGGATCTGGAGCCGGTGCCGCTGGACGTCGGCAATCGCCAGCTACGCGCGCGCCTGATCGACGACAACCGTGTCCATTTCACCTTCGCCGACCTCTGTGAAGAACCCACTGCGGTCATCGACTACCTGGCGCTGTGCAAACGTTTCGAGCGGTGGAGCATCGACCATCTGCCGCTGCTGGACGAGTGCTCGACCGCTGTGCAGCAACGCTTCATCAACCTCATCGACGTGCTGTACGACCAGGACAAGACCTTGATACTGATAGGCGAACGCCCGCTGGCCGAGAGCCTGGCCGGTTCGGTCATCGACCTGATGCGCACACGCAGTCGACTGGGGCAGTTGATCCTGCTCGATGAACAACCGCCCCGGTAACAGCTCGGCTAACGCGCGGCGAGCACCTGGGCGATCTCCTCCAGTATCGTCGGGTCGTCGATGGTCGAGGGGGCGACGAACACTTCTTGCGCGGCAATCTTGCGCAATACAGCGCGCAGGATCTTGCCCGAGCGGGTCTTGGGCAGGCGCTTGACCACCAGCACCCGTTGCAGGCAGGCCAGCGCGCCAATGGATTCACGTACCTGCGCCACCAGTTGCGCCTGCAGCACGCTGGGGCTCACGTCACTGCCGTCCTTGAGCACCACCAGCGCCAACGGCACTTCACCCTTGATTTCATCGCTGACGCCGATCACGGCGCACTCGGCCACGTCGGCATGGCGGGCAACCAGGTCTTCCATTTCACCGGTCGACAACCGATGGCCCGAGACGTTGATGACATCGTCGGTGCGCCCCATGATGTGCACATAGCCGTCGGCGTCCAGGTAACCGCCGTCGCCGGTGTGGTAGTAGCCGGGGTAGCGTTCCAGATAGCTTTGCAGGTAGCGCGAATGATCGCCCCACAGGGTCTGGCTGCACCCCGGCGGCAACGGCAGCGCGATGACGATGGCGCCCTGCTCGCCCGGCGCCAGCAGCTCGCCCTGCTCGTCCAGGACCTGCACGTGATAGCCCGGAACCGCCCGGTTGCTCGAACCCACACGCACTGCCGAGCCCTCCAGGCCCATGCAGGGCGCGGTTACCGGCCAGCCTGTTTCGGTCTGCCACCAGTGGTCGTGGACCGGCTTGCCGGTCTGCTCTTCCAGCCAGCGGTGAGTACTGGAATCGAGCTTCTCGCCAGCCAGGAACAACTGGCGCAACGAGCTCAGGTCATAGTCGCGCAACAACCGCCCCTCCGGGTCTTCCTTGCGAATCGCGCGCATGGCGGTGGGCGCGCAGAACAGCGCATTGACCCGGTATTGCTCGATCACGCGCCAGTAGCTGCCGGCATCGGGCGTGCGAATCGGCTTGCCCTCATAGAGAATGCTGGTGCAGCCGCACATCAAGGGTCCGTAGACGATCAACGAGTGACCCACTACCCAGCCGACATCGGAAATCCCCCACCATACATCGCCCGCGCGCATCCCGTAGATGGCGCCCATGGTGAAAGTCAGGGCGACCGCGTTGCCACCGGTTTCACGGACGATGCCCTTGGGTTTGCCGGTGGTGCCGGAGGTGTACATCACGTACAGCGGATCGCCGCTGGCCATGTCCACGGCTGCGACCGGTTCTGCATCCTGCAACTGCGTCTGCCAGTCCAGATCGCGCCCGCTCTGCAGGTGCGCCAGGGCCTGCGGCCGTTGCAGTACCAGCACTTGCTGTGGCGCGTGACGTGCCAGGTTCAGGGCCTTGTCCACCAGAGGCTTGTAGGCAATCACGCGGTCGAATTCCACACCGCAGGAGGCCGTCAGCAGCAGCTTGGGCCGGCAGTCGTCGATGCGTAGCGCCAGCTCGTTGGCGGCAAAGCCACCGAACACCACCGAATGCACCGCGCCGATCCGCGCGCAGGCCAGCATCGCCATGGCCGCCTCGGGCACCATCGGCATGTAGATCACCACGCCATCACCCTTGCCCACGCCCAGGCGAGTGAGCACGCCCGCAAGGCGCGCCACGTGGTCGAGCAGTTCTTGATAGGTAAAGCGCTGCTGTACCCCGGTCACCGGTGAATCGTAGATCAGCGCCGTCTGTGCACCACGGCCGAGTGCCACCTGCCGGTCCAGGCACAGATAGCTGGTATTCAGACGGCCGTCGGCGAACCAGCGGTGGGTGCCGTCTGGCTGTACATCGAGCACGTGCTGCGGAGGGTGCGACCAAGCGACCGACCGGGCCTGTTCTGCCCAGAACCCGGCCGGGTCGGAAATGGAGCGCGCGTACGCTTGCTGATAGTTCATCGATAGCCAACCCTGGATTGTTGTTATTGAAGGGCGAGCATTGAGTATGGCTGGCGTTGGCCGAGCTGCCAGCCGACCAAGGTCGAACGACGAACGTGGCGAGATGCCCACGAACCGCTATGATGGCCACCGCGATTTCCTTGACGACGGTTGTCCCATGAATACCCCCGAGCTGCTCGAAGCCGGCCAACTGGCTGGCGCCACCCGACTGGACCTGTCCTGCGGCCTGACCGAATTCCCCCAGGCCATCTTCACCCTGGCCGACAGCCTGGAGGTGCTCAACCTCAGCGGCAACGCGCTGACCCGCCTGCCCGATGACCTGCACCGGCTGCACAAGCTCAAGGTGCTGTTCTGCTCGGACAATCCTTTTACCGAGTTGCCCGCCTGCATCGGGCGCTGTCCGCAGTTGAGCATGGTGGGCTTCAAGGCCAACCGGATCGAACACGTGCCGGCAGAAGCGCTGCCTGCTCAGTTGCGCTGGCTGATTCTCACCGACAACCGTATCGAACGCTTGCCCGATGCACTGGGCAACTGTCGGCAGATGCAGAAGCTGATGCTCTCGGGCAACCGTCTGCAGGCCTTGCCCGACAGCCTGGCGCAACTGGAAAACCTCGAATTGCTGCGGTTGTCGGCCAACCGTCTGCCGGCCCTGCCCGACTGGCTGCTGCGCCTGCCGCGGCTGGCCTGGCTGGCCTATGCCGGCAACCCGATGAGCGAAGCCTTCACCACACCGCACAGCGAAGGCACGCGCGGACACATCGCCTGGGAAGATCTGCGCCTGGACGCGCAGCTGGGGGAAGGCGCTTCGGGGATCATCTACCGCGCCCATCTGGACAGTGGGCAGCCGGTGGCCGTGAAGTTGTACAAAGGAGCGATGACCAGCGACGGTTCACCGGTCAACGAAATCAACGCCTGCATGGCCGCGGGTGAGCATCCGCAACTGATCGAGGTACTGGGCCGGCTGAGCGGGCATCCCGACGGTACCGCCGGGCTGGTCATGGCCCTGATCGATCCGTCGTTTGCCAACCTGGCAGGACCGCCGAGCCTGGCGTCCTGCACGCGCGACATCTACTCGGCCGATTTCACCATCGATCGCGATGCTCTCTTACGCTTGCTGCGGGGTATGGCCGGCGTCGGCGCCCATCTGCATGCGCGCGGGATCAACCACGGTGATTTCTACGCCCACAACGTGCTGTGGCAGGAAAGTGGCGAGTGCCTGTTCGGCGATTTCGGCGGCGCCTCGTTCTACCCCGGCGACGGCGGTGAGGTATCACAGGCATTGGAGCGTATCGAAGTCCGCGCCTTCGGCCTGCTGTTCGAAGAGTTAATGACGCGTTGCAACGAAGTGGACGACGGCCTATGGACGCTGCAACGCCAATGCGTCCAGCCTCAGGTCCTGGCCCGCCCCAGCTTCGCGGAAATCACCCGAAGCCTGGACGCCTGAGTCCAGCCCGACCTACCGCGCCGAACCCGGACGCGGCTCGCGCCGCTGCTACACCGGCGGCGCAAACCCAAGCCCACGGCGTGCGCCGATCCCACCGCGGCGCAACCCCACGCCCACGGCAGGCGCCGATCCCACGGCGGCGCAAACCCACGCCCACGGCAGGCGCCGATCCCACGGCGGCGCAAACCCACGCCCACGGCATGCGCCGATCCCACGGCGGCGCAAATCCACGCCCACGGCAGGCGCCGATCCCACCGCGGCGCAAACCCACGTCCATGGCAGGCGCCGATCCCTGTAGCAGCGGCGCGAGCCGCGTCGGCGGTACATGCGATCAACCTGATGCACCGCAGGCGCCGATAAAATCAGCCGGCCAGGCCTACATAGACGTTCTGCACGTCATCGTTACCGTCGATGGCATCGAGGAAATCCTCCACTTCGGCCAGCTGCGCGGCATCGTCCAGGGTCACCGGGTTCTTCGGCACGTAGCCGATCTTCGCCGACACCACGGTAAAGCCCTGGCCCGGCAATGCCTTGCAGACAGCGTCCAGATCGGTGGTCTCGGTCAGGAACAGGAACGCACCTTCATCGGCCGCCTCGACTTCCTGAGCACCGGCTTCAATGGCCGCTTCCTCGGCATCGACATCAGCCGAATCCGGTGTCGCCTCGATCATCCCATAGTGATGGAAATCCCAGGACACCGAACCCTCGGCGCCGAGTGTGCCCTTGCGAAACAGCACGCGAATCTGCGAGACGGTGCGGTTGACATTGTCAGTCAGGCACTCGACGATCACCGGCACCTGGTGCGGCGCAAAGCCTTCGTACTTGACCAGCGTGTAGTTGACTGCATCGTCGCCCACGCCGGCGCCTTTCTTGATGGCGCGTTCTAGCGTCTCGCGGGTCATCGAGGCCTTCTTGGCCTGTTCGATCACCAATCGCAGGCGGGCGTTGGTGTCCGGATCGGTACCGGAACGTGCCGCGATCGAAATTTCCTTGGACAGCTTGCCGAAGATCCGCCCCTTGGCGTTGGCTGCTGCTTCACGATGTTTAGCTTTCCACTGTGCGCCCATTTACCCGCTCTCTTGTTCGCTTGACCCATGCGCGGGCGACTGCTGCCCGCGCGTTGCGGCGCAGTTTACCTGCCCGCCGGGAGCGGATCGACCAAAATCCGCCGGGCCCACCATCACGCCACGCGTTCCACCCAGCGCCCGAACGCATCGATGAAACCCTGCAGGAATGGCCGGCTCTTCTCCACCACCTGCCCGTTCTCGTCGAACAGGCCACCGGCGTGCCCCAGGTACGCCTCGGGCTGCTGCATCATCGCCACGTCGAGAAACACCATGCACTGGCGCAGGTGCTGGTTGGCCCCGAAACCACCGACGGCGCCGGGCGAGACGCTCATCACCGCGCCTGGTTTGCCGGTGAAGTGGCTCTGGCCATAGGGGCGCGAACCCACGTCGATCGCGTTCTTCAACGGCGCCGGCACCGAGCGGTTGTACTCGGGCGTGACGAAGAGCACGGCATCGGCTTCGCCCAGCGCCTGGCGAAAGGTGTTATAAGCAGCGGGGGGCGTGACATCGATGTCTTCGTTGTAGAGCGGCAGATCGCCGATTTCGACGATCTTCAGCGCCAGGTTGTCAGGCGCCATGGCCTGCAGCGCCAGAGCCACCTTGCGGTTGATGGAATCCTTCCTGAGGCTGCCGACCAGTACCGCAACCGAATAGACCTTGCTCATGTCGTTACCCTCGTAGTGGATTGATCGAGGGGTAGTTATAGATGACTTGGCCCGGTTTGTCCGCCACCAGTCCGGAACCCGCACTATTTTTCCTCGCTGGCAAAACTACCTGAATAAACAGAGGTCTACAGTGCCAGCGAGATACGCGCAAAATTCTTCAGAGGTTGGAAATAAAATGGCTGCAGTGCTGGTTGGGCAATTTCATGCACGCGATGCGGAAGGTCGCATCTACCCGGTGCATGAGTTTCAGGAATCGACCCCGGCGGTCGAAGGCAGCGCGCCGACCTCCACCTACAAGCTGGCCATCGGCGATCGCGTCAATCACCTGGGCGAAGACCGTTTTCAACTGGTGCAGAGCGGCGTGGAAATCATCCGAATCCCTTGATCGTCCGTGCACCGATTTGCGTTAGCATACCCGCCGAACCCTTAGCTGGTACGGACTGCGCATGAGACTGCGCCACATCGAAATCATCCAGGCGCTCTGCCAGACCGGCGAACTCAAGAGCGCCGCGCAGATGCTCGATATCTCCACGCAAACCCTGGAGCAGACCCTGCACGATGCCGAACGGCAACTGGGGTTTCTGCTGTTCGCACGGGTCCGCGGCCATGTCCAGCCCACGCCGGAAACCCTGCGCATGCAGGCCGACATCGCCGCGGTGCAGACTCAGGTCGAACGTTTGCAACGGCTGGCCGACGGTTTGCGCGAGCACCAGGACCCTAGTTTGCACGTGGTGTGCACGGCGTCCCTGGCTCACCAGTTGTTGCCGCAGAGCATCGCGACCCTGCGCCGACGCTTCCGTGAAACGCCATGCACTTTGGGGATCCAGAACACCGACGAGATGGTGCGCAGTCTGCTGCTGCACCAGACCGACGTCGGCCTCAGCCTGCACTGCCCCCAGCATTCCTCCATCAGCAGTCAAGTCCTGGCCGAGGGCAAGGTGCAGCTTCTGGCGCCACAGGGATGGCTTTCTCCCAAGCATCGCTACATCGCGCTGCATGAGCTGGCGGGACAGGCGATGATCGGCCTGGAAGGGGAAGATCCGCTGAGCCTGGTGCTCGAGCACAAGCTGCAATCGCTCAATCCACCGCCGCGAATCCACACGCGGGTGCAGACCTATCCGCTGATGCGCAGCATGGTCGCAGCCGGCGAAGGCCTGGCCATCGTCGACCCGTTCACTGCGGCAGATGCGCGTGATCAGGGGCTGGACACCTGCCCATTGTCACCCGCCGTGCCGGTGACCTTGTACGCCCTCACGCGCAACGCAGGGTCGAGCTCGGCAGCCGAGAAGACCCTGCTGGAAATCATCGCCCACAATGCCCAAGCGTTGCTCTCACCCGTCCGCGAATAACCGGTACCAGAACAGCGCCGTCTCGTGGCTGGCCGCATCGATCGCCTGATAACGCAGATAATCGATACCGCCCAGGCGGAAACCGCAACGCTCGTAAAGACGACAGGCCGGCAGGTTGTTGTTCTGGGTTTCCAGCATGATGCCCGGCAGGCCTTGCTTCACGGCCCAGAATCGCACCACGTCCAGCAGCGATCTGGCCACACCCAAGCCGCGCGCCGAGGCATCTACGGCCAGTTCGTCGACATAGGCGAGGTTGTTCCAGTGCCGACTGACCACCACATGACCGACCGCTTTCTCACCCAGCCAGGCCATGAAGATGGCGCCGCCAGTGTCGGGCTCGCGATAACAGGCGAACTCGGCCGGATCGATGCCATAGTCCTTGCGATAGGCCCGTATGGACCTGAGGGGCCAATCGGCTACCGGTCGGTTGAACTCGGGCGAGGCGTAGCCTGACACCTGGGCACTGAAATCGGCACCCAGTACATAGTCGTCGAAGCTGGCGTCGGCCAGTCGGATGCACACTTGCGCAGAGAACGTCACCGAGTGCGCCGAGGTGGCCTATGAGCCCAGTTGCGTCCAGAGCGCATCGGCTCCGGCGGCTTTGGCGATGATCTGCAGGCGCGCCATGTGCTCGTCGAGCTCGGCCTGGGTGGCGCGGATGATAGCCGTCTGCCGACGGTCCGCAGGCAGGCGACGGATCTCGCTGCCCTGCTGGCTGCTGCTGTCGCCATCGCTGGCGTTACCTGCAAGCGACAGGCTGGTCTGCCCCCCGGTCATGGCCAGGTAGACGTCCGCGAGGATCTCCGAGTCGAGCAACGCGCCGTGCAGTTCACGCCCGGAGTTGTCGATGCCGTAGCGCTTGCACAGCGCGTCGAGGCTGTTGCGCTGCCCCGGATGACGCTCGCGCGCCATCGCCAGGCTGTCGATCACCGTGCAGTACTCGGCAATGTTGGCCCGCTCGGGCATGCCGGCGATCTTGAATTCGTTGTTCAGGAAGCCGACGTCGAAGGTCGCGTTGTGGGCGATGATCTGGGCGCCCTGGATGAACTCGTAGAATTCGTCGGCGACCTCGGCGAAACGAGGCTTGCCGACCAGAAACTCGTCGGTGATGCCGTGCACGCCAATGGCACCCTCGTCACTGGGTCGGTCCGGCTGCACGTAGACGTGAAAGTTGCGCCCGGTCAACCGGCGTCCCATCAATTCGACGCAGCCGATCTCGATCACGCGATGGCCATCGGTGACCGGCATACCGGTGGTTTCGGTGTCGAATACTACGGAACGAACGGCCATGGGCAAAAACTCTCGAGCGGGTAAGCAGAAATCGGGGGTAAAACGAAGATCTGTCGGTTCGAGAAGATCGAACCGCATGCGGTGAAACTCTAGCACAGCACGGCAGGCGCTCCCAGCGACCTGCCTCGGGCTACCTGACTGGCTGCCTGGCTAAGCCTGACGCATCCCCCGCACTTCATCGACCCCGCGGTTGGCCAGGTCATCGGCGCGCTCGTTGCCCGGATGGCCGTTGTGGCCGCGGACCCACTGCCATTTCACTTCATGGCGATTGACCTGTTCATCGAGCTGTTGCCACAGGTCGGCGTTCTTGACCGGCTGCTTGGCGGCGGTCTTCCAACCGCGTTTCTTCCAGTTGACCATCCACTCGTTGATGCCTTTCATCACGTATTCGGAGTCGGTCACCAGCAGCACGCTGCAGCCACGCTTGAGCTCCTGGAGGCCGCGAATGGCGGCGGTCAGCTCCATGCGGTTGTTGGTAGTGGTGCTTTCGCCGCCCCACAACTCTTTCTCCACGCCCTTGCACACCAGCAACGCACCCCAGCCACCCGGGCCGGGGTTGCCCTTGCAGGCGCCGTCGGTGAAGATTTCCACAGTGTCACTCATCAGGCTTTTCCATCGATGTTCGGATTGTCTCGGTTGACCTTGGCCATCGGCAGCGGCAACAGCTTGCCCATGGGCTCGCGGCGTTGCTGCACCAGTGGCCGCAGCCCCACCACCATCTTGCGCGCGACCAATATATAGAAGCCTCCGCCGCCGCTCTGCCACTTGCCGGCAACCCGCTCCAGACCGGCGAGACGCGCCTGCCAGCTGGGCGAAGCAAGCGGCGGACGATAACACCCGAACCGGCGTTTCTCCAGCCCGAAGCCCAGCAGGTTGAGCCAGTCGGCGACCCGCGAGGCGGAGAAACAGCGGGCCTTGTGCAGGGCGTCCTTGGCGAACACTCGGCGTGCGCCCCAGGCGCTCCACGGGTTGATGCCGACGATCAGCAGGTGCCCGCCTGGCCGTACCGCGCTGGCCGCCTCGCGCAGCAGGCCATGGGGCGACAGGCTGAAATCCAGCCCGTGCTGCAGCACCACGACGTCGGCGGCGTGTTCGCCCAGGGGCCAGGCCTGTTCCTCGCAGACGATCTCGACTCCAGGAAACGGCGCGCCCATGCGCACGTTGCGGTGGATCTGCCCGGCCACTGGTGGCGGCTCGGCGCTGGGGCCGTAGTGCACCAGGTAACCACCGAAGAAACGCGCCAGCTCCTCCTCGAGCAGGCGCTGCTCCTCACGCAGCAGCAACTGGCCATGCGGCCCGGCGAACCACTCGCGGGCCTGGCCGATCAGGTCCAGCCACTGTGGGTCGGCCTGGGCAAAGGCGGTATCGGACATGACGATCTCCCACGCTGAGGTTCACCTAGCGCCGACGCGGCACTAAGATGGACCATTAATCGAAATCAAGCGAACCGAGCCATGATACAGATTCAAGCGCTGAACGCTTTCTCCGACAACTACATCTGGTTGTTACAAGACACTGCGGCGGGCGAATGTGCAGTGGTCGATCCGGGCGACGCCGGGCCGGTCGAGCGATGGCTCGATGCCCACCCCGACATGCGCCTGACCGACATCCTCATCACCCATCACCACAATGATCATGTGGGCGGCGTCGAGGCGCTCAAGCGCCGCACCGGCGCCCATGTCAGCGGGCCCGCCCAGGAATCGATACCGGCCCGCGACCGCGCGCTGCACGACGGCGACACCCTGGACGTGCTCGGCCTGCACCTGCAGGTGCACGACGTACCGGGGCACACGGCAGGCCACATCGCCTTCTATCACGCCAGCGATACCCAGCCCCTGCTGTTTCCGGGCGATACGCTGTTCGCCGCCGGCTGCGGTCGCCTGTTCGAAGGCACGCCGCAGCAGATGCACGCCTCGCTGTCGCGCCTGGCCCAACTGCCCGACAACACTCAGGTCTACAGCGCCCACGAGTACACCCTGAGCAACCTGAAATTTGCCGCGGCGGTCGAGCCAGGCAATCCCGACATCGTTCAGCGGCTGCAAGAGGTCACCGCGTTGCGTGAGCGGAACGCTATCACCCTGCCCACTTCGATCGGCCTTGAAAAGCGTACGAACCCTTTTCTGCGGGTCGCTGAAACATCCGTTAAACAAAAAGCGGACGAACGGGCCGGAACGGCTCATGGCACGGCGCAGGCGGTGTTCGCAACCTTACGTAGTTGGAAAGATAAGTTCTGAAGGCCGCTGATTTGTGTCGGAAATTTCTCAAAGGTTGACCGACCTTCGGTCACTTTCTAGAATCGCCCGACATTTTCGCGCGGAACTATCCTCCAGCCAATGTCGTCATCCATACGCACAACCCTCAAGTCCGACGCATTGACGCGACTGGCCCAAGCGATCGCGGTCACCCTGTGCGCCGGTCTGGCCGGTTGCCAGAGCACGGCGAGCGTCTCTTCAGGCACTGGCCAGGACGCCCGCCCCCATGCGCTGACCGCCCACGTGCGGCCCAAGCCGATCTTCGTCAACCAGGCCCAGGCCAAGAAGGCCCCGCACGATGTGTGGGAGCGCATCCGCGACGGTTTCCAGCTGCAAGACAGCATCGCCATGAACCCGCGCGTCGAGCAGCAGCGCCTGTGGTTCGTCAGCAACCCGTCGTTCCTGGAAAGCGCCAGCGGTCGCGGCAGCCTGTACATGCACTACATCGTCGAGCGCCTGGAAGAACGCGACATGCCGTTGGAGCTGGCCTTGCTGCCGGTCATCGAAAGCGCGTTCAACCCCATGGCCTACTCGCGCTCCGATGCCTCCGGACTGTGGCAGTTCATCCCCTCCACAGGTCGCTACTTCAACCTGCGCCAGACCAATTTCTACGACGGCCGTCGCGATGTCACCGCCTCCACCGGCGCGGCATTGGACTACCTGAGCAAGCTGCACGAGATGTTCAACGGTGACTGGCTGCTGGCCCTGGCGGCCTACAACGCCGGCGAAGGTACGGTCAGCCGGGCTATGGAGCGCAACGAGAAACTGGGCCTGCCCACCGATTACTGGAACCTGCCACTGCCGCAGGAAACCCGTGACTACGTGCCCAAGCTGCTGGCCCTGGCCGAACTGGTGCAGTCGCCTCAAGCCTACGGTGTGAACCTCAACCCGATCGCCAACCAACCGTACTTCGATGTGGTGGAGGTCAACCAGCGCGTCGACCTGTCCCGCGTGGCGGCACTGGCCGGCATCGACGAAGACGAGATGTTCCAGCTCAACCCGGCGTTCAAGAAGCGCGTGACCATGGAGCCGACCCAGCACCTGCTGGTGCCCACGGCCAAGGCGCAATTGCTGACCGCCAGCCTGTCGAACATGAAGCCCGAAGAACTGCTGACCCTGGCGCCCGCCCAACGCGTCTTCGACGAAGTGGCGGTGGTGCAGCCCAGCCGGCCCAAGTCGTACACCGTGCGCCGCGGCGACAACCTGGCGTCGATCGCCAAGGCGAACAAGGTCGACACCCGCGACCTGCAGCGCTGGAACCGCCTGACCGGCAAGAACCTCAAGGTCGGCCAGACCCTGGTGATGCAGGCCGAGACGCAAGCCAAGGGCCGGGTGATGGCCAAGGCCGGGTCGGCCGCCAGCGATGTGCAGAAAACCACCACCTACAAGGTGCGCAAGGGTGATTCGCTGTACCTGGTCGCCAAGCGCTTCAATGTCGAGATGCAGCACCTCAAGCGCTGGAATCCGCGCAGCGGACATGCGCTCAAGCCCGGCCAGACCCTCACGGTCTATCTGAACCGTCGCTGAGGGCGCCTGACCCCGCAACGATCCGCCCTGGCGGACGTTGCAGGGCCAGCCGAATGCCACCACCACTCTTCTTCCTGCTGAGACAAACTGTTACTGTAAGCGCAACAAAGTCATTGCCGACCGGTTCGGATTCATGAATTGATGCGTCCCCTCCTTCTCAGCCTGCTGGGCCTTGCGTTGAGCACCTGTGCCAACGCGACGATCACCCAGAGCCACGGCTATGCGCAATTCGGATCGCTCAAATACCCGGCTCGCTTCAGCCACTTCGATTGGGTCAACGCCGACGCTCCCAAGGGCGGCACCTTGCGCACGATGGCCTTCGGCACCTTCGACACGCTCAACCCCTATACCTTCAAGGGCATCAGCCCGGTCCAGACCGCCAACTTCCTGCAGTACGGCATCAACGAGCTGAACGAGCCGTTGATGGTCGGCACCGGGCAATACGCGCCTTCGGGTGATGAACCCACCTCCAGCTACGGCCTCATCGCCCAATCGGTGGAATACAACGAAAGCCGCAGCTGGGTCGTGTTCAACCTCAGGCCGCAGGCGCGCTTCAACGATGGCCATCCGATCACCAGCGCGGACGTGGCGTTCTCCTACCGAACGCTGTTGAGCCAGGGTCATCCGATGTACCGGACCAACCTGCAGGAAGTGCTGCGGGTCGATGTGCTGAGCCCGACGCGGATCCGCTTCGTGTTCAAGCGTTCGGGCAACCCGCTGCTGATCCTGCGCCTGGGCGAGTTGCCGATCCTGCCCAAGCACTACTGGCAAGGTCGGGACTTCCAGGCCACCACCTTCGAGGCGCCGGTGAACAGCGGCCCGTATCGGATCACCCAGGTGGTGCCGGGCAGAAGGCTGGTGCTGGAGCGGGATCGAAACTGGTGGGGCAAGGACCTGCCGGTCAATCGCGGCAAGTACAACTTCGACCGCATGGAAGTGGAGTTCTACCGGGACAGCGACGTAGCCTTCGAAGCGTTCAAGGCGGGCGAGTTCGACATCTACATCGAGCACCAGGCCAAGAACTGGACCAACGGCTACGACTTTCCAGCCGTGCGCCGCGGGGAAGTGATCAAGGCGCAGATCCCCCACAAGATCCCGACGCAGACCCAGGGCCTGTTCTTCAATACCCGTCGCCCGGCCTACAGCGATCCACGCGTGCGCGAGGCGCTGGGCCTGCTGCTGGATTTCGAATGGACCAACCGCGCCCTGTTCAGCGGCGCCTATCGGCGCACCGAAAGCTACTACCCCAACAGTGAATTCGCCGCCACCGGCCTGCCCAGCGGCAAGGAACGGCTGCTGTTGTCGGCGTACAAAAGCGCGCTGAGCCCGGCCTTGTTCCTTGAGGCGCCAAGCATGCCCGCCACCGACGGCAATGGCATTCCCCGGGCCGCGCTGCGCCAGGCCCTGCACCTGCTTGGCGAGGCCGGCTGGACGTTGCAGGGCGACCGCCTGCGCAATGCCGCGGGGCAGCCGCTGCGCCTGGAGATCCTGCTGGTCAATTCCAATCTGGAGCGCATCCTGGGCCCCTATGTCGCCAACCTGGCCAGCATCGGCGTGCAGGCCAACCTGCGCAGCGTGGACCGCGCGCAGTACAAGCAGCGCCTGGACCAGTTCGATTTCGACATGATCTCGCTGACCCTGCCGCAGACCCTGAGTCCGGGGCTCGAGCAATGGCAGTACTTTCACTCCAGCCAGGCCGCCGTGCGCGGCAGCAAGAATTACGCAGGCATCGCCAACCCGGTGGTCGACCGTCTGCTCGAACAGTTGCTCGCCGCCCAGAGCCGCGACGACCAGGTGGCCGCCGCCAGGGCGCTCGACCGCGTGCTCCTGTCGCAGCACTACATGGTTGCCAACTGGTACCTGGACTACCACCGCCTGGCGTACCGCAGCCGGTTGGCCTTCGTCACCACCCCGCCGTACACCCTGGGCCTGAGTGCCTGGTGGATCAAGCCTACGGAGAAGATTCGATGATGCCCTTACGTGCCCTGAGCAAGGCCCTGAGCGCTGTCGCGCTGTGCATCGCCGCCAGCGTGGCGCACGCCGCGCCGCAGCATGCACTCACGCTGTACGACGAAGCGCCCAAATACCCTGCGGACTTCGAGCACTATGACTACGTGAACCCCGACGCCCCCAAGGGGGGTACCTTTCGCCAGAAAGGCGTGGGCAGCTTCGACAGCCTCAACCCCTTCATCAGCAAGGGTGTGCCTGCCGACGACATAGACCTGATCTACGACACCCTGGCGCGGCGGAGTCTGGACGAGCCCTTCACCGAGTACGGCCTGGTGGCCGGCCGCATCGAGAAAGCCCCGGACAACAGCTGGGTGCGCTTCTACCTGCGTCCCGAGGCGCGTTTCCACGATGGCCAGCCCATGCGCGCCGAAGACGTCGTGTTCAGTTTCCAGACCCTGATGCAAAGCGGCTCGCCGCTCTACCGAGGCTACTACGCCGATGTCGCCGACGTCGTCGCCGAAGACCCGCTGCGGGTACTGTTCAAGTTCAAGCACAGCAACAACCGGGAACTGCCGCTGATCCTCGGTCAACTGCCGGTACTGCCCAAGCATTTCTGGCAGGGCCGGGACTTCACCAAGGGCAGCCTGGACATTCCCCTGGGCAGCGGCCCCTACAAGGTCGCCGAGGTCAAGGCAGGTCGCTCGATACGCTACGAGCGGGTCAAGGACTACTGGGCACGCGACCTGCCGATGAACCGCGGGCTGTTCAACTTCGATGTGCTCGATATCGAGTACTACCGCGACAGCACCGTGGCCCTGCAAGCCGGCAAGGCCGGACAATTCGACTTCTGGCTCGAAAGCAGCGCGAAGAACTGGGCCACTGCCTACGATATCCCGGCAGTGCGCGAGCGACGCCTGTTGCGCGAGGAAATCCCCAACGGCAACCCGACCGGCATGCAAGGCTTCGTCTTCAACCTGCGCAAGCCGCTGTTCCAGGACGTGCGCGTGCGCGAGGCCCTGGCATTGGTGTTCGATTTCGAGTGGACCAACAAGCAACTGTTCAACGGCGCCTACCTGCGCACCGACAGCTATTTCGAGAACTCCGAGATGGCGGCTTCCGGCCTGCCCAGCCCGGCCGAACTGAACATCCTCGAACCGCTGCGCGGACAGATTCCCGAACGCGTCTTCGATACGCCGTTCAGCAACCCGGTCACCGACGCCAGCGGCATGCTGCGCGAGCAGCAACGCCAAGCCTACAAACTGCTGCAGGAGGCCGGCTGGCGCATCGTCGACGACAAGATGGTCGATGCCCAGGGCACACCGGTAAAGATCGAGTTCCTGCTGACCCAGGCCGACTTCGACCGGGTGCTGCTGCCCTACAAGCGCAACCTGGCGGATCTGGGCATCGAACTGGTGATCCGGCGTGTCGATGTCTCGCAATACGTCACTCGGGTGCGCTCGCGCGACTTCGACATGATGGTCGGCAGCTTCGCCCAGTCCACCTCGCCCGGCAACGAGCAGCGCGAGTACTGGGCCAGTTCCAGTGCCGACAAGCCGGGCAGCCGCAACTTCATGGGCCTCAAGGACCCGGCCATCGACAGCCTGGTGGAGGGCCTGATCAATGCCTCCTCGCGCCAGGACCTGATCGACCACACCCGCGCCCTGGACCGGGTGTTGCTATGGGGCCACTACGTGGTCCCCAACTGGCACATCAAGACCTGGCGCGTGGCGTACTGGAACCACATCGGCCACCCCGCCATCACGCCGCGCTACGACATCGGCGTGGAAACCTGGTGGAGCAAGCCCCAGGCCACGCCTGCGGTCACCACCACGCCTTCAGGGACGCCATAAGATGCTGGCCTACATCCTGCGCCGACTGCTGCTGATCATCCCCACCCTATTGGGGATCCTGATCATCAATTTCGCCATCATCCAGGCCGCGCCTGGCGGGCCGGTGGAACAGATGATCGCCAAGCTCGAGGGATTCGACGGCGCCACCAACCGCATCGCCGGTGGCGGCGCCGAAGTCGCGGTTGCCGGTTCCAGCTACCGCGGTGCACAGGGCCTGGACCCGGCCCTGGTGCAGGAAATCGAGAAGATGTACGGCTTCGACAAGCCGGCGCCCGAACGCCTGTGGATCATGATCAAGAACTACGCGCGACTGGACTTCGGCAGCAGCTTTTTCCGCGACGCCAAGGTCATCGACCTGATCGTGGAAAAGATGCCGGTCTCGATCTCGCTGGGCCTGTGGAGCACCTTGATCATGTACCTGGTGTCGATCCCCCTGGGCATCGCCAAGGCCACCCGCCACGGCAGCCATTTCGATGTCTGGACCAGCTCGGCGATCATCATCGGCTACGCCATTCCCGCGTTCCTGTTCGCCATCCTCTTGATCGTGGTGTTCGCCGGCGGCAGCTACCTGGACTGGTTCCCGTTGCGCGGCCTGACCTCCAACAATTTCGAGGAGCTGAGCTGGGGCGGCAAGGTACTTGATTACTTCTGGCACCTGGTGCTGCCGGTCAGCGCGCTGGTCATCGGCCACTTCGCCACCATGACGCTGCTGACCAAGAACAGCTTCCTCGACGAAATCGGCAAGCAATACGTGGTCACTGCCAAGGCCAAGGGCCTGAGCAATCATCGTGTGCTGTACGGCCATGTGTTCCGCAACGCCATGCTGTTGGTGATCGCCGGCTTCCCCTCGGCCTTCATCGGGATCTTCTTTACCGGCTCCCTGCTGGTGGAGGTGATCTTCTCCCTCGACGGTCTGGGCCTGATGAGCTTCGAGGCCGCGATCAACCGCGACTACCCGGTGGTGTTCGGCACCCTGTTCATCTTTACCTTGTTGGGGCTGGTAGTGAAACTGATCGGCGACCTTACCTACACCCTGGTCGATCCACGCATCGACTTTGGCCACCGGGAGCATTGAGATGAACCTGTCTCCCCTCAACCGACGCCGCTTCGAGCGGTTCAAGGCGAACAAGCGTGGCTGGTGGTCGCTGTGGCTGTTCCTGGTGCTGTTCGGCCTGAGCCTGGGCGCCGAGCTGATCGCCAACGACAAACCGCTCGCGGTGCGCTACGACGGCGAATGGTATTTCCCGGCCTTCAAGCGCTATCCGGAAACCACCTTCGGCGGCGAGTTTCCCCTGGAAGCCAACTACAAGAGCCCCTACATCCGTGAGCTGCTGGCGGCCAAGCAGAGCTGGACGCTGTGGGCGCCGATTCCGTTCAGCTACCAGAGCATCAACTACGACCTCAGCGTACCGGCACCGGCGCCGCCGTCCGCGCAGAACTGGCTGGGCACCGACGACCAGGGCCGCGACGTGCTCGCGCGGGTGATCTACGGCTTTCGCATCTCGGTGCTGTTCGCCCTGACCCTGACCATCGCCAGCTCGGTCATCGGGGTGATCGCCGGAGCGTTGCAAGGCTTCTATGGCGGTTGGGTGGACCTGGCCGGCCAGCGTTTTCTTGAAATCTGGTCCGGCCTGCCGGTGCTGTACCTGCTGATCATCCTGGCCAGCTTCGTGCAGCCCAATTTCTGGTGGCTGCTGGGCATCATGCTGCTGTTTTCCTGGATGAGCTTGGTGGACGTGGTCCGCGCCGAGTTCCTGCGTGGCCGCAACCTGGAATACGTGCGCGCCGCCCGCGCGCTGGGCATGCAGAACGGCGCCATCATGTTTCGCCATATCCTACCCAACGCCATGGTTTCGACCATGACCTTCATGCCGTTCATCCTCACCGGCGCGATCGGCACCCTGACCGCGCTGGATTTTCTTGGCTTCGGCCTGCCTGCTGGCTCACCGTCGCTGGGCGAGCTGGTGGCCCAGGGCAAGTCCAACCTGCAAGCGCCCTGGCTGGGCATCAGCGCCTTCACCGTGCTGGCCCTGATGCTCAGCCTGCTGGTGTTCATCGGCGAATCCGCCCGTGACGCCTTCGACCCGAGGAAATGACATGCGCCAGGACAATCTGATCGAGGTCCGCGACCTGGCCGTCGAGTTCGTCGCCGGTGAGAGCCGCCAACGCGTGGTCGAGAACATCAGCTTCGATATCCGCCGGGGCGAAACCCTGGCGCTGGTGGGCGAAAGTGGCTCGGGCAAATCGGTGACGGCGCACTCCATCCTGCGCCTGCTGCCCTACCCGCTCGCCCAGCACCCCAGCGGCACCATTGCCTACAATGGTCGCGATCTGTTGACGCTGCCGGAAAAACAACTCAGGCAGATTCGCGGCAATCGCATCGCCATGATTTTCCAGGAGCCGATGAGCTCGCTCAACCCGCTGCACAACATCGGCAAGCAGATCGGCGAAGTGCTCGCTCTGCACAAAGGGCTGACCGGAGCAGCCGCCACCCAGCGCACCCTGCAGTTGCTGGAACTGGTCGGCATCGGCGAACCGCACAAACGGCTCAAGGCATTGCCCCACGAATTGTCAGGTGGCCAGCGTCAACGCGTGATGATCGCCATGGCCCTGGCCAACGAACCTGAATTGCTGATCGCCGACGAGCCCACGACCGCGCTCGACGTGACGGTGCAGCTGAAGATCCTCGAATTGCTCAAGGAACTGCAGGCCCGACTGGGCATGGCCTTGCTGCTGATCAGCCACGACCTGAACCTGGTGAAGAGAATTGCACACCGGGTATGTGTCATGCAGCGCGGTCGCATCGTCGAACAGGCTAGCTGCGAAGAATTGTTTCGTGCACCACGGCATCCGTACACACAGGTGCTGCTGGGGGCCGAACCCAGCGGAGCGCCTGCGGCAACGCGGATCGGCGAGCCGATTCTGTCGATCGACGACCTGCGCGTCTGGTTTCCCATCAAAAAGGGGTTTCTGGGGCGCACCGTGGATCACGTCAAGGCCGTCGATGGCATCCAGTTCAAGCTGCCCCGTGGTCAGACCCTGGGCATCGTCGGCGAAAGTGGCTCGGGCAAGTCGACGCTGGGCCTGGCTATCATGCGCTTGATCGCCAGCCGTGGCTCGATCCGCTTTCAGGGTGAGGCCCTGGACGGCCTGCCCCAGCAGCAGGTGCGCCCGCTGCGCAAGCAGATGCAGGTAGTGTTCCAGGACCCCTTCGGCAGCCTCAGCCCTCGGATGAGCGTGAGCCAGATCGTCGGCGAAGGCCTGCGAATACACAAGATCGGCAACGAAGCCGAGCAGGAACAGGCTATCATTGCCGCGCTCGAAGAGGTTGGGCTGGACCCACAGACCCGGCATCGTTACCCTCACGAGTTCTCCGGCGGGCAGCGGCAACGTATCGCCATTGCCCGGGCCTTGGTTTTGAAGCCGGCGTTGATCCTGCTGGACGAGCCCACATCGGCGCTCGACCGCACCGTTCAACGCCAGGTAGTGGAGCTGTTGCGTTCACTGCAACTGAAATACAACCTGACCTATTTGTTTATCAGCCATGACCTGGCGGTAGTCAAAGCGCTGAGCCACCAGTTGATGGTGATCAGGCACGGTCAGGTCGTCGAACAAGGGGCGGCGCGGGAGATCTTTGCCGCGCCGCAGCACCCTTATACACAGCAGCTGTTGGAAGCAGCCTTTTTGGCCCCAACGGCTGTCGATTAACCTGAAGAGGAACAACACATGGGTTTTCTCGCCGGTAAGCGCGTCCTGATCGTCGGTGTCGCCAGCAAACTGTCCATCGCATCCGGCATCGCTGCCGCCATGCATCGCGAGGGTGCTGAACTTGCCTTCACCTACCAGAACGAAAAGCTCAAGGGCCGCGTCGAGGAATTCGCCGCAGGCTGGGGCTCCAGCGCCGATCTGTGCTTCCCGTGCGATGTGGCCAGCGATGCTGAAATCGCCTCGGTCTTCAAAGCCCTGAGCAAGAAGTGGGACGGCCTGGACGTCATCGTTCACTCCGTCGGCTTCGCCCCGGGCGACCAGCTCGATGGCGACTTCACCCAGGCCACCACCCGCGAAGGCTTCCGCATCGCTCACGACATCAGCGCCTACAGCTTCGTGGCCCTGGCCAAGGCCGGTCGCGACATGATGAAAGGCCGCAACGGCAGCCTGCTGACCCTGTCGTACCTGGGTGCCGAGCGCACCATGCCCAACTACAACGTCATGGGCATGGCCAAGGCTTCGCTGGAAGCAGGCGTGCGTTACCTGGCCGGTTCCCTGGGCCCGGAAGGCACCCGCGTCAACGCCGTATCGGCCGGTCCGATCCGCACCCTGGCAGCCTCGGGCATCAAGAACTTCCGCAAGATGCTGGCCGCCAACGAAGCGCAGACCCCGCTGCGTCGCAACGTCACCATCGACGAGGTCGGCAACGCCGGCGCGTTCCTGTGCTCCGACCTGGCATCAGGCATCAGCGGTGAAATCATGTACGTGGACGGCGGCTTCAACACCACCGCCATGGGTGATATCGAAGAGTAAGCTGGCTTCGGTCGGTTGAAGAAACGCCGCTGATTTCAGCGGCGTTTTTTTATCGCTGGGTTTATCGGTGGCGCAAGGAGTAGTGGTGACATGTGGGAGCGGGCTCTGCCCGCGAAGAGGCCCTTGAATCCACCCAAAAACAAAAGGCCGCATACGCGGCCTTTTGTTCAAACATCCATCACCTCAATACTTGGTGATGTCCGCCTTGGTTTCCAGCAGCTTGCGGTACGCCGCGAAATCCTGCTGCCCCATGCGCGACGCCAGGAAGCGGCGGTACTGGGTCTTCTCTTCATCGCTAGGCGCCGCAGCTTCGTTCACGCCGTCCAGGCGCAGAACCACGAAGCTACCGTCCTTCAGCGTCACGCTGCTGAACTCGGGCTTGTCCTTGGCTTGCGGCTTGGGCATGCGGAACAGTGCCTGCAGCTCGGCCGGCTCGATACCGTCCTGGCCGCGGCTGACCGCCTCCAGCACTTTCCAGGGCTGACCTTCCTGACTGGCCGCCAGCGGCACCTTGCCGTCGCGCAGACCGGCCAGCAGCGCTTCGCCCTTGGCCTTCACTTGGGCCGCAGCATGCTGCCGGGCCAGCTCGGCGCGAATCGGTCCGGCCACCGCTTCCAGCGGCAGTTGCTCAGGCTTGCGATGCTCCTTCACGCGCACCACAACCATGGTTTCCGGGTCCAGCTCCAGCGCAGCGCTGTTGGAACCCTCCTCCAGCACTTCAGGGCTGAATGCGGCCTGCACCACGGCACGGCTGGCAGTCACGCCCTGGCTGCCGCCTTCCTTGCCGAACGGCTCGGACGTGTGGACCTTGAGGCCCAACTCCTGCGCAGGCTGCCCCAGGTCCGAGGCTTCGAACGCCGAGTCTTCCAGTTGCTTGGTGGCGGTCACGAAGCGCTGTTCAACTTCCTGAGTCTTCAGGTCGCTGGTCAGCTTGGCCTTGAGGCTGGCGAAGGTCGGTACGTCCGGAGCCTGCACGTCTTCAAGCTTGATCAGGTGCCAGCCGAAATCGGTGCGCACCGGCGCCGAAACCTGGCCCTTGCTCAGGGCATTGAGCGCGGTTTCGAACGCCGGGTCGTACACGCCATTGCCGGCGAAACCGAGGTCACCGCCATTGCTGGCCGACCCTGGATCCTGGGAGACTTCCTTGGCCAGCTTGGCAAAGTCCTCACCCTTCTCCAGACGTGCCTGCACTTCCTCGATCTTGGCCTTGGCCTGCGCGTCATCGAGCTTGTCGTTGACCTCGATCAGAATGTGCGCGGCACGACGCTGCTCGGACAGGTTGGCGATCTCTTTCTGGTAGGCGTCCTGGAGATCCTCGTCCTTCACGGTGACCTGGTCGAAGAAGGATGACTTCTTCAGCTCGACGTAGTCGATGACCACCTGATCAGGGCTCATGAACTCCTTGGCGTGTTCGTCGTAATGCGCCTTGACCTCGTCGTCGGTGACCTTGGTCGCCGTCGGGTCCGCCTTGAATGTCAGCGAAGCGAAATCACGGGTCTGTTTCTCGAGGCGAGCGAACGCGGCAACCTGCTCGTCGGTCACGAAGCTGCTGCCCGCCAGGCCGGCACGCAGCTGGCCGATGAGCATCTCTTCGGAGAGCATCTGACGGAACTGCAGACGGCCGTAGCCCATCTGGCGAATGACCTGATCGAAGCGTTCGGCGCTGAACTTGCCGTCGACCTGGAATTCAGGCGTCTGCAGCATGATCTGGTCGAGCGCGCCCTCGGAGAAGGCGAACTTGGCGTCATGGGCACCTTGCAGCAGCAGCTTGCGATCGATCAGGCCCTTGAGGGCCGCTTCGCGCAGCATCTTGTCGTCGAGCAGGGCTGGATCGAAATCCTTGCCCAGCTGTTGCATCAGTTGGCGACGTTGCATCTCGGTCGCCTGACTGAGTTCGTTCAAGGTGATCTCGTCACCGTTGACCTTTGCAGCGTCCTGGCTATGGCTGGCGGCCTGGAAGATCGCGTCGAAACCGGTCAGCGCCATCAATACGATGATCAAACCGATGATGGTCTTGGCAATCCAGCCCTGGGAATTATCCCTGATGTTCTGCAGCATGCATCCCCCGAAAACGGCCGTACAGATAGAGCGACCGCGGAGAGTAATAGGAATCCGGATAGAAGAAAGGCGCATCCGAGGATGCGCCTTCTCGTAACTCGCGGAGCTTGCTCAGCTCCACTCCTGTTGCCGGCATTGCCTGGCAGCAGGTAGCAAAGGCGTGGCCGAAGCTTAGTTGACAGCTTCTTTCAGGGCTTTACCGGCTTTGAAGCTGGGCTTCTTGGCAGCCGCGATTTCCAGGGCCTTGCCGGTTTGCGGGTTGCGACCGGTACGCGCTGGGCGATCAGTCACGGAGAACGTACCGAAACCTACCAACACAACCGAATCACCGGATTTCAGGGCACCCGTCACGGATTCGATCACGGCGTCCAGCGCCTTGCCAGCTGTAGCTTTGGAGATATCAGCAGATGCGGCGATTGCGTCAATCAGTTCCGACTTGTTCACTATAAGTCCCCTTATATCGATATTTTGAGTTGTTTCTAAGTATGTGGTGAAACGTGCGCCGGGTGGCTGTCGACACAGCAAGTGCCGCTTTATAACAAGGGCTCAAAAAAGCTGTCAAGAAAGCCACCCAGTCAAATCAAGGCTCAATGCGTGCTGATTCGTTCCTTGGAATCCGTATCGCGTTTCTCATCCTTGGCGACAATCTCGGGAGCCACATCGGGCAAGGGCTCCGGCGCGTATTGCAGCGCAATTTGCAGGACTTCGTCAATCCATTTAACAGGTTTAATCTGCAGATCCTGCTTGATATTGTCGGGAATTTCCTTGAGATCGCGCACGTTTTCTTCAGGGATGATTACCGTCTTGATTCCACCACGATGGGCCGCCAGCAACTTCTCCTTCAGCCCGCCGATGGCCAATACCTGGCCACGCAAGGTGATTTCGCCGGTCATGGCGACATCGGCGCGTACCGGAATCTGGGTCAGCGCCGAGACCAGTGCGGTGCACATGCCGACACCGGCGCTCGGGCCATCCTTGGGGGTCGCACCTTCGGGCATATGGATGTGCGTGTCGTGCTTCTCGTGGAAGTCCGCGGCGATTCCCAGGCTATTGGCACGGCTGCGCACCACCGTCTGCGCCGCAGTGATGGACTCGACCATGACGTCACCCAGCGAACCGGTCTTGATCAACTGGCCCTTGCCTGGGATGACTGCCGCTTCGATGGTCAGCAACTCACCGCCCACTTGAGTCCATGCCAGGCCGGTGACCTGACCGACCTGATCCTGCTGCTCGGCCAAACCGTAGCGGAACTTGCGCACGCCCAGCAGATGATCCAGCGAATCGGGCGTGACCTTGACCGTGAATTTCTTCAGGTGCGCATGTTCTTTCACCACCTTGCGGCAGATCTTGGCAATCTGACGTTCCAGCCCACGCACGCCCGCCTCGCGAGTGTAGTAGCGGATGATGTCGCGAATCGCATCGACCTCGATCTCGACCTCGGCCTTCTTCAGGCCATTGGCTTCGATCTGCTTGGGCGACAGGTACTTGATCGCGATATTGATCTTCTCGTCTTCGGTGTAGCCCGGCAGACGGATGACTTCCATGCGGTCGAGCAGCGCCGGCGGGATGTTCATCGAGTTCGAGGTGCACAGGAACATCACGTCGGAAAGATCGTAGTCGACTTCCAGGTAATGGTCGTTGAAGTTGTGGTTCTGCTCAGGATCCAGCACCTCCAGCAACGCCGAGGCCGGATCGCCGCGCATGTCGCTGCCCATTTTGTCGATCTCGTCGAGCAGGAACAGCGGATTGCGAACGCCCACCTTGGTCATCTTCTGGATCAGGCGACCGGGCATCGAGCCGATGTAGGTGCGACGGTGACCCCGAATCTCGGCCTCGTCACGCACGCCACCCAGGGCCATGCGCACGAACTTGCGGTTGGTGGCATGAGCGATGGATTCGGCCAGGGAAGTCTTGCCCACACCCGGCGGCCCTACCAGACACAGCACCGGACCGCGGATCTTCTTCACCCGCTTCTGCACGGCGAGGTATTCAAGAATACGTTCCTTGACCTCTTCCAGACCGTAGTGGTCGGCATCGAGAATGCTCTCAGCGCGCGCCAGGTCCAGACGCACCTTGCTCTGCGCCTGCCATGGCACCTGCACCAGCCAGTCGATGTAAGTGCGCACCACGGTCGCTTCCGCCGACATCGGCGACATCTGCTTGAGCTTGTTCAACTCGGCCGTGGCCTTGGCCAGGGCGTCCTTGGGCAGGCCCGCGGCATCGATGCGCTTTTTCAGCTCTTCGACTTCGTTGTGCCCTTCCTCACCGTCGCCCAGCTCTTTCTGAATGGCCTTCATCTGCTCGTTCAGATAGTACTCGCGCTGGCTGCGCTCCATCTGCTTCTTGACCCGTCCGCGAATGCGCTTCTCGACCTGCAGCAGGTCGATCTCGGCATCCAGCAGGGCCAGCACGTGTTCGACACGCGCAGGCAGCTCGATGATTTCGAGTATTTCCTGCTTCTGTTCGATCTTCAGCGCCATGTGCGCGGCCATGGTGTCGACCAGGCGACCGGGCTCATCGATGCTGTTGAGCGAGGACAGCACTTCGGCCGGAACCTTCTTGCCCAGCTGCACGTACTGCTCGAACTGGCCCAGCAAGGTACGTACGAACACTTCGGACTCGCGATCCGGAGCGTCGACCTCGTCGATCAACTGCACTTCGGCACGCACGTGGCCGTCGATCTCCAGGAACTGCTCGACACTGCCGCGCTGCTCGCCTTCGACCAGCACCTTGACGGTGCCATCGGGCAGCTTGAGCAACTGCAGGACGGTGGCGACAGTGCCGACACGGTACAAGGCGCCTTCACCTGGATCGTCATCGGCGGGATTCTTTTGCGCGAGCAAAAGGATCTGCTTTTCGCCCGACATCGCCGCCTCGAGGGCTTCGATGGACTTCTCACGACCCACAAACAGCGGGATGACCATGTGCGGATAGACGACGACATCGCGCAATGGCAGGAGAGGCAATTCGATGGTTGTCTTCATGATTTCGCCTCTACAGCGGCCCCGAAGGCCGTAAACAGATGGAATTGAACATGCCTTCAATGTGGGGGCTTGCCCGGCAAAAAACAAGTTCGCTGTCTGAAAAACGAAAAGGGCCCGTAGGCCCCTTCCTTGTTCCAGCTCAGATTTTCGATCAGGCGTCGGGTGCAGCCTTCGCCGGCGGCTCGCTGTTTTCGTAGATCAACAGCGGCTTGGACGTCCCTTCGATCACGCTTTCGTCGATGACCACTTTGCTGACATCCGTCTGCGAAGGAATCTCGTACATGGTGTCGAGCAGAATGCCTTCCAGGATCGAACGCAGGCCACGGGCACCGGTCTTGCGCTCAAGAGCGCGACGGGCCACCGATTTCAACGCGTCGGTACGGAACTCGAGATCCACACCTTCCATTTCGAACAGCTTGCCGTATTGCTTGGTCAGCGCGTTCTTGGGTTCGGTGAGAATCTGGATCAGTGCCGCTTCGTCCAGCTCGTCCAAGGTGGCCAGCACCGGCAGACGACCGACGAACTCGGGAATCAAACCGAATTTGACCAGGTCATCGGGTTCAACTTCGCGCAGCGATTCGCCGACCTTCTTGCCTTCCTGCTTGCTGCGCACTTGGGCACTGAAACCGATACCGCCCTGGGTGGAGCGATTCTGGATGACCTTCTCCAGGCCGGAGAATGCGCCACCGCAGATGAACAGAATATTGCGCGTATCGACCTGCAGGAACTCCTGCTGAGGATGCTTACGACCACCCTGAGGCGGTACCGAGGCAACCGTGCCCTCGATCAGCTTCAACAGCGCTTGCTGCACGCCTTCACCCGAAACGTCACGGGTGATGGACGGGTTGTCCGACTTGCGCGAAATCTTGTCGATTTCGTCGATGTAGACGATGCCCATCTGGGCCTTCTCGACATCGTAGTCGCACTTCTGCAGCAGTTTCTGAATGATGTTCTCAACGTCCTCACCCACGTAACCGGCTTCGGTCAGGGTGGTGGCATCGGCGATGGTGAACGGGACGTTGAGCAGGCGAGCCAGGGTTTCGGCCAGCAGCGTCTTGCCCGAACCGGTCGGGCCGATCAGCAGGATGTTGCTCTTGCCGAGCTCTACGTCGTCATTCTTCTTGTCACGCTGGTTCAGGCGCTTGTAGTGGTTGTACACCGCTACCGCGAGAACCTTCTTGGCGCGCTCCTGGCCAATCACATACTGATCCAGGATGCCGCTTATTTCTTTGGGCGAGGGCAATTTGTGCGCGCTGCTCTCGGCCTGGGCTTCCTGCACCTCCTCGCGGATGATGTCGTTGCACAGGTCGACGCACTCGTCGCAGATAAAGACCGAGGGGCCGGCAATCAATTTGCGCACTTCATGCTGGCTTTTGCCACAGAAGGAGCAATAGAGCAGCTTGTTGCCGTTGTCCTCGCCGTTGCGGGTGTCAGTCATTCGATCGATCCAAATCCGATAGGCTTGCAACACAAGATGAAGGCTATTGCGGGCTTTTTCAAGCCCGGCAATGGTCGGGCATGCCAACCAGCCCTATTTTGAGCGGCTCATGTTAAGCGGGGCGACGGTCAATCACTTTGTCGATCAGGCCATAGGCTTGCGCCGCTTCGGCACTCATGAAGTTGTCGCGGTTGGTATCGCGCTCGATTTCTTCCAGGGTGCGCCCGCTGTGCTTGGCCATCAGCGCGTTGAGACGCTCCCGGATAAACAGGATTTCCTTGGCATGGATTTCGATGTCCGACGCCTGGCCCTGGAAGCCACCCAGTGGCTGGTGAATCATCACGCGTGAGTTCGGCAGGCAGAAACGCTTGCCTTCGGCACCGGCGGTCAGCAGGAATGCGCCCATGCTGCAGGCTTGGCCAATGCAGGTGGTCGACACGTTCGGCTTGATGAACTGCATGGTGTCGTAGATCGACATGCCTGCAGTGACCGAACCGCCTGGGGAGTTGATGTAGAGATGGATGTCCTTGTCCGGGTTTTCCGCCTCAAGGAACAGCAGCTGCGCACAGATCAGGTTGGCCATGTAGTCCTCTACCGGGCCAACCAGAAAGATCACTCGCTCCTTTAGCAGGCGTGAGTAGATATCGTAGGCGCGTTCGCCACGAGCGGATTGCTCGACAACCATCGGGACCAGGCCGCCAGCGGCCTGGATATCAGAGTTCTGCTGAATATAGGAATTACGGAACATGCTCTGCAGTTACTCCCAAATAGTCATGTCTTGAAAACGCACAAGCCAGCGCGAGGCTGGCTTGTGGTTGAATTTCCAACGAGTTGGACAATCAGTCGGCTTGTGCTGCTTCCGCCGGTTTGACTGCTTCTTCGTAAGAGACCGCTTTATCGGTCACCTTAGCCTTCTGCAGAACAGTATCCACAACTTGTTCTTCCAGCACAACCGAACGGACTTCGTTCAGCTGCTCGTCATTTTTGTAGTACCACGATACAACTTGCTCGGGCTCCTGGTAGGCCGAGGCCATTTCCTGGATCAGCTCGCGCACGCGTGCTTCGTCCGGCTTGAGCTCGTTCTGCTTGACCACTTCGGCGACGATCAGGCCCAGCACGACGCGGCGCTTGGCCTGTTCGGTGAACAGCTCGGCCGGCAGTTGGTCGGGTTTGATGTTGCCACCGAACTGCTGAACGGCTTGAACGCGCAGGCGGTCGACTTCGTTGTCCAGCAGCGCCTTGGGCACTTCGATCGGGTTGGTCGATACCAGACCGTCCATGACCTGATTCTTGATCTTGGCCTTGATGGCCTGACGCAGCTCGCGCTCCATGTTCTTGCGAACTTCGGCGCGGAAGCCGTCGAGACCGGTTTCCTTGATGCCGAACTGGCCGAAGAACTCTTCGTTCAGTTCAGGCAGCTTGGCTTCGGAAACGCTGTTGACGGTAACGGTGAACTCGGCGGCCTTGCCGGCCAGCTCGAGGTTCTGGTAGTCCTCGGGGAAGTTCAGGTTCAGCACCTTCTCTTCACCGGCCTTGGCGCCGACCAGACCGTCTTCGAAACCGGGAATCATGCGGCCCGAACCCAGTACCAGCTGGGTACCGCTGGCCGAACCACCGGAGAACGCCTCGCCTTCGATCTTGCCGACGAAGTCGATGTTCAACTGGTCTTCGGTCTGGGCAGCGCGCTCGACCTGCTCGTAACGCACGTTCTGCTTGCGCAGCACTTCGAGCATGTTGTCCAGGTCGCTGTCGGCGACGTCGGCGCTCAGGCGCTCGACTTCGATGCTGTCGAACGCGCCGACTTCGAACTCGGGGAACACTTCGAAGGTGGCGATGTATTCCAGATCCTTGCCCTTTTCGAACACTTTAGGCTCGACGGCGGGTGCGCCGGCTGGGTTGAGCTTGTGCTCGACCACGGCTTCATAGAAGGAAGCCTGGATGACGTTGCCCAGAGCTTCCTGGCGCGCGTCAGCCTCGTAGCGCTGACGGATGACGCTCATAGGCACCTTGCCTGGACGGAAGCCCGGGATCTTGGCGTTACGGGCGGTCTGTTGCAGACGCTTGTTGACTTCGGCCTCGATGCGCTCGGCGGGAACACCGATGGTCATGCGGCGCTCGAGAGCGGAAGTGTTTTCAACAGAAACTTGCATGGATTTTCCTCGTTGCACAGACGTTAGCCGGCCATTTCCGACCCCAGATCAAGGGCAAGCATTCTAGTGGCTCGAACTCAAGAAGTCACCCTATGCACATGGATGCGCGGAAAGTCACTGCAGAAACCGTCCAACGGCAGCAAAACAAGGCCTGTTCAGGGATGAAAAGTGATCTCTCGGACAACTTTTGCAAGACAATGATGGGCCCGCTGGTATTCTGTCAGCGGATAAAGTCATTACCTTGCACCTCTATGCGGAGAGCACGATCATTCTGTCGTTTCCGGTAACAATGCCCACCATCGCAGGACCTTCATGGCCATAAACCCCGTGCCGCTGGTGTCCCTCGCCAATTGCGAGGACGAGCCCATCCATCGACCGGGCGCGATCCAACCTCATGGCGCACTGATCGCGCTGGATGCCGAAGGTCGCGTATTGAGCCGCAGCGCCAACCTGATGGCGACCATTGGGCTGGATGTGCTGCCGGGCAGCACGCCGGACGGCGAGTTGCTGGGCGGCGATGTCCTGGAGCTGATCGCAGAGGGGCTTGCCAGCAGCGATCACTGGGCCAACAGTGTCGAAAGCGTGCTGCTCGGCCGCCTGTTCGACGTGGTTGCCCATCGCCATCTGCAGATCCTGTATCTGGAGTTCGAGCCGCGCCGTACGGCCAGCGGCTCCTTCAGCCAGTTCGCCCTGTACGCGCAGCGCATCATCAGCCAGATGCAGAACCGCCACGACATCGATGCCCTGCTGAGCCGCGTGACCCAGGAAATCCGCAACATGACGGGCTACGACCGGGTCATGGCCTATCGCTTTCGTCCCGACCTGTCCGGCGAGGTCATCGCCGAGGCCCATCGCGAAGACCTCGAAAGCTACCTGGGCCAGCGTTACCCGGCCTCGGACATCCCTGCCCAGGCTCGCCTGCTCTATATATTGAATCCGATTCGCCTGATCGCCGACGTGACCTATGCGCCAGCGCCACTAACCCCGTCACTGGATCCGCGAACCGGCCAGCCATTCGACCTCAGTTTCAGCACCCTGCGCAGCGTTTCACCGATCCACTGCGAGTACCTCACCAACATGGGCGTGCGCGCCTCGATGAGCGTTTCCATCGTCGTGGGTGGCAAGCTGTGGGGGCTGTTCTCCTGCCACCACATGTCGCCCAAGACGATGGCTCACCCCTTGCGCATGTCGTTCCAGGTCATCTCGCAGGTCTGCAGCGCACTGGTCGAACGCCTGGAACACAACCTGGCCACACAGACCCTGAAGCAGGCAAGCGACCAGCAACAGAGACTCATGACCCTGGCCCGCGACTCCGAAGATCTGGTCAGCGCGTTGGCGGGTGATCCGGACAATATTGCCTCGCTGATTCCGTGCGATGGCGCTGCGGTGGTGATGTCGGGACGTACCCAGAGCATCGGCGGGCATTTCGACGCCCTGTGCCGCCAGGTACTCGAACACGTCGAACAGGACCCGAACCTCGAGGTGTTCCATACCGAGCATTGGCAAGGCTCGGCAAGCGAGCGCAACACCAGCGGCTACTGTGGCATTCTGGCGGTCCGCTTCCACCGACAGGAATCGGGCTGGGTCATGTGGCTGCGCAAGGAAGAAATCAACAACGTGCGCTGGGGCGGCAAGCCGGAGAAGATCATCAAGGTCGGGCCCTCGGGCGCCCGGCTGACACCCCGAGGCTCGTTCGAAGCCTGGGAAGAAGTGGTGCGCGGACGCTCGGCCAGCTGGGGTGATACCGACATCGCGATAGCCGAGAAGCTGCGGCGTGATCTGGTCGAGTTGTGCCTGAGCCGCGCCAGCGAGATCGATGGCATGCGCCAGCGCCTGATCGCGATGCTCGGTCACGACCTGCGCAACCCGCTGCAGTCCATTTCCATGGCCGCCGCCATGCTGTCTTCGAACGAAACGCGCGACACCGAACTGCGCAAGCACATCAGCCACTCCAGCGGTCGCATGGAACGGCTGATCAGCCAGATCCTGGAGATGAGTCGCCTGCAGTCGGGCCTCGGCATCATGGTCAATCGGGTCGAGACCGATCTGTCGACACTGGTGGAAAGCATCGTCCACGAAACCGCCGTGGCTTTTCCCAGCCTGACCATCGAAGCCCGCATCGAGCCGGACGTACGCGCCATGGTCGATCCGGATCGCTACGCGCAGGTCATCACCAACCTGCTGGGCAATGCTCGCTACCACGGCACGCCCGACACACCGGTACTGATCAGCTTGAGCACCGAACAGCAGAACACGCGATTGTCCGTGCTCAACCAGACCACTCCGGTGGCGCCCGAGCGACTGGCGACGCTGTTTCAGCCGTTCAAGCCGCACAGCGCCGAGAACCTGCGCAACAAGAATGGCCTGGGGATTGGCCTGTACATCTCTCAGGCAATCGCGGTGGCTCACAGCGGCAACCTGAGTGTGGAGCAGAACGGCAATGTCATCACGTTCAGCATGGTCCAACCGGTGGAGGCGTGAAGCCTTGAGCGCGTGAAGCGCTCGCCAAATCGCAGACACGAAAAAGCCGCCCTGAGGCGGCTTTCACGTTGAGCGACAGGCCTGGGCCTTGCCATTCTGGTTGGTGCGGACGAAGAGACTCGAACTCTTACACCTTTCGGCGCTGGAACCTAAATCCAGTGTGTCTACCAATTCCACCACGTCCGCGTGTAGCTTTTAAAGCAAAGGCGCCGGATCGGTTAGAATCGGGCGCCTTTCGGAATATGGGGTGGACGATGGGGATCGAACCCACGACAACAGGAGTCACAATCCTGTGCTCTACCAACTGAGCTACGCCCACCATATTGCGTTTACTGCGTTACTTGTGCCAAAGCTGCCTAATGGCGCACCCGGCAGGACTCGAACCTGCGACCATCCGCTTAGAAGGCGGATGCTCTATCCAGCTGAGCTACGGGCGCTTTTGAGTCTGTAGTCCTTGCAGATTACAAATCCAGAGCTTCAGTCGGTGATGACAAACAAGCCTTGAAACCGCTTGCTTTGCCCTACCTTCTTCACCAGTGCTAGGCCCTGCCCGACAAGTGCGACGAATGTTATAGACGAGCCTTGGGGTCGTCAACTCTTTTTTCAAAAAAATTCATTTAATTAAAGGGCTTAGGACGTTTCGCTAAGCAAGCGCCTTTGCCCTGGGCGTGCGACATGCGAGAATGCGCGCACATTTTCATTCCTTTTCGATGGTTAATCACGCGTCATGACTGCACAACTTATCGACGGCAAGGCGATCGCCGCCAACCTGCGCCAGCAGATCGCTCATCAGGTTGCCGAGCGTCGTCAGAAGGGCCTGCGCACGCCAGGGCTCGCGGTGATTCTGGTGGGCACCGACCCCGCTTCCCAGGTCTATGTATCGCACAAGCGCAAGGACTGCGAAGAAGTCGGATTCGCTTCCCGCGCCTTTGACCTGCCGAGCACGACTTCGCAGCTGGAGTTGGAGACGCTGATCGACACCCTCAATGCCGATACCGATATCGACGGCATCCTGTTGCAGTTGCCGCTGCCCGAGCACCTGGATGCCTCGCTGCTGCTCGAGCGCATCCGCCCGGACAAGGACGTCGATGGTTTCCATCCTTATAACGTCGGTCGCCTGGCCCAGCGCATCCCGTTGCTGCGCCCCTGCACCCCCAAAGGGATCATGACGCTGCTGGAAAGCACCGGCCAGGATCTGTACGGGATGGACGCAGTGGTAGTAGGTGCTTCCAACATCGTCGGTCGGCCCATGGCCATGGAACTGTTGCTGGCAGGCTGCACCGTGACCGTGACGCACCGTTTCACCAAAGACCTCGCGGGCCATGTAGGCCGCGCCGACCTGGTGGTGGTCGCTGCCGGCAAGCCGGGGCTGGTGAAGGGCGAATGGATCAAGGAAGGCGCGATCGTGATCGACGTGGGCATCAACCGTCAGGCCGATGGCAAGCTGGTGGGCGATGTCGTGTATGAAACCGCTCTGCCCCGCGCCGGCTGGATCACGCCGGTGCCAGGCGGCGTAGGTCCGATGACCCGCGCCTGCCTGCTGGAAAATACCCTCTATGCAGCACAGACCTTGCACAAGTGATGTGACTCCCTTTTGCTGCCTCTGACCGCCCCTACGGATGAATCGATGTCCTGTAGGGGCGGTCCGTGGCCGCGAAGCAGGCGCCGCGGTTCATCAGACGCACCGCAACGCTGCTATTTCCTCGCATCCTCCCACGACTTGACCAGTTCGGCGTAGCCCACGGTCTGGCCCTGGGGTTTTTCGTTGGCCAGTTTGGGCTTGGGCGCGCCGGGTTGGTCGAACCAGTACTGGGCGTCGCGCTCGGGGTTCATCTTCGGCCCACATACCGGCTGCACCTTGCTGCGTTCCAGGCGGGTCATGATCGCGTCCTGATCCTTGGCCAGGCCGTCGAGCGCCTGCTGCGGGGTCTTCTCGCCGCTGGCCGCCTCGGAAATGTGGCTCCACCACAGCTGCGCCAGACGTGGATAGTCAGGCACGTTGGTGCCGGTCGGGGTCCACTGCACGCGGGCCGGGCTGCGGTAGAACTCCACCAGACCACCCAGCTTCGGCGCCAGATCGGTCATGGCCTGGGAGTTGATATCCGATTCGCGAATCGGGGTCAGGCCGACGATGGTCTTTTTCAACGACACCGTCTTCGACGTCACGAACTGCGCATACAGCCAGGCGGCCAGACGCTGCTTCTCGGGGGTGGACTTGAGGAAGGTCCAGGAGCCGGTGTCCTGATAGCCCAGTTTCATCCCCTCCTCCCAGTACGGGCCCTTGGGCGATGGCGCCATGCGCCACTTGGGCGTGCCGTCGTCATTCATCACCGGCAAGCCAGGCTTGGTCATGTCGGCGGTGAACGCGGTGTACCAGAAGATCTGCTGAGCGATGTTGCCCTGGGCCGGTACCGGTCCGGATTCGGAGAAGGTCATGCCCTGGGCTTCGGGTGGTGCGTAGGCGCGCATCCAGTCGACGTACTTCTGGGTGGCATACACGGCGGCCGGGCCGTTGGTGTCGCCGCCACGGGTCACGCTGGAACCCACCGGATGGCAGTCCTCCACGCGAATGCCCCACTCGTCCACCGGCAAGCCGTTGGGCAGGCCCTTGTCGCCACCACCGGCCATGGAGAACCAGGCATCGGTGAAGCGCCAGCCCAGGGAAGGGTCTTTCTTGCCGTAGTCCATGTGCCCGTAGATGCGCTTGCCGTCGATTTCCTTGACGTCTTCGGAGAAGAACTTGGCGATGTCTTCATAGGCGGACCAGTTGACCGGAACCCCCAGCTCATACCCGTAGATCTGTTTGAACTTGGCCTTCAACTCGGGCCGTTCGAACCAGTCGGCGCGGAACCAGTACAAGTTGGCGAATTGCTGGTCGGGCAGCTGATAGATCTTGCCGTCAGGTGCGGTGGTGAAGGAGATACCGATGAAGTCTTTCAAGTCCAGGGTCGGCGAGGTGGCTTTCTTGCCCTCGGGGCTGGCCATCATGTCGGTGATCGACTCGCTCTTGCCGTAGCGAAAGTGCGTACCGATCAGGTCCGAATCGTTGACCCAGCCGTCGTAGATGTTCTTGTCCGACTGCATCTGCGTCTGCAGCTTCTCGACCACGTCGCCTTCCTGCAGCAGGTCGTGGGTGAGCTTGATCCCGGTGATTTCGCTGAACGCCTTGGCCAGGGTCTTGGCTTCGTATTCGTGGGTGGTCAGCGTTTCCGACACGACATTGATGCTCATGCCGCGGAAAGGCTTGGCCGCCTCGATGAACCACTGCATCTCTGCCATCTGCTGCTCGGGCGTGAGGGTGGACGGCTTGAATTCGGCGCCGACCCATTTCTTCGCCGCGTCTTCGTAGGCATCCGCCCATGCTGCGGCGCTCAGGCCAGCGCACGCCAGTGCGGTCGCCAGGGCAATGCTATGTCGCAATTTGTTGTTGTTCTTGTACATAGTGACCTCCTGTTTGAAATTTTCGCGCTGCGCAGATCCGCATGGCTCAGCCCCAACGCATTACCGCCAGCAACCACATCAGGGACAGCGTCGAGGCGACCCAGATGTTCCAGTCGGTCACGCCGATCACCAGCAGGTGCAGGTAGGCGCTTCCGAGAAGACCGATGAACAAGCGGTCGCCACGGGTGGTGGCGATCGGTAGAAATCCGCGCCGCTCGGTGCAGGGCACGCGCAGTTCGTAGAACGTCATGCCGGCGAGCAACAGCGCAATGGCGCCGAAGAACAGGGCAGTCGGTAGAGTCCAGGCCATCCACTCCATCACAGGCTCCTCATACGCGGCCCAGGGCGAAGCCCTTGGCCACATGGTTGCGAACGAACCAGATCACCAGCATGCCGGGCACGATGGTCAGCACGCCGGCTGCAGCCAGCACGCCCCAGTCGATACCCGAGGCGGAAACCGTACGGGTCATTACCGCCGCGATCGGCTTGGCATCGACCGAGGTCAGGGTGCGCGCCAGCAGCAGCTCGACCCACGAGAACATGAAGCAGAAGAAGGCCGTCACGCCGATCCCCGAGCCGATCAGGGGCATGAAGATCTTCACGAAGAATTTCGGAAAGCTGTAGCCATCGATGTAGGCGGTTTCATCGATTTCCTTGGGCACGCCGGACATGAAGCCTTCCAGGATCCACACCGCCAGCGGCACGTTGAACAGGCAGTGCGCCAGGGCCACGGCAATGTGCGTGTCGAACAGGCCGATGGAGGAGTAAAGTTGGAAGAACGGCAGCAGGAACACCGCCGGCGGGGCCATGCGGTTGGTCAGCAACCAGAAGAACAGGTGCTTGTCGCCCAGAAAGCGGTAGCGCGAGAAGGCATACGCGGCCGGCAGCGCAACGCTGAGCGAAATGAGCGTGTTGAGGCTCACGTAGTACAGCGAATTGATGTAGCCGGTGTACCAACTCGGGTCGGTGAAGATCACCCGGTAGTTGGCCAGGGTGAACTCATGGGGAAACAGCGTCAGCCCGCCGAGGATTTCGCCGTTGCTCTTGAACGACATGTTCAGCAGCCAATAGATGGGCACCAGCAGGAACAGGATGTACAGCAGCAGGGGGATCAGTTTGCGCTTGTTCATGGCCGCCTCAACCTTGCTTGTCGTTGTGGGTCATGGCCGTATAGAACAGCCAGGACACCAGCAGGATGATCAGGAAGTACACCAGCGAGAAGGCCGCGGCCGGGCCCAGGTCGAACTGCCCCACGGCCATCTGGGTCAGGGTCTGGCTGAGGAACGTGGTGGCGTTGCCCGGCCCGCCGCCGGTCAGCACGAAGGGTTCGGTGTAGATCATGAAGCTGTCCATGAAGCGCAGCATCACCGCGATCAACAGCACGCTTTTCATCTTCGGCAGTTGGATGTGACGGAACACCGCCCAGTTCGACGCTCGGTCGATGCGCGCAGCCTGGTAGTACACGTCCGGGATGGCGCGCAGGCCCGAATAGCACAGCAGTGCCACCAGCGAGGTCCAGTGCCAGACGTCCATGATCAGCACCGTGACCCAGGCATCCAGGGTATTGGAGGCATAGTTGTAGCTGATCCCCAGGGCGTTGAGCGTGTAGCCCAGCAGACCGATGTCGGCGCGGCCGAAGATCTGCCAGATGGTGCCTACCACGTTCCACGGAATCAGCAGGGGGATGGCCATGACGATCAGGCACAGCGACGACCAGCGGCCCTTGGCTGGCATGGTCAGGGCGATGGCGATGCCCAGGGGTATTTCGATCAGTAGCACGCAGGCCGAATAGATGAACTGGCGCAGCAGCGAGTCGTGCAGGCGCGGGTCCTGCAGGACCTGGCGGTACCAGTCGGCGCCCACGAAATAGCGGCTGGATTGATCGAAGATGTCCTGCACCGAATAGTTGACCACGGTCATCATCGGGATCACCGCGCTGAAGGCCACCAGCAGGAACACCGGCAGCACCAGCCACCAGGCCTTGTTGTTCTGGACCTTGTTCATGGGTGCACCTCCAGCAAGCGATCGTCGGCGTAGACCATCAGCCACTGCGCGGGGAAGCTGATGAACACGGTGCCTTCCGGCACGGCGCGGTCCTCGGGCAGACGTACCTTGAAGGTCTGCCCGCCGAGCGCCAGGGTCAGGATCTTGTAGGTACCCAGGTCTTCCAGGTGTACCCGTTCGCCGTGCAGGGCGGCCTCGAAGCTCTCGTCCCAGACGCGGATGAACTCGGGACGAATGCCGATCTGCAGGCGTTGCCAGCCGCCCTGGGCGATCCGCGCCTGCAAGGCTTCCGACAACGGCACGTGAATGCCGCCGAAGCCGACGCCGCCGCGCTCGGGCAGCACGTCGACCAGGTTCATGCCGGGGCTGCCGATGAAGTAGCCGACGAAGGTGTGCGCCGGTCGCTCGAACAGCTCGCGCGGTGTGCCGAACTGGACGATCTGGCCGCGGTACATCACGGCGATCTTGTCGGCGAAGGTGGAGGCCTCGAGCTGGTCGTGGGTGACATAGACCATGGTGATGTTGAACTGCTCGTGGATCTGCTTGAGCTTGCGTCGCAGTTTCCACTTCAGGTGCGGGTCGATGACCGTCAGCGGCTCGTCGAAGAGGATCGCCGACACGTCATCGCGGACCAGGCCGCGGCCCATCGACACCTTCTGTTTCTCGTCGGCGCTGAGATTGCGCGCCTTGCGCTGCAGCAGTCGCTGAAGGTCCAGGACTTCGGCGACTTCCTGCACTCGGGCCTGCACCTGTTCGGGCGACTTGCCCTGGTTGCGCAGGGGGAAGGCCAGGTTGTCGAACACCGTCATGGTGTCGTACACCACCGGGAACTGGAACACCTGGGCAATGTTGCGTTGCTCGGGCGGCAGGTCGTTGACCACCTTGCCGTCGAACAGCACCTGCCCGTGGGACGGGCTGAGCAAGCCGGAAATGATGTTGAGCAAGGTCGATTTGCCACAGCCGGACGGGCCGAGCAAGGCATAGGCGCCGCCCTGCTCCCAGATGTGATCCATCTCGCGGATCGCATAGTCTTCAGGCGCCGACGGGTGCGTGCTGTAGCTGTGCGCCAGGTGCTGCAAACGGATCTCGGCCATCAGGCAGCCCTCGCCACACGCAGGCCGGGGGCCTGGACCAATTGCCCACCAGGCTGGAACACGAAAAGCTTGTGGGTCGGGATGTACACCGGTATCGCCGCGTCCACGGCGTAGTCGTGGACCCCCGGCAGGTGCAGCACCAGGGAGAAATACTCGTTGCGTACGTGCAGGAAGGTCTCCGAACCACTGATCTCCGCCAGCTCCACGGTCACCGCCAGCTCCAGGTCATCGTCGTTGCTCGGCGTCAGGCCGATGTGGCTGGGGCGCACGCCGAAGCGGTAATCGCCATCCGGCACGGCAGATAGATCAACGTTGCGAGCGAAGTGAACGAAATTGGCGAAGCTGACTTCCTGGCCGCCGATGCGGCCATCGATCAGGTTGATCGGTGGCTCGGAGAACAGTTCGGCCGCCAGCACACTGGCCGGCCGGTGATAGACCTCAGACGTCTTGCCGCTCTGGATCACCCGCCCTTCGTGCAGGATCGTGGTGGTGCCGCCCAATGCCAGGGCTTCGTTGGGTTCGGTGGTGGCATAGACGGCGATGGTGTGGCGAGTCAGGAACAGTTCGCGCATTTCGAAGCGCAGTTCTTCGCGCAGCTTGTAGTCGAGGTTGACCAGGGGTTCGTCGAACAGGATCAGCTCGGCATCCTTGACCAGCGCCCGGGCCATGGCCGTGCGCTGTTGCTGGCCACCGGACAGTTCCAGTGGATGGCGCTTGAGGAACGGCTCGATGCGCAACATGCGTGCGGTTTGCAGTACCCGCTCTTCGATCTGCTCGCGGGCCATACCGGCCTGGCGCAGCGGTGAGGCAATGTTGTCGAAGACGGTCATGGTCGGGTAGTTGATGAACTGCTGGTAGACCATGGACACGTTGCGCTGGCGTACCGGCTTGCCGGTCACGTCCACGCCGTTCATCAATACACGACCCTGATCGGGTTTGTCGAGGCCGGCCATCAGCCGCATCAGGCTGGTCTTTCCGGACAACGTGCGTCCCAGCAGGACATTGAACGAACCGGGTTCCAGTACCAGCGACGCGTTGTCGATGTACAACTGGTTTTCCACACGACGAGTGACCTGCTCGAGCACAAGGGACATGGCGGCGCCTTTTTTATTATTGGAAGCGGTTGCAGCTTTGCGTCGGTACGACTGCTGGCAAACCCAGAGCGATAACCGTGCCAATTGCCGTGTGCCATGCCGGCAGGCGCGAGCCAAACGGTTCGGGCGCAGGTGTGGGTCTCAGGTCAGGTTCGCCCCTGAACAAAAATGAACGCCTGGCGCATTGACAATGAACAACCGTGAACAACACTGCATGAACAAAAACAACAAGGCCGCGCGCCGGGATACCTGAACCATGTCCGTATCCAATCCAACCCTTGCCCACGATCAACTCATTCAACGCTCCTGGGCGCGCTGTCGCGAGGCGGGGCTGGAGCATCACCACGTGCCGCGATTCGAGCCACTGGCGCGCGTTGCGCTGCAACAGATGCTCGACGGTCACCAGGCCTTGCTGCACACCACCCACCGCGAAGTGTTGCCCTATTACGAACACATCCTGGGCAACTCGCGTTGTCTGATCCGCCTGGCCGACCCGCAGGCCCGTCTGCTCAGGTCCTGGGGTGCGCAGCCCGGCGCGGGTGCCGGTCACCTGGGCCACGCACCCGGTGCCTGCTGGCTGGAAGCGGCCGCCGGGACCAATCCGATCGGCACGGCGCTGGCCTGCCGCCAGGCCGTGCATGTCGAGCCGGACGAACACTTCCTGCTGGCTAACCGCCTGATGAACGGTTCGGCTTCACCGATCTTCGATGCCCGGCGGCAGATGGTGGCGGTACTGGACGTCTCCAGTGACAGCCACCTGCCGCCTTCGCACACCCTGGGACTGGTGAAAATGATGAGCCAGACGGTCGAGAACCGCCTGATCCTGGAGACGTTCGCCGATCGGCATCACCAACTGATTTTCAACACCGGGGTGAACAACCTCGATAGCCAGTGGGCTGGGCTGCTGGTGTTCGATGACAGCGGTCGCGTGCTGGCCGCCAATCGTCGCGCCGACAGCCTGCTGGGTGCCGAGTTGCCTGGCCTGACCCTGCAACAGCTGTTCCGACTGACGCCCCAGGCTCTGCTCGACCATCCGCCGGAGCGCACCTTTGCCCTGCAACCGCCAGGACGCAGCCGCCTACAATGCCTGCTCAAGAAGCCCGCCCTGCGCCCTGCGCCGCCCGCCGCGCGACGTGGTTCCGACCCGCGCCTGGACAAGGCCTTGCAACAAGGGCTGCGTCTGCTGGAGAAGGACGTGCCCTTGCTGCTGCGCGGTGACACTGGCACCGGCAAGGAGGTGCTGGTCAAGGCCTTGCACCAGGCCAGCAGCCGCGCGTCGTGTCCACTGATTGCGGTCAATTGTGCGGCGATTCCCGCCGAACTGGTCGAGTCGGAGCTGTTCGGCTACGAACGTGGCGCCTTCACCGGCGCCAGCCACAAGGGCAGCCCCGGCCTGGTGCGCAAGGCCGACAAGGGCATCCTGTTCCTCGACGAGATCGGTGACATGCCGCTGCCCACCCAGGCGCGACTGTTGCGCGTGCTGCAGGAGCGCTGCATCCAGCCGCTGGGGGGCGGCGATCCGCTACCGGTCGATATCCGCCTGGTTTCCGCGACCCATGAAGACCTGCGCCAACGGGTACAGGCCGGGTTATTCCGCGAGGATCTGTACTATCGCCTGGCGGGCATGACCTTGCACCTCCCGACCCTGAACGAACGCAGCGACAAGCGTGAACTGATCGAGCAGGTGTGGGAGACGCACCGTGAAGCACAGCAGACTGCCGGTTTCAGCGACGAGGTGTGGGCGGCCTTCATGGTCCATCCCTGGCCGGGCAACGTGCGCCAGCTGGCAGCGGTGGTCAAGGTGGCGCTGGTGCTGGCCGATCAGGACGTCATTAGCCTTGAGCATCTGCCTGAAGATTTCCTCCTCGAAGCCGGTCTGCAACCAGCGCAGGCACCTGCCTCGCCTCGGCCACTGCTGACCCTGGCCAAGGTCAGCGACCTGGGTGAGCTGCTGCAGGCCAGCGACGGCAACATCTCCCGCCTGGCCCGGCGCCTCGGTGTCAGCCGCAACACCCTGTACAAGCGCTTGCGCGCTCAGGGCCACGCGCTATGAGTATGAGCTGTGGATTCAGCTCTTGCCGAAAGTCTGCGACGGTCGGCGCAGGGTCGGGTCGAAGGGGTTCAGGCGCGGGCCGATGGCGGCAGCCTCGCGCTTGAGCAGCTCGACCACCGTGGGCAGTCGGTCGGGGCCGAGCCGATCGCTGATGGTGGCGACGCTGAGGGCTGCGACCGCATGGCCGTCGCGGTCGAGTATCGGCACCGCCAGGCCCGCCATGCCGGGCAACACGCCGGTGTTGCGCGCGGCATAACCGAGCTGGCGCACGCTGGCGACCTCCGAACGCAGCAGCACTTCGTCGTACAGGTGCAGGTCCCTGAGCCGCGGCAGGTTGTAGTGGATCACGGTTTCGCGCTCATCCTCGGGCAGGAACGCCAGGATGGCCAGACTGCCCTGGCCTACCCCCAGTGCGACACGGCCACCGATGTCGCCGGTGAAGGTCCGAATCGGGTAAGGCCCTTCGCTGCGGTCCAGGCAGATCGCGTCGAAACCACTGCGCGCGAGCAGGAACAGCGAGTCACCCAAAGAGGCCGACAACCGCAGCAGGCTGGGCCGTGCCAGCTCGCGCAGGTTGCTGCCGTTGCCGGCGCGCGCGGCCAGGGCGAAGAATTCCAAGCTCAGCCGATAGCGCTTGCTGCGGACATCCTGCTCGACCATGCCCTCCTCCACCAGCCCGCGCAACAGCCGATGGGTGGTGGGTTGCGACAGGCCGATGCGCTCGGCGAGCTGGATCACCCGCTCACCCTCGGCTGGCGCAGCCGACAAGCCACGCAACACGGCGAACAACCTGGACACACTGCCTACGCCTGGCTCAGCATTCCGTTCAGTGGAATCAATATCCATACGCTGCGCACCTGATTTCATTGAAAGGATTAATCTGAAAATACCTACCCGCTCAGTGAAATAAGCGCTTTCGCCATCCTAGCCTTCGTCCTACTCTTCGTCCACGGGGCGAGACCAACAATAGCCGGCAGCCGACTCAGATCGAGCGCCACCCCACTGCAGGACCCCTTTCGCCTCTGCCCTCGATCAACGCACCGCACATGCGGCCGACAATGACAGGTAGAACGCAGCCATGGCCTTTCTCGAACTTCAAGCACTGTGCAAACGCTACGGATCCGTACAGGCCGTGGTGGCGACCGACCTGAGCGTCAGCCAGGGCGAATTCGTCTCGCTGCTCGGGCCTTCGGGCTGCGGCAAGACCACCACGCTGCAGATGATTGCCGGTTTCGTCGACGTGACCAGCGGCCGGATCGTGCTCGATGGCCGCGACATCACCCACGCAAAACCCAGCAGCCGCGGCCTGGGCGTGGTGTTCCAGAGCTACGCGCTGTTTCCGCACATGAGCGTGCGCGACAACGTCGCGTTCGGCCTGAAGATGCGCAAGGTGAGCGGCAGCGACATTCGCACCCGTGCCGACCAGGTACTGGCGCTGGTGCGCCTGACCGCGCATGCCGAGCGCTACCCGCGGGAGCTTTCGGGAGGCCAGCGCCAGCGCGTGGCCCTGGCCCGTGCCCTGGTGATCCAGCCGCCAGTGCTGCTGCTCGACGAGCCGTTGTCCAACCTCGACGCGAGCCTGCGCGAGGAGATGCAATTCGAGATTCGCCGCATCCAGTGCGAAGTCGGCATCACCACCCTGATGGTGACCCATGACCAGGCCGAAGCCCTGTCCATCAGTGACCGGGTGGTGGTGATGCAAGCGGGCCAGGTCACCCAGATCGACGAACCCTACAAACTCTACGAGCACCCGCGCACGCCGTTCATCTCTGGCTTCGTTGGCAAGGCCAACCTGCTGCCCGGCGAATACGACGCGCTGGGCCAGCCACAGGCGCTGGCCCAAGCCGGGGACGGCGAACTGATGTTGAGCTTGCGCCCGGAGAAGATCGACATCTGCAACGCCGGTGAAGGCCGTATTCAAGGACGCATCGTCACCCGCTACTTTCTGGGCAGCCAGTGGTTGTACCGCCTGGACACCGCCCTGGGCGAAATCACCGTGGTGCGCCGCAACGATGGCAGCGCACCGCTGGTGACCGGCATCACTGTCGGCCTCGACTGGCCGCACGAACTGCTTCGCGTCTTGAATCACGAGGTCTGCGCATGAGCCGCGGATATCTGCTGTCGGCGCCGGCGCTGGCGCTGTTCGTCGCCCTGCTGATCGTGCCCCTGGGCCTCACGGTGGTGCTGTCGTTCAACCTGTTCGACTACGAGGTGGGGGTCAAGAGCGACAGCTATACGCTGGCCAATTACGCCAGCCTGCTGAGCGACAGCTACTTCTATGAAATCTTCTGGCGGACCTTCTGGATCAGTGCGCTGGTGACCCTGCTGTGCGTGGTGATCGGCGTACCGGAGGCTTACATTCTCAGCCGCATGGGTACCCCGTGGCGCTCGATCTTTTTGATCCTGATCCTCACGCCGCTGCTGATTTCAGTGGTGGTGCGCGCCTTCGGCTGGAGCCTGCTGCTGGGTGCCGATGGGCTGATCAACCAGGCCATCGCCGCCTTGGGCGGACGCCCGCTGAAAATGCTCTACACACCGTTCGCGGTGATTCTGGCACTGGTCCACGTCATGCTGCCCTTCATGATCATCCCGGTCTGGACCTCGCTGCAGAAGCTCGACCCGGCAGCCGAACAGGCCGCGCAATCGCTGGGCGCAAGCCAGGCGAAGGTCATGCGCATGGTGGTGTTGCCACAGATCATGCCCGGGGTGCTGTCGGGCACGCTGATCGTCTTCGGACTGGCGGCCAGCTCGTTCGCCATCCCCGGTCTGCTGGGTGGCCGACGCTTGAAGATGGTCGCCACGGTGGTCTACGACCAGTACCTCTCGGAACTCAACTGGCCCATGGGCGCGACCATTGCCGTGGCGCTGTTGCTGGCCAACCTGCTGATCATGCTGTCCTGGAACCGCTTGGTCGAAGGTCGCTACAAGAAAGCCCTGGGGGAATGATCGATGTCCAAGAACGGTCCGCTGGCCCTGTCGTTTCATGCCCTGGTGGTGGTGTTCATGCTGGCTCCGCTGGTGGTGGTGTGCCTAGTGGCGTTCACCCCGGAGAACACCCTCACCCTGCCCACCTCCGGCTTTTCCCTGCGCTGGTTTCGCGCGGTGTTCGAGCGCGCCGACTTCATCGACGCGTTCTATAACAGCCTGATCCTGGCTGTGGTGGCCGCGACCCTGGCGACCTTGATCGCCGTGCCGGCGGCGCTGGCGATCACCCGTTATCACTTTCCGGGACGCAACTTTCTCAATGCGCTGTTTCTGTCGCCGATCATCATTCCGCACCTGGTGCTGGGTGTGGCCATGCTGCGCCTGTTCGCGCTGATGGGCGTCAATGGCAGTTTCGTCTGGCTGATGCTGGCTCACGTGGTGGTGATCACGCCCTATGTGCTGCGTCTGGTGATCGCCGCCGCCATCGGTATCGATCGCAGCGCCGAACAGGCGGCGGAGTCGCTGGGCGCAAGTCGGTTCACCCTGTTTCGGCAGATCACCCTGCCGATGATCCTGCCGGGGGTCGCCGGAGGCTGGTTGCTGGCGTTCATCAACAGCTTCGACGAGGTGACTCTGTCGATCTTCGTCACCTCCCCCGCGACCCAGACCTTGCCGGTGCGCATGTACGTATACGCCACGGAATCCATCGACCCGATGATGGCAGCGGTGTCGGCGCTGGTGATCGCCCTGACCGCCGCGACCATGATTCTGCTCGATCGGGTGTATGGGCTGGACCGTGTACTGGTGGGGAAAAACTGATGGCTTTGTTCAAGCGTCTGACCGAACTCGATCGGCCTTCGGTGCCGTTCACCCTCGACGGACAGGCCGTGAGCGGCCTGGCGGGGGATACCCTGCTCACCGCCGTGCTGACCTGCGCCGACCATGTGCGTGGCAGCGACTTCAGTGCCCAGGCCCGTGCCGGCTTCTGCCTGATGGGCGCCTGCCAGGACTGCTGGGTACGGCTGGGTGACGGCCGCAGGGTGCGTGCCTGCGCCACGCCCCTGGAGGCGGGCATGCAGGTCGACCGCGACCTGGGGCGGCGCTCGTGAGCGCCGTGGTGATCGTAGGCGCCGGACCGACTGGCATCCGTGCGGCGCAGACCCTGGCTGCCCACGGTCTGCGGCCGTGCCTGGTGGACGAAGCCCTGCAGGGCGGCGGCCAGGTCTACCGACGTGCGCCGGGCAATTTCCAGCGCCCGGCCAATCAACTTTATGGCTTCGAAGCGCGCAAGGCGGGGGCAGTGCATCAGGCGCTGGACGCGCTGCGCGCGCAGATCGACTACCGTCCCGACACTTTGGTGTGGAACGCCGAGGATGGCCACCTGCACACGCTCAGTCAGCAGCGGGTCGGCACTATCCAGTACGACCACCTATTGATTGCCACCGGCGCCACCGACCGCATCCTGCCAGTACCAGGCTGGACCTTGCCCGGCGTGTACAGCCTCGGCGCCGCGCAGATCGCGCTCAAGGCCCAGGGTTGCGCCATCGGCGAACGGGTGGTCTTCGCGGGCAGCGGGCCGTTGCTGTACCTGGTGGCCTACCAGTACGCCAAGGCCGGCGCACGGGTGCTGGCCGTGCTGGACAGCTCGCCCTTCGGTGCCCAGGTCGCTGCCCTGCCCCGTCTGTTGCTTCAGCCTGCAACCCTGGCCAAGGGCCTGTACTACCGGGCCTGGCTGACTGCCCACGGGATCGCCGTACATCAGGGCGCGACCTTGGTCGAGGTCGTCGGCGAGCAAAAAGTCGAAGCTGTCACCTGGCAACGCGCTGGCAGCCAACACAGTCTGGCCTGCAATGGACTGGCCTTCGCCCATGCGTTGCGCAGCGAAACGCAACTGGCCGACCTGCTCGGCTGCCAATTCACTTGGAGCCCGCTCAATCGCGCCTGGTTGCCGAGCCGCGATCGAGCCGGGCGCAGCAGCGTGCCGAGCGTGTACCTGGCCGGCGACGGTGCCGGGATCATGGGCGCCGATGCGGCGGAAATGGCCGGCGAGCGCGCAGCATTGGCCCTGCTCGAAGACATGGGCGTCACCATTGACAGCGAACGTGGCCCACAGCTCGAGCGACGGCTGGCGCGCATCCAGGGGTTTCGCGTCGGCCTGGAAGCCGCATTCCCGTTCCCCGAGCAGTGGGCCAGCCAGGCCCCCGACGACTTGATGCTGTGCCGATGCGAGGAAATCAGCGTCGGCGAAGTTCGCCAGGTGGTCGCTCAGGGCCACACCGATATCAACCGGGTCAAGGCCCATTGCCGGGTCGGCATGGGCCGGTGTCAGGGGCGCATGTGCGGCAGCGCAGCGGTGGAAATCATTGCCCAAGCGGCCGCGTGCTCACCGCAGCAAGTCGGTCGCCTGCGCGCCCAGGCGCCGATCAAGCCCCTGCCCTTCGGTGTCGAGGTGCAGCCATGAGCCGCGTCGCTGAAACCGATGTGATCATCATCGGCGGCGGGATTGTCGGTGCGTCGGCGGCTCTGATGCTGGCGTTGCGCGGTCAGCGCGTGGTGTTGCTGGAGCGTGATTTCTGTGGATCGCGCTCCAGTGGCGTGAACTACGGCGGCGTACGCCGTCAGGGCCGCTCGCTGGTGCAACTGCCCCTGTCCCAGCGTGCCCATGAACTGTGGAGCGACCTGCCCGGCTTGATCGGTATCGATGGCGAGTATGTCCGTTCGGGCCATCTGAAGCTGGCCCGCAGCGACGCCGACATGGCCAAGCTGCAAGCCTGGGCCGACGCTGCCGCCGATTTCGACCTGGGTGTGGAGTTGCTTGACCATGGTCAGTTGCGTCAGCGGTTTGCCTGGGTCGGCGACGTGGCAGTGGGTGCGTCGCTGTGCAGCGGTGATGGGCATGCCAACCCGCGTCTGGTGTCGCCGGCTTTCGCAGCCGCTGCCCGGCGCGCCGGCGCTCGGATCGTGGAGCAGGTCCAACCGCTGGCCTTCGACCATGATGGCCAGACATTCGAAGTCGCCTGCAGCAACGGCGAACGGCTGCGCGCACCCTGGCTGCTCAACTGCGCCGGAGCCTGGGCCAATCATATTGCCGAGCAATTCGGCGAGCAGGTGCCCATGACCAGCGGGCACCCGGCCATGCTGGTGACCGAACCGCTGCCAGTGGTGATGGACGTCAGTACTGGTGTCGAGGGCGGCGGTATCTACGCTCGCCAGGTGGCACGGGGTAACTGCGTGCTCGGTGGCGGGCAGGGTTTTGCGCTGGACCCGTTGCGGGCACGGCCCGGCCAGCTGGCGACCTTGGATATCCTGCGCAACGCCGTCGAGTTGTATCCGTTCCTGCACGGTGCACAGGCAATCCGCACCTGGAGCGGGACCGAAGGTTATCTGCCCGATCGCGAGCCCGTGATCGGACACAGCCAGGTACAACCGGGCCTGATCCACGCCTTCGGCTTTGCCGGGGCCGGTTTCCAGATCGGCCCCGCCGTCGGTGAAGCCCTGTCGCAACTGGTCGTCGAAGGCCGCAGCCGGGCGCCGATCGACGCGTTTTCCATCCAACGCTTTTCTCCCCTTGAACTGCATAAAGGAAGGTCGCTTTCATGAAGCCAGTCAAACGTACGGTTCACGCACTCTCCCTCGCTGCCCTGCTGGCCGCCACCGGCGCTCAGGCCGGGCCCACGCTCTACCTGGGCATGAACGGCGGCACCATGGAACGCTTATACGCCGACAAGGTGCTGCCAGCGTTCGAGCAGGCCAACGATGTGAAGGTGGTCATCGTGCCGGGCACCTCTTCGGACATTCTCGCCAAGGTTCAGGCGAGCAAGGACAATCCGCAGATCCACGTGATGTTCCTCGATGACGGCATCATGTACCGCGCCATTTCCATGGGCCTGTGCGACACCTTGCAGGACAGCGATGGCCTGGCGGCGATACCGGCCAAGGCCCGGATCAAGGATCAAGCGGCCGCAGTCAGCCTGGGCGTGACCGGGCTGGCCTACAACACGCGCCTGTTCAAGAAGAATGGCTGGGCGGCGCCGACTTCGTGGATGGACATGGCCGACAGCCGCTTCAAGGAAAAACTGGTGTTCCAGTCGCTGGCGTCATCGACCTTCGGGCTGCACGGCTTCCTGATGTTCAACCGGCTGCAGGGTGGCAGCGAAACCGATGTCGAGCCGGGGTTCAAGGCGTGGCCGAAGACGGTGGGTCCCAATGTGCTGGAGTACATCGCCAGCTCCGCGAAGATTTCCGAGATGGTCCAGACCGACGAAGCGGCGCTGTTCCCGCTGACGCCGACCCAGGTAACGGCCCTGAAACTGCGCGGTGTGCCGGTTGAATACGCGCAGCCCAAGGAAGGCGCGGTGGTGCTCAACGTGGCCGAGTGCGTGATCGCCAAGAACGATCAGCCCGAGCTTGCGCAGAAGCTGGCGGCCTATCTGCTGAGCCCCGAGGCGCAAGCACCGGCGCTGGAAGAAGGCGATCAGATCCCATCCAACCCCAACACACCGACCACCGAAAAGACCCGTGGTCAGGTGCAGGCGATGGAGAAGTACCTGGAGACGGCAGTGGCCATCGACTGGGACCAGGTCAACCAGCTCCGCCCCGCCTGGAACGCCCGCTGGAGCCGCTCGATCGAGCGCTAGGGGAAAACCGCCTCGCCTGGTTTGCAGCCAGTGACCGCTCCTACGCAAGATCCGCAGGAGCTGTCACTGGCCGCGAAAGCCGCAACGCGTTCCAACCCAGACACCGCAGCGTCTGGTTCGCGGCCGATGACCGCTCCGACGGAAATGTTGCTTTATCAGTCCGCCAACCGCCAGGTCGTGACACCTTTGCTGTCTTCCAGCACCACCCCCATGGCCGTCAACTCGTCGCGAATGCGGTCCGATTCGGCCCAGTCCTTGTTGGCCCGGGCAGCCAGGCGTGCGGCGATGAGGGTGTCCACCTGGGCCGCATCGACGCGACCGGCAGCGCCGGCTTGCAGGAATTCGTCGGAGTCCAGTTGCAATACGCCGAGCAATCCACCCAATTCGCGCAGGCGGCCGGCCAAACCCGCGGCAGCGTCGACATCGCTGTCGCGCAACCGGTTGATCTCGCGCACCAGATCGAACAACACCGCACAGGCTTCCGGCGTGCCGAAATCATCGTTCATGGCATTGGCAAAGCGTTCGACGAATGCCTCGCCGCCCGCCGCCGCCACCTTGGGCAAGCCCTTGAGCGCATGATAGAAACGCTCCAGCGCGCCCTTGGCCTCTTTGAGGCTGTCTTCGGAGTAGTTGATCGAACTGCGGTAGTGGCTTGAGACCAGCAGGTAGCGCACCACCTCGGGCTGATACTTCTCCAGCACATCGCGGATGGTGAAGAAGTTGTTCAACGACTTGGACATCTTCTCGCCGTTGATACGGATCATCCCGCAATGCAGCCAGGCGTTGGCGTAAGGCTTGCCGGTGGCCGCCTCGCTCTGGGCGATCTCGTTCTCGTGGTGCGGGAATTCCAGATCGTTGCCACCGCCGTGGATGTCGAAGGTGTCGCCCAGGCAGCAGGTCGACATCACCGAGCACTCGATGTGCCAGCCCGGACGGCCTGGGCCCCACGGTGACTCCCAGCTTGGCTCGCCAGGCTTGACGCCCTTCCACAGGACGAAATCGAGCGGATCCTGCTTGGCCTCTTCCACCTCGATGCGCGCACCCCTGCGCAGGTCTTCGATCTTCTTGCGCGACAGCTTGCCGTAGCCCTGGAACTTGCCGACCCGGTAGTACACGTCGCCGTTGCCCGGTGCGTAGGCGTAGCCCTTGTCGATCAAGGTCTGGATCATCGCCAGCATGCCCGGGATGTGGTCGGTGGCACGCGGCTCCTGGTCCGGCTTGAGGATGTTCAGGCGCGCTTCGTCTTCATGCATCGCGTCGATCATGCGCGCGGTCAGGGCATCGAAGCTTTCGCCGTTGTCCCGCGCCCGGTTGATGATCTTGTCGTCGATGTCGGTGATGTTGCGTACGTAGGTCAGCTCATAGCCGCTGTAGCGCAGCCAGCGCGTGACCAGGTCGAAGGCGACCATGCTGCGGCCGTGGCCCAGATGGCAGTAGTCGTACACGGTCATGCCGCACACGTACATGCGCACCTTGTTGCCGTCCAGCGGCGTGAAAACCTCTTTGCTCTTGCTCAGCGTGTTGTAGATGTTCAGCACAACGATTCCTCAACTTGGCCTGGCGAGGCTCAGCCCCACGAGTCACGCAGGGTGACGGTACGGTTGAACACCGGACGACCGGGTTGCGTGTCGGCCAGGTCGGCGCAGAAATAACCTTCGCGTTCGAACTGGAAACGATCTTCCGGCGCGGCGTTGGCCAGCGACGGCTCGGCGCGACAGCCACGCAGCACCTGCAGGGAGTCGGGGTTGATGTTGTCGAGGAACGTGGCGCCGTCTTCGGCCTTCTCCGGGTTGGCCGAACGGAACAGGCGATCGTACAGGCGCACTTCGCACTCGACGCTGGCGGCGGCCGGCACCCAGTGGATCACGCCTTTGACCTTGCGCCCTTCCGGGTTCTTGCCCAGGGTGTCCGGGTCGTACGAGCAGCGCAGTTCGACGATGTTGCCGTCGGCGTCCTTGATCGCTTCGTCGGCACGGATCACGTAGCTGCCGCGCAGACGCACTTCACCGTTGGGTTCCAGGCGCTTGTAGCCCTTGGGCGGCGCTTCCATGAAGTCGTCGCGATCGATGTACAGCTCGCGCTCGAAGGGCAAGGCGCGCACGCCCATGTCTTCCTTCGGATGGCGCGGCAGTTCGAGGTGCTCGACCTGGCCTTCCGGGTAGTTGGTGATCACCACCTTGAGCGGACGCAGTACGCACATGGCGCGCGGTGCCGTGCGGTCGAGGTCGTCACGGATGCTGAATTCGAGCATCGACATGTCGACCACACCGTCGGAACGGTTAGTGCCGATCATGTCGCAGAAGTTGCGGATCGACGCCGGGGTGTAGCCGCGACGGCGGAAACCGGAAAGCGTCGACATGCGCGGATCGTCCCAGCCGTGCACGTGCTGCTCGTCGACCAGTTGCTTGAGCTTGCGCTTGGAGGTGATGGTGTAGTTGAGGTTCAGGCGGCTGAACTCGTACTGGCGCGGGTGCGCCGGCACCGACAGGTGGTCCAGGAACCACTCGTACAGCGGCCGATGGCCTTCGAACTCCAGGGTGCAGATCGAGTGCGTGATGCCTTCGATGGCATCGGACTGACCGTGGGTGAAGTCGTAGTTGGGATAAATGCACCACGCATCGCCGGTCTGGTGGTGATGGGCGTGGCGGATGCGATAGAGGATCGGGTCGCGCAGGTTCATGTTCGGCGAGGCCATGTCGATCCGGGCGCGCAGCACCCGCTCGCCGTCCTTGAATTCGCCGGCCTTCATGCGTGCGAACAGGTCCAGGTTTTCCTCGACGCTGCGCTCGCGGAACGGGCTGTTGCGGCCCGGCTCGGTGAGGTTGCCGCGGTATTCACGGGCCTGCTCCGGGGTCAGGTCGCAGACGTACGCATCGCCCTGCTTGATCAGCTCGACGGCCCAATCGTGCAATTGGTCGAAGTATTGCGACGCGTAACGCTCTTCACCGGCCCACTCGAAGCCCAGCCACTTGATGTCGCGCTTGATGGCGTCGATGTATTCCTGGTCTTCCTTGGCCGGGTTGGTGTCGTCGAAACGCAGGTTGCAGACACCGCCGAATTCCTTGGCCAGGCCGAAGTTGACGCAGATCGACTTGGCATGGCCGATGTGCAGATAGCCGTTGGGCTCGGGCGGGAAACGAGTGACGATCTGGCTGTGCTTGCCGGCGTCCAGGTCGGCCTGGATGATCGGGCGCAGGAAGTTGGTAGGCACGGCAGGGCCATTGCCTTTGGAGGTGGGAGCGTTGTCGGCGGTGGGCTTGCTCATTGGAATCCTTGAACGAACGATGCGGCGGCAGCCAGGGTAGGCCGACCAAATCAAAGCGCTTATCATAGCCGAAGCGGTCAACCGGCTGACAGGCCAGCCCCGACAAACTATCGGGTAAATCCTGCAGCATGGAAAAAAACAGCCTTTGAATGGCTATCGGCGCCTGTAAACTGGGCGCTGTCGTTATCGGATGCTCGACAGAGCGTTCCCACAGAACATGCTTCATAGACAGAGAGAGCCCCATGTCCAACGTCAAACTGACCACCAACCACGGCGACATCGTGCTGCAACTGAACGCCGAGAAAGCCCCGCTGACCGTGGCCAACTTCATCGAGTACGTCAAAGCCGGTCACTACGAGAACACCGTGTTCCACCGCGTGATCGGTAACTTCATGATCCAGGGCGGCGGTTTCGAGCCAGGCATGAAAGAGAAGAAGGACAAGCGTCCGAGCATCCAGAACGAAGCCGACAACGGCCTGCCGAACAAGAAGTACTCGGTCGCCATGGCGCGCACCATGGAGCCGCATTCGGCGTCGGCGCAGTTCTTCATCAACGTGGGCGACAACAGCTTCCTCAACCACACCTCGAAAACCACCCAGGGCTGGGGCTACGCCGTGTTCGGTGAAGTGATCGAAGGCCAGGACGTGGTCGACAAGATCAAGGGTGTGTCCACCACCTCCAAGGCGGGTCACCAGGACGTGCCGGCCGAAGACGTGATCATCGAGAAAGCCGAGATCGTTGAGTGATACTGCTGATCTCCGATCTGCACCTGCAGGAAGAACGCCCGGACATCACCCGGGCGTTTCTGGATTTCCTCGGCGGGCGCGCGCGCTCGGCCGAGGCGCTGTACATCCTGGGCGACTTCTTCGAAGCCTGGATCGGCGACGACGCCATGACCCCTTTTCAATCGTCCATCTGCGCAGCGCTGCGTGCGCTCAGCGACGGTGGCACGAAGATCTTCCTGATGCACGGCAACCGTGATTTCCTGATCGGTTCCACGTTCTGCAAAAAAGCCGGCTGCACCCTGCTGGCCGATCCGAGCGTGGTACGCCTCAATGGCGAACCGGTGCTGTTGATGCACGGCGACAGCCTGTGCACCCTCGACGAAGGCTACATGCGCCTGCGTCGCGTGCTGCGCAACCCGCTGACGCTGTTCGTCCTGCGGAACCTGCCGCTGAGCACCCGTCACAAGCTTGCCCGCAAGCTGCGCAGTGAAAGCCGGGCACAGACGCGAATGAAGGCCAGCGACATCGTCGATGTGACGCCTGAAGAGGTGCCACGGGTGATGCGCCAGCACGGCGTATCCACCCTGATTCATGGACACACCCACCGCCCGGCGGTGCACGGGGTGCAGATCGGTGATCTACCGGCGCGGCGTATCGTGCTGGGGGACTGGGATGCACAAGGCTGGGTGCTGCAGGTGGATGAGCACGGTTTCGACCTGGCGCCGTTCGATTTCACCGCGCAGCCTGCCTGACGCACCGCGCCGCCCCGTTCGCGGCCACTGGCCGCTCCTACAGATACGGCGCCACCTGCGGGAGGCCCAATCTCAATGTCCACCCCCGGCGGCCGGTCCCGCCTTGGCGGTGAACGGCGGCTTGGCCAGCCACACCAGCAGCACGAGCCCGGCGAAGATCCACCCCATCAGGGTGAAATAATCGACCGTGCTCAACATGTAGGCTTGGCTGTTGACCATCTGCTCCATCCGCGCGTACGCCTGAGGCGTACTGCCGCCCATCTGCTCCAGTGCATGGCGGGTAATCGGATCGTAGGTGCTGATGCTCTCGGTCAGGTAGGCATGGTGCTGATCGGCGCGACGGATCCAGATCCAGGTCGTCAGCGAGGCGGCGAAGCTGCCGCCCAGGGTGCGCAGAAAGGTCGCCAGTCCCGACCCGTCGGCGATCTGCTGCGGTGGCAGGTCCGACAGCAGAATGCTCAAGGTGGGCATGAAGAACAGCGCCACCCCTGCCCCCATGAACATCTGCACCAGGGCCACGTGCTGGAAATCCACCTGGCTGTTGAACCCGGCGCGCATGAAGCAACTGGTGCCGATGGCCACGAACGCCAGGCCCGCGAGCAGGCGCAAGTCGAACTTGTGCGCGTACTTGCCCACGAAGGGCGACATCAACACCGGCAGGATGCCGATCGGTGCCACGGCCAGGCCCGCCCAGGTCGCGGTGTAGCCCATCTGGGTCTGCAGCCACTGGGGCAGGATCAGGTTGATGCCGAAGAATCCGGCGTAGCCGAACACCAGCACCAGCGTACCGATGCGAAAGTTGCGGAACGCGAACAGCCGCAGGTTCACCACCGGATGCTCGTCGGTCAGCTCCCAGATGACGAAGGCCGTCAGGGCCACCGCCGAGATGACCGAACCGATAACGATGAAACTGGACTCGAACCAGTCCAGGTCGTTGCCCTTGTCCAGCACCACCTGCAAGGCACCGACGCCGATGATCAAGGTGATCAGCCCGACGTAGTCCATGGGCTGCCGGCTCAGGTGCACAGGCCGTTTCGCCATCTGCTGGCGCACCACCGCACAGGCGAACAGCCCGATGGGGATATTGATGAAGAAGATCCACGGCCAGCTGTAACTGTCGGTGATCCAGCCGCCCAGAATCGGCCCGGCGATCGGCGCCACCACCGTGACCATGGCCAGCAGCGCCAAGGCCATGCCGCGCTTGGCCGGCGGATACACGGCAATCAACAGGGTCTGGGTCATCGGGTACAACGGCCCGGCGACCAGGCCCTGCACCACGCGAAAACCAACCAGCTCGGGCATCGAGGTGGAAATGCCGCACAGGAACGAGGCCAGCACGAACAGCATCGTGGCCCACAGAAACAGCTTCACTTCGCCAAAGCGCCGGCTCAGCCAGCCGGTCAGCGGCAAGGCGATGGCGTTGCTCACCGCGAACGAGGTGATGACCCAGGTACCCTGCTCGGAACTGACGCCCAGGTTGCCGGAAATGGTCGGCAGGGCGACGTTGGCAATGGTGGTGTCGAGCACCTGCATGAAGGTCGCCAGCGACAGGCCGATGGTGCAGAGCAACAGGCTTGGCGGCGTGAACGAGGCTTTGGAATCCATGATCCACCCTTTGCAATGCGAGACCGCGCCGACCCGTGACGGGCCGGCTCGGGTAGATCAGCGGGTGGCCGTGGTGCCGGACGCTGCGCTGTTGTCGTGGATCAACTGGGCGATCATGGCATCCGCTTCACCCAACTGCTTCTCGTAGACGTTGGTGGTGAAGGACGCCTGCTGCGGCGGTTGCTGCGCCAATACCGGCCCGCTCTGGTCGTGCAGGTCGACATCCACCACCGTCGACAGGCCGATGCGCAGCGGATGCTCGCTCAACTGTTGCGGATTGATGTGCACCCGCACCGGCACCCGCTGGACGATCTTGATCCAGTTGCCCGTGGCGTTCTGTGCCGGCAGCAAGGCGAAGGCACTGCCGGTGCCCGCACCGAGGCTGTCGATGGTGCCGCTGTACTTCACCTCGTCGCCATACAGATCGCTGGTGATGTCCACCGGCTGGCCGATGCGCATGTGGCGCAGCTGGGTTTCCTTGAAGTTGGCGTCGATCCACAACTGGTTCAGCGGAATCACCGCCATGGTCGGCGTTCCCGGCTCGATACGCTGGCCCAGTTGCACGGTGCGCTTGGCCACATAGCCGGTTACCGGGGCGATCAGGGTAGTACGAGCATGGGCCAGGTACGCCTGACGCAACTGCGCAGCCGCCGCCCGCACGTCGGGGTGGTTGGACACCTGGGTGGCATCGACCAGCGCGGTCGAGGTCGCCAGTTGTTGCTGGGTATTGCTCAGGGCGCTCTGCGCCGAAATCAGATCGTCATGGGCGTGGGACAGTTCTTCCTGGGAGATCGCCCCGTCGGACGCCAGGTTCTTGCGTCGGCCATAGTTGTCCTGGGCGCGCTGCACTTCCGCCTTGCGCGCAGCCACCTGGGCCTTCATGCCGTCGACGTTGCTGTACAGGCCGCGCACCTGGCGTACCGCCTTGGCCAGATTGGCCTGGGCATTCTGCAGATCGATCTGCGAGTCGTTCGGGTCGAACTGCACCAAGGGTTGGCCTTCGTGGACGAGATCGCCATCGTCGGCACCGATGCTGATCACCGTGCCCGTGGTCAACGGCGTGATTTCCACCACGTTGCCGTTCACGTAGGCATCGTCGGTGCTCTCGTTCCAGCGCCCGTACAGGGTGTACCAGGCCCAGACGCCCAGACCGCCCAGCACCACCAAGGCCAGCAGGATGAACAACCAGAGTTTGCGCTTGCGTCGATTGGCCGGGGCCTTGTCGTCGGCCGCCGGCGCTGCGGGCGGTTGCTGGGAAGCATTGGAATCAGTGGCAGTGGCCATGGCAGTTCACCTGAAAGGGTTCGGTCGGTGTTGCGTCGAGCAGATCGGTCGGGGCGCTGACGTCGGAGTATTCAGCCGGCGGCGGCACCCAGCGCCAGCAGCGGATCCCCGGAAGCTTGCAACAGCTTCTTGAGGATCCGTTCCAGCTCGGCGATCTCTTCACGATCGAGCATGCCCACCAGCTCGTTCATGGCGTTGGCGCCAATGACCGGCAGGCGCGCTGCCAGTGCCTGGCCTTCATCGGTCAGCACCAGCTGCACCTGTCGTCGGTCAGCGGCGCTGCGCTGGCGCCGGATCAATTGCTTGTGTTCCAGCCGGTCGAGCATGCGCGTCATCGAACCGCTGTCCAGCGACAGGTAGCGCGACATCTCCGCCGGCGTGTCGATGCCGAAACGGGCGTTGATGATCAGCACCTTGAATTGCGCAGCGGTCACGCCATAGGGCACCAGATGCGTGTCCAGCAAACGATCCTTCAACGCCGATCCGCGGCCCAGCAGCAGGCCCAGGTTGCAGGTATGGAAGTTCTCGGGGGTGTAGTGATTCATGGGCCGGAAGCTGTCCACCTGTTAGCCGAATGCATGTCTGCGCGTGTGCATGGATACAATTTGTACATCTCTCATACATCGTCGAAACATAATGTTACTGCTTAGGCAGACAATGTCAAGGCAATGGTTAGCTTGCTAACATTAAGGCCGATCGGTCGCTTTGATGGGAAAAATTCACTCCATCCCGGTGCCCGCTGGCCAAAGCAGGCAGCGCTTGGGGCATAATGCTGGCGGTTTCACCCGTAGTGGGGGTCTTCATCTACCTATATGGCCCTCGTTTTCGTCACCCCTCGCCCGCAGGGTTTTCAAGCACATGATCAAATCTCTTCGTCCACTATTGCTCGCCGGCCTGATGCTGCCCCTGGCCCTTCCCCTCTGCGCTGCCCCCCTGAACACCACACTGCCGCCCAAGGTTCAACAGGCCATCAAGGCCAGCAAGCTGCAGAATGACGCCCTGTCTCTGGTGATGCTGCCGCTCAACGGCCCCGGCAGCCCGACCGTGTTCAACGCCGACGTATCAGTGAATCCAGCCTCGACCATGAAACTGGTCACCACCTACGCGGCCCTCGAACTGCTGGGCCCGACCTATCAGTGGAAGACCGAATTCTTCACCGACGGCACCCTGAGCAACGGCGTGCTCAACGGCAACCTCTACCTCAAGGGTGGCGGCGATCCCAAGCTGAACATGGAAAAACTCTGGCTGCTCATGCGTGACCTGCGCGCCAACGGCGTGCGTCAGGTGACCGGCGACCTGGTGCTGGACCGCAGTCATTTCATCCAGCCGCAGTTGCCGGCCTTCAACGATGACGGTGGCGACGAGAACGCGCCGTTCCTGGTCCGCCCGGACTCCCTGCTGGTCAACCTCAAGGCCTTGCGCTTCGTGACCCGCAACGACACCGGCAAGGTGCTGGTGTCGGTCGAACCACCGATCGCCACCATTCGCATCGACAACCAGGTCAAAGCGCTGCCCGGAACCAAGTGCACGGGCGACGTGCGCTACAACCCGATCACCCAGGCCGACGGCATGACCGTCGTGGTCAGCGGCCAGTTGGCCGAAGGCTGCAGCTCGCAGACCTACCTGTCGCTGCTCGACCACCAGAGCTATGCCGCCGGCGCGGTCCGAGCGATCTGGAACGAACTGGGCGGCACCATCCAGGGCGGCGACCGTGTCGGCACCGTGCCCAAGACCGCGCGCGTGCTGGCGCGGGCCTTTTCGCCGGATCTGGTGGAAATCATTCGCGACATCAACAAGTACAGCAACAACACCATGGCCCAGCAGCTGTTCCTGAGCCTGGGCGAACGCTATCGCAACGAGGCCGACGGCGACGACGCCAAGGCCGCGCAGCGCGTGATTCGGGGTTGGCTAGCGAAGAAAGGCATCACCGCGTCGCACCTGGTGATGGAGAACGGCTCGGGGCTGTCCCGCGACGAGCGCGTCAGCGCGCGGGAGATGGCAACCTTGCTGCAGGCCGCCTGGAAAAGCCCGTACGCCGCCGAGTTCATGGCGTCGATGCCGATCGTGGGCATGGACGGCACCATGCGCAAACGCTTGAAGCGTACGGCGCTGCAAGGTGAAGGCCACATCAAGACCGGCACCCTCAACACCGTACGCGCCATCGCCGGCTACAGCCGCGACAGCAACGGCAACACCTGGGCGGTGGTCGCCATCCTCAACGATCCGCGCCCATGGGGCGCCTCATCGGTTCTGGATCAGGCGCTGCTGGACCTGTACTCGCAGCCAAAGGCCGCGTCTACCTCGCCCAACATCCAGTAATCATCCAATACGTGTGGGAGCGGGGCGGGCGGCTGAGCCCGCTGCCCGCGAAGGCAGCGCCACATCTCCTCAGGGAGTCACCGCGCCTGGATCTTCCAGGCCCGGTGAATCTTGCCGTTGCGGGCAAAGTCCTGATCTACCGTCTGCGCCGTGATTTCCTCGACTGCATAGCGCTCCGCCAAATTCGCATCGAGCTGGAACTTGCGGAAGTTGTTGGAGAAATACACCACGCCCCCCGGTGCCAACCGAGCAACCGCCAGGTCCAGCAGCTCGACGTGGTCGCGCTGTACATCGAACACCCCTTCCATGCGCTTGGAGTTGGAGAAGGTCGGCGGGTCGATGAAGATCAGGTCGTATTCCTCCCGATTGGCCTGTAGCCAGGCCATCACGTCGCCCTGCTCCAAGCGGTTCTTGTCCGAGAAACCGTTCAGGGACAGATTGCGCCGTGCCCAATCCAGATAGGTCTTGGACAAGTCGACGCTGGTGGTGCTGCGCGCCCCGCCCTTGGCAGCGTGAACGCTGGCCGTGGCGGTGTAGCAGAACAGGTTGAGGAAACGCTTGCCAGCCGCTTCTTTCTGAATGCGCAGACGCATCGGCCGGTGATCGAGAAACAGACCGGTGTCCAGGTAGTCGGTCAGGTTGACCAGCAATTGCACACCCCCTTCCTGCACCTGGGTGAACTGGCCCTGGGCACTCTGACGCTCGTACTGGCGAGTCCCGCTCTGGCGCTCGCGGCGCTTGATGATGACCCGACTCTTGTCGATGTTCAGTGCCTGTGGAATGGCCGCCAAGGCGTCGTACAGTCGCGCCGAGGCTTTCTCAGGGTCGATCGACTTGGGCGCGGCGTATTCCTGCACGTGCACCCAGTCGTGGTACAGATCGATGGCCATGGCGTATTCGGGCATGTCCGCGTCATACACCCGATAGCAATCGATGCCTTCGCGTCGTGCCCATTTGCCCAAGGTCTTGAGGTTCTTCTGCAGGCGGTTGGCGAACATCTGCCCGCCTTCGCTCAGCCGCGCCTGTTCGACCACCGGCGCAGGCGCCGGTGCTGGCTTGACTGGGTTGCCGTTCTTGTTGACCCGTGCATACGGATCGGCCAGCGGTGGCGTGGTGTCCACCTGTTCGGCCTGCTCACGCGCCGCCTGGCGCTGCTCGGGGGTACGGCGCTCACCGGTGACGAACTGGTCGGGCGTTACCTTGATCAACAGCAGCTTGCAGGGCAAGGCGCCGTTCCAGAACGAATACTGTTTGTGACTGCGGATGCCCATGCGCTTGCCCAAATCAGGCGCGCCGGTGAACACCGCCGCTTCCCAGTTCAGGCAAGCCTGACGCAGGCGCTCGCCCAGGTTCTGATACAGGTACAGCAGACTGGCTTCGTCACCCAACCGCTCGCCGTACGGCGGGTTGCAGATGACCAGGCCTTTCTGATTCTGATCCGGGCGGGGCTCGAAGGTCGCCACTTCGCCCTGATAGACCTTGACCCAATCGCTGAGACCGGCTCGCTCGACGTTGTTGCGCGCCGGCTGGATCAGTCGTGGATCGGCTTCGTAGCCACGAATCCAGGCCGGGGTCTTGGCCAGGCCGGCCTCGGCGCGAGCCAGTGCCTCGTCGTGCAGCTTGCGCCACATGGCCGGGACGTGGCCCAGCCAGGCGCTGAAACCCCAGCGGGTGCGCTTGAGGTTGGGCGCGATGTCGGCAGCGATCATCGCCGCTTCCACCAGGAAGGTACCCACACCACACATCGGGTCGGCCAGGGCGCCGCCTTCGGCAGCGATGCGTGGCCAGCCAGCGCGAATAAGAATGGCAGCGGCAAGGTTTTCCTTGAGTGGCGCGGCGCCCTGCTGCAGGCGATAGCCACGCTGGTGCAGGCTGTGCCCGGACAGGTCGAGCGAGAGAATGGCTTCACCGCGATCCAGGCGCAGGTGCACGCGCAGGTCCGGATTGAGCTTGTCGACGCTGGGACGCTCGCCACTGGGCGTGCGCAGCTTGTCGACGATGGCATCCTTGACCTTCAGCGCACCGAAGTGAGTATTGTCGATGCCCGAGCCATGCCCACTGAATTCCACGGCCAGGGTGCCATCGGGCAGCAGGTGGTCCTGCCACTCGACATCGAGCACGCCGTGATAGAGCTCTTCAGCGTCTTTCATGGCGAAGCGCTTGAGCACCAGCAACACGCGGTTGCCCAGGCGCGACCACAGGCACAGCCGGTAGGCGGTTTCCATGTCGGCCATCCCGCGCACGGCGGAAGTGTGTTCGCGGGTTTCTTCCAGCCCCAGGGCGGTGGCTTCCTCGGCCAGCAAGCCTTCGAGACCCTTGGGGCACGTGAGAAACAGTTCAAAACGGTCCGACATGGTATTTCCTGGCCCTTGCGGGCATCGATGAGAGGGCAAGCGCATTGCCCTTTCGAGGTTCAACCAGGCGCTTTACGCAATAGAGCGCCCGAACGACACCACCATGGTGTCAGCCCACCTCACCCGTTGCCATGTTCGGCGCAAAAATGAGGCAGAACGTGATTCTGCTCAAAAAAGGGCCGCTCAGGCGACCCTTCGTCGATTTGATGCCACATCGAAATCGAGATGATTCGCAATGGCATAGTGATCTCAAACTACGCTGCAGGCCCTGCACACGACGGACTTGCAGACCTCGTGCCCCAGAAGCACCTGCTTACTTATCGCCCATACCGCTAAATCGTTACGTGCTTATGACAAAACGATCATTCACATGACGCGGTTCAACGTTTAGAAATCACCTCAGGTCGTCGCTGCAATGGCGATGACATCACTGCTCGCCACGCCGGCAGCGAGCGCGATACCGGCAGACCATCTGCCTGGCCTCAGACGAGGCCGACGGGACATTACAGTCAATAGACAGAGGGCAACACCCTATGAGAAGACTTAAGCGTGATCCGTTGGAACGAGCATTTCTACGCGGATACCAGTATGGCATCCATGGCAAATCCCGCGAGCTTTGCCCTTTTACTCTACCGTCGGTACGCCAAGCCTGGATCAACGGCTGGCGCGAAGGACGCGGCGACAACTGGGACGGTATGACCGGCACTGCGGGAATCCATAGGCTCAACGAACTTCACGCCGTCGGCTGAAAACCTTTTTTACCTGTTCACCATGCACGCCCAACCAGGGCGGCGGGCTAGCGCCCAGGGGCCTCTTCACGGGGCCCCTTTCGCGCCTGGATTCAGCGAGTCGCCTGCAGCGCCGCAATGGCGTCTACCGATTCCCGGATCAATGCCGGCCCCTTGTAGATGAACCCCGAGTAGATCTGCACCAGGCTGGCACCGGCGGCGATCTTCTCAGCCGCATGGCCTCCTTCGGTGATACCGCCCGCCGCAATGATCGGCAACTTGCCACCCAGGGTCTGTGCCAGCACCTTGACGATATGCGTGCTCTGTTCGCGCACCGGCGCCCCTGAAAGGCCCCCAGCTTCATCCCCATGCACGAGCCCCTCGACCCCAGCTCGGCCGAGCGTGGTGTTGGTGGCGATCACTGCATCCATCCCTGCATCGACCAGCGCCTGAGCCACCAGCGCGGTTTCTTCGTCACTCATGTCTGGGGCGATCTTGATCGCCAGGGGCACGTGACGACCGCTCTGGCCAGTCAACACCACACGGCGTTCGGCCAGGGTATCGAGCAGCTGCTTGAGCGAATCGCCGAACTGCAGGCTGCGCAGGCCAGCGGTATTGGGCGAGCTGATGTTCACCGTGATATAGCTGGCGTGATCGTAGACTTTATTCAGGCATATCAGGTAGTCATCGACCGCCTGCTCGACCGGCGTGGTCAGGTTCTTGCCGATGTTGATGCCCAGAACGCCCCGATACTTGGCGGCCTTCACACGCGCCACCAGATTGTCGACGCCCAGGTTGTTGAAGCCCATGCGATTGATGATCGCCGTGGCCTGCGGCAGACGAAACAGCCGGGGCTTGGGGTTGCCTGGCTGCGGACGCGGGGTCACGGTCCCGATTTCAACGGAACCGAAACCCAGTTGAGCGAAACCGTCGATGGCCGCGCCGTTCTTGTCCAGCCCAGCCGCCAGCCCGACCGGGTTATCGAACTGCAGCCCCATGACCGTCACCGGCAGGCGTGCCGGCGGCTTGGTGAGCAGGCCGTTGAGGCCCAGGCGGCCACCGGCGCCGATCAGGTCCAGCGACAGGTCGTGGGAGGTTTCTGCGGACAGTTTGAATAACAGCTGGCGGGCCAGAGTGTACATAGGCGGGCTTGGCTCGGTGGAAGCGATAGAGGGCTGCGATTGTGCCAGATTCGGACCCGGTTAGGTATGCCGACTCCCCTGCCGGCCACCAAATCGCAGGCAAAGAAAAGCCCGGCCTGAGCCGGGCTTTTCGTTGAAGCGGTCGCTAATTACTTAGCTTGAGCTTCTACTTCAGCTTCTACGCGACGGTTTACAGCGCGGCCAGCGTCAGTGGCGTTGTCAGCCACTGGGCGGGTTTCGCCGTAGCCAACCGACTGAACGCGGTTGGATTCAACACCGTACTGACCGGTCAGCACTTGCTTGACAGCAGCGGCGCGACGCTCGGACAGCTTCTGGTTGTAAGCGTCAGGACCGACGGAGTCAGTGTGACCTTCAACAGTGGTGGTGGTCTGTGGGTACTGCTTCATGAAGTCAGCCAGGTTCTTGATGTCGCCATAGCTGTTGGTCTTCACGACCGACTTGTCGAAGTCGAACTTGACGTCCAGCTCAACGCGAACGGTTTCGGCAACGGCTGGGCAGCCATCAGCGTCAACGGTAACGTTGGCAGGGGTGTCAGGGCACTTGTCGACGTTGTCGCAGACGCCGTCGTTGTCGGAGTCAGCGCAAACTTCAGCTACTGGAGCTGGAGCAGCGACTGGAGCAGGCTTGGAGCCGCCACCGAAGTTCACACCAACGCCGACGGCAGGAGCCCACTCGGTGTCGCCCTTGTCGATGTTGTACAGAGCTTCAACGCCGGCACGGGCGTAGAAGTTCTCGGTGAAGTAGTACTTGGCGCCGCCACCCAGCTTGGCGAGGGTGGAGTGGTCACGACCACCGCTGTCCTGGCCAATGCTCTGGTGTGCGAAACCAGCGGAGACGTACGGACGCAGACCGGCGCCTGGAGTACCGAAGTGGTAGAAAGCATCCAGAGCGGCATCAGCGCCCTTGATGTTTTTGCCAGCATCGCTACGGATGTTGTGGACTTCGTCGTAGGACAGAGCCAGTTCAACGTCGTCGGTCAGGAAGTAGCCAATCGAGCCACCGAACAGGTTGCCGTCGTTCTTGTAGTCACGGGCGCTGTCAGTCATGTACTTCTTGGCGAAGCCTTCCACCTCGACTGCGCCTTGGCCTTGTGCCAATACGCCGAACGAAGTCACGGCAACAAGAGAACCAATGGCAAGGCCCAAGGTGTTTTTCAGTTTCATCCGTTAAATCCCCATCTGGTGATTGTTAAGCGCCCCTAATCCAGGGGCAGCTCGACGACAAGTCTAGCAGACCTTGCCGATACGTTAGAGACCTTTACGCCGAACTAAGTTTCGGACAGGTCTGCAAATTTATCGCGGAGCTTATCTAAAGCCCGCTTGTACCGCATTTTGGTGGCGCTCAAGCCCATGTGCATGATGTCGGCGATCTCCTGGAATTCCAGCTCCGCGACGAATCGCAGCACCAGAATCTCCCGATCGATCGGGTTCACGTACACCAGCCAACGGTCGAGACCACCGCGCTCCTCCGGCTTGGGCGCCTTCTCTTCGGATGCCTCCTCGAGCGGATCGAGACTCAAGGCATCCATCAAGCGGCGCTTTCGCCTTTCCTTTCTGTACTGCGTGATGCATTCGTTATAGGTGATGCTGTAAAGCCACGTCTTGAATTTCGACTTTCCCTCGAAATTCTTTAGCCCGTACAGCACCTTCAGCATCACTTCCTGACAGACATCGTCAGCGTCACGATCGTTCCCTAAATATCTTGCACAGACGTTGAAAAGGGTTCGCTGGTAGCGACGCATCAACTCTTCATACGCCCGTGTGACATGGAACAGCTCCTCGTGCGAACGCGCCACCAACTCCTCGTCAGAGAGCTCGCGGGGGTCGTAGCGCACGGGCAGCGTATGTACTTTATTCAAAACAGGTCGGCCCGAAGGTCAGGTCCCCGAAGGTCTGGTCAGTGTCCGCCACGGCATGATCGCTCAGCCTTTTTGCGGCGGCATACATTAGCAAAACGTTGACCTATCGGCTACTCACCCGCTGCTCCAGCAACTCGCGGTTGGACATCGAGACCAGTTCGCCGTCGTCGGTCAGGACCGTCGTCTTGACGGTGCCGATCGCCTCGATCTGCCCCTCGACCTCGCCAACCTGCACCTGCTGGCCTACCTGAAACATTTCCCGCACATAGATTCCGGCCAGTATCTGACTGGCGATTTCACGGCTGCCCAGCCCCATCGCCAGTGCTGCGGCCAGACCAACGGTAATCAACGCGATGACGATCACATGGTTCAGCAGGTCGGTCTTGACCTCCAGCTGACTGATGGCCACCGAGATGCTGATGATGATCACCAGCCACTGAGCCACCCGACCCAGACCTGCAGCATAGTCGAGCCCGACCCCTTCGGCCGCGCCGCGCACCACGCCGTTGACCAGTTGCGCCAGCAGCACGCCGACCAGCAGCACCAGGGCGGCACCGAACACCTTGGGCAGGTACAGCGCCAGCATGTCCAACGTCGCCGACACACGCTGTAGCCCCAGCGACTCTGCGGCCGACACCAGGAAGATCAACAGCACGAACCAGTAGACGATCTTCCCGATCAGGGTCGAGATCGGCACCTTGAGGCCGCCGCGGCCCAGCAACTTGGTCAGGCCCGTACCGGCCATCAGGCGGTCGAGGCCGAACTTGGCCAGCAGCTTGGACAACAAGGTATCGAGCAGCTTGGCCACCAGGAAGCCAAGGATCACCACGACCAACGCACCAAAGAGGTTGGGGATGAAGTTGGCGACCTTGGTCCACAAGGCGGTCATCGCCGCAAACAGGCTTTGGGTCCAGGGATCCAGTTCCATTGATCAATCAGCCTTATCCGCAGCAGCGGCGGAGTTTTTACGACGCGACACCGGCGCGATATTCGCCGAACCACTGTTCACCGCGATCATGAACGCCTGTCCCCAACGCCCCATGAGGCTGAAGAGGTCACCTGCGCCGACTTGCCGATTGGCAGTCTTGAGCACCCGCCCCAGCGCGGCACGATCGTCGCGCCCCGGCGCCTGGGCGTTGAGCATGTCTCGCAGGGATTCTTCGAACGGATCAGGCATGCACACCTCGCGAATTTCATTCAAAGACGAGACCGCTGCACGGTGAGTCACAACGATCGTCCCGCGCAGAGGTTAAATTCTCGATCAGACCCAGCGCAAGCGGCGAAACAACAACCACTGCCCCAGCGCCACCACGACCATCAATCCGCAGGCCATGGTGAAGCCATAGGGGTTGTCCGAACCCGGTATTCCGCCGACGTTGATGCCCAGCAGACCGGTGAGAAAACTCATCGGCAGGAAGATCCCGGTGATCACTCCGAAGCGATACATGGTGCGGTTCATGCGCTCGCTCTGGCGCCGGTCTTCGGCTTCGAGCACCAGCCCTACACGCTCGCGCGCCAGTTCGAGCTCTTCCAGGTAGCGGGTCAGGCTATTGTTCAGCTCGTTCCAATAATCGGCGTCATCGTCGACGAACCACGGCACCTTGTTGCGCGCCAGCTGGCCATAGATATCACGTTGCGGCGCCAGGAATCGCCGCAGTCCTGCGGCACGACGTCGCAGTTGCAGAATGCTGCCATGCTCGGGCGTGTACCGCTCGTCGGCATCGAGCTTGTCTTCTTCCAGATCGACGGTTTCGGAGAGGCCTTCGACCAATGCCTGGACCTTTTCAGTCAGGTGCTGGGCCAGGTAGAGAATCAGCTCGGACGCGGTCTTGGGGCCCTTGCACGCTGCAAACTGCTCGAGCAGGTCGTCGGTTGCGCGGAGCGGTCGCAGGCGCAGGGAAATGATCCGCTGGGCCTGGGCGAAGATGCGCACCGAAACCATGTCCTCGGGTTCGGCACCAGGGTTGAGGTTGACCCCGCGCAGAAACAGCAGCAGTTCATCGTCGGGCAGCGGCACCAGGCGTGGACGGGTGTTCTCTTCGAGCAGCAGGTCGCAGGAGAATTCGCTCAGGCCGCTGCTGCGGCGCAGCCAGTTGCGGGTCTGGGGATGACTGCGATCCCAGTGCAGCCACAGGCTCTGATGAGGCTGCAGCTGCAATTCATCGATTTCGGTCCGGGCAATCGAGCGCGCGCCGCCTTTGCCGTCCAGCACCAGGGCATGCACCAGCCCCCACTGCGCGTTTTCTTCCTCGAACATCGTGTCCCCGTTACTGATGGAAAATTCTCATTCAGGCATGGTCAGCGCCTTCGGCGAGACGATGATGCCGTTGTTGTCGGCATACAGATAGTGGCCGGGAATGAAAGTTACGCCAGCGAAGCTGACCTTCACGTCGAGATCGCCCAAGCCGCGTTTGACGGTGGGCATCGGATGACTGGCCAGGGCCTGAACACCGACATCGGTTTGCGCCAGCATGTCGACGTCACGCACGCACCCATAGATGACGAGCCCTTCCCAGCCGTTCTCGGCGGCCTTTTGCGCAAGCATGTCGCCCAGCAAGGCCTTGCGCAGCGAGCCACCGCCGTCGACCACCAGCACCTTACCGGTGCCATCCAGCGCGACCTGCTCGCGCACCCGTGAGTTGTCCTCGAAGGTCTTGATGGTGACGATCTGGCCGCCGAAGGAGTCGCGGCCGCCGAAATTGCTGAACATCGGTTCGAGCACTTCGACGTCGGGGTAGGCGTCGCACAGGTCGGGGGTCAGATAGTGCATGGCGTTGCTCCTGGGGCGAGTGGCGGCTGCAAGAGCCGGAAAGCTGCGCCGGACGCGGCGCGGCCATCACAGCCTAGACCATGCTCAGGTCGCCGCCAACGGGGTCGCACCTGGCAGCAATGGCCGGTAAGGGTCGCTCAGCCAAGTACCGACCAGCGGCCAGACTTCAGCCTGGGCCTGGGGGCTGACCAACATGCGCACGTGATCGAAATCATCGCCGAAGCCCTCGCTGCGGCCCAGGTTGACGAACTGATTGTGGCTGCCCGCGAACTGCTCGAAGAGGTCCCGGCAGGCCCAGCTCGGGTCCTGCAGGTCGCCTGCGGCGGCCACGGCCAGGATCGGCAGCTTCACCTCGTGCAACCCATCCCACCAATCACGCTGGCTGTCGCCGAAACGGCCGAACAGGCCTTTCCAGCGCAGCCATTCCAGGCCGACGCCCACGGGCTCGTCTTCCGGACCGCGCTTGAGCCGGGCGCCGGAAATGTGCGGATAACGCTTGAGCAACAAGCGACCGGCCCAGTTCACGGGTGGAATCCGCAGTGGCCAGTGGCGACGGCTGACCTGCGCGCCGAACAGCGCTGCGGAGGCGGCCAGGTCGCCTTGCAGATAGCCGCCTCCCAGGGCCGCTGCCAAGGTGATACCGCCGAGCGAATGCCCGACCCAGTGCGGCGTCTGGGCGCTGACCTCGGCGACGAACGCACCGATCACCGGCAGATCGTACCGGGCATAGTCGGCCACGGTGTTGCTGGCGTACTGCTGGTTGCGCGGCGACAGGCCGTGCCCGCGCATTTCGGCGATCCAGACATCGAAGCCACGACGCGCCAGCCAGGGCCCCAGGCCGATGCCCTTGGGCGAGTACCAGAAGCGCCGGTTGGAAAAGCTGCCATGCAGGAGGATCACCGGCACTCCGCGGGCGCCGGGCTGATCGGCCAGGCCCAGGCGCGTCAACGCCAGCTCGACGCTGGGGTCGGGGCTGTTGGCGGCCTTGATGCGGTAGATGTCTTCGCTGAGGTCGCCGCGACGCTCGGCACTGAGCAGCGCGACGGGAAAGAGGGTACTGCTGCTTTGCATAGGGCACTTGCATCTGAATGAATGAAACCGTAGCAGCGGCGCAAGCCGCGTAGCTTTTTGATTTGCCTTTGAAAAGCAAGATCACAAGCTACGCGGCTTGCGCCGCTGCCACAGGGGGACCGGGTGTGTGGGAGGACACACCGGTCTGGGTGTTGCGGTGCTTAGGCGACGCCTTCCTTTTCAGCCAGGAAGAACCAGGTTTCCAGGACCGAGTCCGGGTTCAGCGAAACGCTTTCGATGCCCTGCTCCATCAGCCACCTGGCCAGGTCGGGGTGATCGGATGGCCCCTGGCCGCAGATGCCGATGTACTTGCCGGCCTTGTTGCACGCCTGGATGGCGTTGGCCAGAAGCTTCTTGACTGCCGGGTTACGCTCGTCGAACAGGTGGGCGATGATCCCCGAGTCGCGGTCCAGGCCCAGGGTCAGCTGGGTCAGATCGTTGGAACCGATCGAGAAGCCGTCGAAGAACTCGAGAAATTCGTCGGCCAGGATCGCGTTGGAAGGCAGCTCGCACATCATGATGATGCGCAGGCCGTTGTCGCCACGGGCCAGGCCGTTCTCGGCGAGCAGGTCGATCACCTGCGACGCTTCGCCCAGCGTGCGCACGAACGGCACCATGATCTCGACGTTGGTCAGGCCCATTTCGTTGCGCACCCGCTTCATTGCCCGGCATTCGAGCTCGAAGCAGTCGCGGAACGACTCACTGATGTAGCGCGACGCCCCGCGGAAGCCCAGCATCGGGTTTTCTTCTTCGGGTTCGTAGAGCTTGCCGCCGATGAGGTTGGCGTATTCGTTGGACTTGAAGTCGGACAGCCGGACGATGACCTTTTTCGGCCAGAACGCCGCTGCCAGGGTGCTGATGCCCTCGACCAGCTTGTCGACGTAGAAATTCACCGGGTCGCTGTAGCCGGCCACGCGCTTGTCGACGCTGTCCTTGATTTCCGCGGTCAAGGTGTCGTAGTTCAGCAGCGCCTTGGGGTGCACGCCGATCATGCGGTTGATGATGAACTCCAGGCGCGCCAGGCCGACACCGGCGTTGGGCAACTGGGCGAAATCGAACGCGCGATCCGGGTTGCCGACGTTCATCATGATCTTGAACGGCAGCTCGGGCATGGCATCGACCGAATTCTGCTTGATGTCGAAGCCCAGCTCGCCCTCGAAGATGTAACCGGTGTCGCCTTCGGCACAGGAAACCGTCACGCCCTGGCCGTCCTTGAGCAGTTGGGTGGCGTTGCCGCAGCCCACCACGGCGGGAATGCCCAGTTCACGGGCGATGATCGCCGCGTGGCAGGTGCGTCCGCCGCGGTTGGTGACGATGGCGCTCGCGCGCTTCATCACCGGTTCCCAGTCCGGGTCGGTCATGTCGGAAACCAGCACGTCGCCGGCCTGGACCTTGTCCATCTCGGAGACGTCGTGAATGATGCGCACCTTGCCGGCGCCGATGCGCTGGCCGATGGCCCGGCCTTCGACCAGCACCGTGCCCTTTTCCTTGAGCAGGTAGCGTTCCATGACATTGGCGCTGGAGCGGCTCTTGACCGTTTCAGGGCGCGCCTGAACGATGTACAGCTGGCCGTCGTCACCGTCCTGGGCCCACTCGATGTCCATCGGGCGGCCGTAGTGCTTCTCGATGATCATCGCCTGCTTGGCCAGCTCGCTGACCTGCGCATCGGTCAGGCAGAAGCGCGCACGTTCGGCCTTGTCGACGTCCACCACCTTGACCGAGCGACCGGCGCGGGCTTCGTCGCCGTAGACCATCTTGATCGCCTTGCTGCCCAGGTTGCGCCGCAGGATGGCCGGGCGACCGGCTTCCAGGGTGTTCTTGTGCACATAGAATTCGTCGGGGTTGACCGCGCCCTGCACCACGGTTTCACCCAGGCCATAGGCGCCGGTGATGAACACCACGTCGCGAAACCCGGACTCGGTGTCCAAGGTGAACATCACCCCCGCGGTACCGGTTTCCGAGCGGACCATGCGCTGCACACCGGCCGACAGGGCGACCAGCTTGTGGTCGAAGCCCTGGTGCACGCGGTAGGCAATGGCACGATCGTTGAACAGCGAAGCGAACACTTCCTTCGCGGCGCGAATGACGTTGTCGACGCCGCGGATGTTGAGGAAGGTTTCCTGCTGGCCGGCAAAGGAAGCATCGGGCAGGTCTTCGGCGGTGGCCGAGGAGCGCACGGCCACGGCGATGTCCGGATTGCCCTTGGAAAGTTCAGCGAAGGCGATGCGGATCTCTTCGTTGAGGCGCTCGGGAAACTCGGCTTCCATGACCCACTGGCGAATCTGCGCGCCGGTGCGGGCCAGGGCGTTGACGTCGTCCACGTCCAGCGCATCGAGGGCGGCGTGGATCTGCTCGTTCAGGCCGCTGAGCTCGAGGAAGTCGCGATAGGCCTGGGCAGTGGTGGCAAAGCCGCCGGGGACCGACACGCCGGCACCGGCCAGGTTGCTGATCATCTCGCCCAGGGACGCGTTCTTGCCCCCCACGTGTTCCACATCATTATTACCAAGCTTATCGAGGGAAACTACGTACTCTACCAAGGTGATCTCTCCACTGACTGGGTTGGAAAAGCTCGGGTGCCCGGCGCGAATGAACGCACACGGGGGCTGTGGCCGCAGCCCTGGAAATGAACGAGAATGCCTGGCAATGCTGGCCATCAATCGGGCCTATCATATCCAAGAATCGTCAGTTGCTTAAGGGCCGGGGCGTACAATGAAACGATCTGCATTCTTCATCTCCGACGGTACCGGCATTACCGCCGAAACGCTGGGGCAAAGTCTACTGGCGCAGTTCGAAAACATTACCTTCAGCAAGTTCACGCGGCCCTATATCGACAGCGTGGACAAGGCTCGGGCCATGGTACAGCAAATCAATAACTGCGCTGACAAGGACGGCGTACGGCCAATCATCTTCGACACCATCGTCAATCAGGACATCCGCGAGATCCTGGCGACCTCCAACGGTTTCATGATCGATATTTTCTCGACCTTCCTGGCGCCGCTGGAAATGGAGCTCAGCGCCCATTCCTCGTATTCGGTCGGCAAGTCTCACTCCATCGCCCACAACGCCAACTACATGGAGCGCATCGAGGCGGTCAACTTCGCCCTGGACAACGACGACGGTGCCAGGACCCACTACTACGACAAGGCCGACCTGATCCTGGTAGGCGTTTCGCGCTGTGGCAAAACCCCGACCTGCCTGTACATGGCCATGCAGTTCGGCATCCGCGCCGCCAACTACCCATTGACCGAGGACGACATGGAGCGCCTGCAGCTGCCGCCCGCGCTCAAGGCTCACCAGCACAAGCTGTTCGGCCTGACCATCGACCCCGACCGGTTGACCGCGATCCGTCACGAGCGCAAGCCGAACAGTCGCTACGCCAGCTTTGCCCAGTGCGAATTCGAGGTGCGCGAGGTGGAAGGCCTGTTCCGCCGGGAGAACATTCCCAACATCAATTCCACGCATTTTTCGGTGGAGGAAATCTCCGCGAAGATCCTCGTCGAAAAAGGCGTCGAACGGCGCTTCAAGTAGCTATTGCCAGGCACACCGGGCAGGCGCTCGGCGAACTTTCGGATGGTTCCAGACTCCAAGGCCTCGCCTGGCGGTGCCTGCGCTGGCGGCATGAAAGCACCGTGCTAGAATGCAGCGCTCCCTTCCTGTTACCCGCGGAACGTTTTCGCGGTGTCCGATTCGGTATTCATAATTTCAATTCATGACTCTCAAGCCCCTCTCCCGCCTGCTCAGCCTCCTCTTCATTCCGGGCCTGAGCCTGGCCGCCGAAAAGACCACCTACGGCTTGAACGAATACGCACAGCTGACCGACATCGACCTGCGGGTCGCGGCCAAGCTCGACACCGGCGCACTGACCGCCTCGCTCAGCGCCCGTGACATCAAGCGCTTCAAGCGCAACGGGCAATCCTGGGTGCGTTTCTATCTGGCCATCGACAACGCCCATTCCCACCCCATCGAACGGCCGCTGGTGCGCATGAGCTCCATCAAGCGCCGTGCCGATGACTGCGAATGCAGCGCGCAGGAACGCAAGACTCACACCCAGCGACCGGTGATCGAACTCGACGTGTGCATGGGTCATACCCAGCGGCGCATCGAGGTCAACCTGACCGACCGCACCGCATTCGACTACCCGCTGCTGATCGGCTCCGACGCGCTGACCCGCTTCGATGCGCTGGTCGACCCCAGCCGCAAACACGCTGCCGGCAAACCTGCCTGCGCCACTGTCGCCAAAATCGCAGAGTAATTTCAATGCGCGCGCTAACCCTGCACCTGAAGATCCTGATCACCGCGCTGGTGGCTCTGGGCATCGCCATCACGGCCTATCAGATTCTGGTCCTCGGCATTCCGGTGACCGAGGACGAAACCGACGATCTGTGGAACATCGATGCCAAGGTCGAGTTCGTCGCCAGCGCCAAGGACCCGGTGAAGGTGCAGATGTTCGTGCCGCCACTGAGCCGGGACTACGTGAGCCTCAACGAGAGCTTCATCTCCAACAACTACGGGGTCAGCGTCAATCGCCTGGACGGCAACCGCAAGGTGACCTGGTCGGCCCGCCGCGCCTCGGGCAACCAGACCCTGTATTACCGCCTGGTGCTGACCAAGCGCTACAGCGGTGAAAAGCCCAAGGTCAAGGGGCCCATCTTCCGCGACAGCCTGGCCGTGGAAGGCCCGGAGAAGATCGCCGCCGAGGCACTGCTGGCACCCATCCGCCAGCATTCGGCGGACGTCGAAACCTTCGTCGGCGAAACCATCAAGCGAGTCAACAACCTGGCCGACGACAACGTCAAGCTGCTGCTGGCCGGTGACACCTCGACCCTGCACAAGGCGCGGATCGTCGACCTGCTGCTGTCCATCGCCCACGTGCCGATGGAAAAGGTCCATACCGTGCGCCTGCTGGCCGATCAGGCGCAGACGCCGGAACTGTGGCTGCGCAGCTTCAACGGCAGCGACTGGCTGTACTTCAACCCCGATACCGGCGAACAGGGCCTGCCCGAGGATCGCCTGCTGTGGTGGACGGGTGACGAGAACCTGGTCAGCGTGGAGGGCGGACGCAAGGCGACCGTGACCTTCACCATGAACAACAGCGAGATGAACGCCATTCGCCTGGCCAAGCTGACCGACGAAAACACCGACGCCGACTTTCTCGAATACAGCCTCTACGGCCTGCCGCTGCAGACCCAGCAGACCTTCATGATCATGGTGATGATCCCGATCGGCGTGCTGGTCATCCTGATCCTGCGCAACCTGATCGGCATCCAGACCCTGGGCACCTTCACCCCGGTGCTGATCGCCCTGGCGTTCCGCGAAACCCAACTGGGGTTCGGCATCATCCTGTTCACCGTGATCACCGCCCTGGGGCTGTCGCTGCGCTCGTACCTGGAGCACCTGAAGTTGCAGATGCTGCCCAGGCTATCCGTGGTGCTCACCTTCGTCGTGGTGCTGATTGCCGCCATCAGCCTGTTCAGCCACAAGCTGGGCCTGGAGCGCGGGCTGTCGGTGGCGCTGTTCCCGATGGTGATCCTGACCATGACCATCGAGCGCCTGTCGATCACCTGGGAAGAACGCGGCAGCGGGCACGCCTTGAAGGTCGCCGTGGGTACGCTGTTCGCCGCGTCCCTGGCGCACATCCTGATGAGCGTTCCGGAACTGGTGTACTTCGTGTTCACCTTCCCAGCGATCCTGCTGATTCTTGTCGGTTTCATGCTTGCCATGGGCCGCTACCGGGGCTACCGCCTGACCGAACTGGTTCGTTTCAAGGCATTCCTCAAGCAGGCCGACTCCTGATGTTCGGTTTGTGGAAGACCTGGAAGGCGCTGGAAGCCCGCGGCATCATGGGCATCAATCGGCGCAACGCCGACTATGTGCTCAAGTACAACCGGCGCAGCCTCTATCCCATCGTCGATGACAAGATCATCACCAAGGAGCGCGCCATCGCCGCAGGCATTCACGTGCCTGAGATGTTCGGGGTCATTTCCACGGAAAAACAGATCGACCGACTGGACGAGATCATCGGCGGGCGCAGTGACTTCGTGGTCAAGCCCGCCCAAGGGGCTGGCGGTGACGGCATCCTGGTGGTCGCCGACCGCTTCGAGGAGCGCTTTCGCACCGTGTCGGGCAAGATCATCAGCCGCGCCGACATCGAGCACCAGATCTCCAGCATTCTCACCGGCCTGTATTCACTGGGTGGGCACCGCGATCGCGCGCTGATCGAATACCGGGTGATTCCCGACCAGATCTTCAAGAGCATCAGCTACGAAGGCGTGCCGGACATCCGCATCATCGTGCTCATGGGCTACCCGGTCATGGCCATGCTGCGCCTGCCGACCCGGCAATCGGGCGGCAAGGCCAACCTGCACCAGGGTGCCATTGGCGTGGGCGTCGACCTGGCCACCGGGGTGACCCTGCGCGGTACCTGGCTCAACAACATCATCAGCAAGCACCCCGACACCACCAACGCAGTGGACGGTGTGCAACTGCCCAACTGGGACGGTTTCATGCGTCTGGCGGCGGGCTGCTACGAGCTCTGCGGACTGGGCTACATTGGCGTCGACATGGTCCTGGACCAGGAAAAAGGCCCGCTGATCCTGGAGCTCAACGCCCGCCCCGGGCTGAACATCCAGATCGCCAACGATTGCGGCCTGACCCTGCGCACCCAGGCCGTGGAAAAACACCTGGAAGAACTGGCCGCCGAAGGCCTCGTCGAAACCGTGGAAGAACGCACGCGGTTCGTCCAGGTGCTGTTCGGCCACGTGCCTGCCGTGACGAGCTGAGACCGGACGCCACACCGCCCGCACACGAGCGGCCGGGTGCATTACAATCCCAGCCCCGCCACTGGCCACCGATCAATCATGCCGACCTGCTTGCTCCACGCCCTGCCCTACCTGGCCAATCCGGCGCCCTATTTCGCCGTGGTCCGCCACGCCCCCGGCGCGGTACTGCTCGACAGTGCGCAGCCGATTGCCCAACGCGGCCGCTTCGACCTGATCAGCGCCTGGCCTCTGCAGACGCTCAGCGTTCAACCCGATGAATCCGGCCAGCAGTATCTGCACCGTGCGCGCCAGGCATTGGCCGGATTGGGTCAGGCGCAATTGCCCGATGGCTGCGAACTACCGTTCGCCGGCGGCCTGATCGGCTACCTGAGCTACGATTTCGGCCGCCGGCTGGAGAACCTGCCACACCCCAACCACGACGATCTCGACCTGCCGCACGCCAGCCTCGGCCTGTATGGCTGGGCCCTGATCAGCGACCATCAGCGGCAGACCAGCCACCTGATGTTCCATCCCGCGCTGCAGGCCTGCGAACGGCAACGCCTGATCGAGCTGTTCGGCCAACCGGCCCGGGATCAGGCGCAGCCCTTCCGCTTGCAGTCGCCGATGACGCCGGATCAGACCCCGGAGCAGTATCGACGGGCATTCGAGACGGTGCAGGCCTACATCCAGGCGGGCGATTGCTATCAGGTCAACCTTACCCAGCGCTTTCGTGCGGCCTGCGCCGGGGATCCCTGGACCGCCTATCAGGCAGTACGCGCCGCCTGCTCCACGCCGTTTTCCGGCTATCTGCAACTGAACACCGGCGCGGCCCTGTTGAGCTTCTCCCCGGAGCGCTTCATCAAGGTCACGGCCGGCCAGGTGGAAACCCGGCCGATCAAGGGCACCCGCCCGCGCAGCCTCGACCCTGAAGAGGATGCACGCCATGGCCGCGAACTGCTGGCCAGTGCCAAGGACCGCTCGGAAAACCTGATGATCGTCGACCTGCTGCGCAACGACCTGGGCCGCACCTGCCGGATCGGCTCGGTGCGGGTGCCGCAGCTGTTCGCCCTGGAAAGCTACCCGAACGTGCATCATCTTGTCAGCGCCGTCACCGGTGAGCTGGCAGCGGACAGGGACTGCCTGGACCTGATCGCAGGCAGCTTTCCCGGTGGTTCGATCACCGGCGCACCGAAGATCCGCGCTATGCAGATCATCGACGAAGTGGAACCGACCCAGCGTGCGATCTACTGCGGCTCGTTGCTGTACCTGGATGTGCGCGGCGAAATGGACAGCTCGATCGCTATCCGTACGCTACTGATCAAGGACGACCAGGTGTGCTGCTGGGGCGGCGGCGCGATCGTGGCCGACTCCCAGTGGCAAGCCGAATACGAGGAATCGATCTTCAAGGTCAAGGTCTTGCTGGACACCCTGGCCGGGCTCTGATCCCGGCCATGCCGCTGGGTGTTTTTTGTTACCATGGCGCCATATAGAGCGCCCAGCGCCACTTTGACCAGGAAGCCGCCTGATGAGCCAGCCCTTCGATGTCGCCGAAATGGCGACGACCTACGCCAACAAGTCCCCCCAGGACATTCTCAAGCTCGCCTTCGCCCACTTCGGCGACGACCTCTGGATTTCCTTCAGCGGCGCCGAAGACGTGGTGCTGGTGGACATGGCCTGGAAACTGAACAAGAACGTCAAGGTGTTCAGCCTGGACACCGGTCGCCTGCACCCGGAAACCTACCGGTTCATCGAACAGGTGCGCGAGCACTACAAGATCACCATCGAACTGGTCTCACCGGACAATGCGTTGCTGGATCCTTTCGTCAAGGAAAAGGGCCTGTTCAGCTTCTATCGCGACGGCCACGGCGAGTGCTGCGGCATCCGCAAGATCGAACCGCTGCGGCGCAAGCTCTCGACCGTCAGCGCCTGGGCCACCGGCCAGCGGCGCGACCAGAGTCCCGGAACACGCAGCCAGGTCGCGGCAGTTGAGGTGGACGGCGCGTTCTCGACGCCTGAGCGCACGCTGTACAAGTTCAACCCCCTGGCGCAGATGAGCAGTGAAGAAGTGTGGGGTTACATCCGCATGCTGGAACTGCCCTACAACAGCCTGCACGAGCGCGGCTTCATCAGCATTGGCTGCGAGCCGTGCACACGCCCGGTCCTGCCCAACCAGCACGAGCGCGAGGGGCGCTGGTGGTGGGAGGAAGCCACGCAGAAGGAATGTGGACTGCACGCAGGGAATCTGATCACCAAGGCCTGAGCATCGCAGGCACATGGGCCTGCAATGCTCAGGCCCGTGGCGTGATCAATGCTCGGGCAGCTCGACGCCTTCGAACAGGGCTTCGAGCTCCTGCTTGTTGTGGCACTGGATGGCCTTGGCCATGACCTCGCGGGTGAGGTGCGGCGCGAATTTCTCGATGAAGTCGCACATGAAGCCGCGCAGGAAGGTGCCACGGCGGAAGCCGATACGGGTCACGCTGGATTCGAACAGATGGTCGGCGTCGAGCACCACCAGGTCATTGTCGAGCTTGGGATCGACGGCCATCTTGGCCACGATGCCCACGCCCAGCCCCAGACGCACGTAGGTTTTGATCACGTCGGCATCGGCCGCGGTGAACACCACTTTCGGCGCCAGGCCGCGGCGCGAGAACGCTTCGTCCAGCTTGGAACGGCCGGTGAAACCGAACACGTAGGTGACGATCGGGTATTCGGCGAGCGCTTCCAGGGTCAGTTTCGGCACCTTGGTCAGGGGATGCCCCTGGGGCACCGCGATGCAGCGGTTCCAGCGGTAGCACGGCATCATGATCAGGTCACCGAACGAATCCAGGCCTTCGGTGGCGATGGCGAAGTCGACGGTGCCGTCGGCAGCCATTTCGGCGATCTGCATCGGTGAGCCCTGGTGCATGTGCAAGGCCACGTCCGGGTACTGCTTGATGAAGCTGCTGATCACCGTCGGCAGGGCATAGCGCGCCTGGGTGTGGGTGGTGGCGATGGACAGCGTGCCCTTCTTCTCGTTGGAGAATTCCTGGGCGATCTGCTTGATGCTTTCCACCTTGCGCAGGATTTCACCGGCGGTGGTGATGATGCGCTCACCTGCCGGCGTGACGCGGGTCAGGTGCTTGCCGCTGCGTGCGAAGACTTCAACACCCAGTTCGTCTTCCAGCAGGCGGATCTGCTTGCTGATACCTGGCTGCGAGGTATACAGGCTTTGCGCCGTGGCGGAGACGTTGAGATCGTGGTGCGCTACCTCCCAGATGTAGCGCAGTTGTTGAAGCTTCATATGAATCCCTCACACAGGAAAACCGCCAGTCGTCGGCGAAGGGTTATAACTATATTAAAGGTCCAGGCAATAAATCTAGAACTTTTTATTAAATTTGTAGGAAAAATAACCAGCTTGTCGCCTAGCTCTTCAGGCGACTGCGTTGCTCTGTGAGGGGTACCAGATAGACCGGCGCCGGGGACAGCTGCAACACGCGGGTCGCCGTGCGGCCCAGCGAAACATCGACGGTAGCCACCTGACTGTGGCTGCCCAGCACCAGCAGGTCCACTTTCAGGCGCTGGGCCTGATCGAGAATGACCTCGGCCGGATCGCCCTGAAGCACCCGCACGGCGCGGATCAAGGCAAGGTCTGGCTCGTCGTCGCCCAGGTCACTGCGCAGGCTTTGCAGAACCCTCGTTTCAATCCCCGCCATCACGGCGCTCAAGCCGTGGTTGTGCAGGCGATCCAGGGTGGACTCGTCCAGATAGCTCTGCAGCACCGATTCGGCGATCAGGCCCATGGGCTCGACGGCATGGATCACATACAGCTGCGCATTGAAGCTGCGCGCCAGGGCGACGGCGTGCTGCATGACGAATGGGGCGTACACCCCCAGGTCAGTGGCGTACAGCATGGAGCGGATCATGCGACCTCCGAAGTGGCCAAGGCGACAGGGCACACTTGAGCGTAGCAGCGCCGTTCGCAGTGCACCGGTCGTCGGCAGAGCGATGGCACAAATGCGTTGTCGGCATGCGCTCTAACGCGCTAAGGTTCGACTCCCCCGCCGCTCATAATCATGCTGTGCCTCGCCGTGCGGGGTTCGCTGGCGGCCGGCACCCGTGACCTGACGAGTAACACGATGGCTGACCTACCGATCGACGACCTTAACGTCGCCTCCAATGAAACCCTCATCACGCCTGCCCAGCTGAAGCGGGAAATTCCGCTCAGCGCCGCTGCGCACAAGACCGTCGCCGCTGGCCGTGAAGTGGTGCGCGATATCCTCGATGGGCGCGATCATCGCCTGTTCGTGGTCATCGGCCCCTGCTCGATCCACGACATCGATGCGGCGCACGAGTATGCCCGCCGCCTGAAGGCGCTGGCCGCCGAAGTATCGGACACCCTGTACCTGGTGATGCGCGTCTACTTCGAGAAGCCGCGCACCACGGTCGGCTGGAAAGGCCTGATCAACGATCCGTACCTGGATGACTCGTTCAAGATCCAGGATGGCCTGCACATCGGTCGGCAATTGCTGCTGGACCTAGCCGAGATGGGCCTGCCTACCGCCACCGAAGCCCTTGACCCGATCTCGCCGCAGTACCTGCAGGACCTGATCAGTTGGTCGGCCATCGGCGCGCGCACCACCGAATCCCAGACCCACCGCGAAATGGCTTCGGGCCTGTCTTCGGCCGTGGGCTTCAAGAACGGTACCGATGGTGGCCTGACCGTGGCCATCAATGCCCTGCAGTCGGTGTCCAACCCTCACCGTTTCCTGGGAATCAACCAGGAAGGTGGCGTCTCCATCGTCACCACCAAGGGCAATGCCTACGGCCACGTGGTTCTGCGTGGTGGCAACGGCAAGCCCAACTATGATTCGGTCAGCGTGGCGGTGTGCGAGCAAGCGCTGGAGAAGGCCGGCATCAAGGCCAACATCATGGTCGACTGCAGCCATGCCAACTCCAACAAGGACCCGGCGCTGCAACCTCTGGTGATGGAGAACGTGGCCAACCAGATTCTGGAGGGCAACCAGTCGATCATCGGCCTGATGGTGGAAAGCCATTTGAATTGGGGAAGCCAGTCGATACCCAAGGACTTGGGCGACCTGCAATACGGGGTGTCGGTCACCGATGCGTGCATCGACTGGGCCAGCACCGAAAAGACGCTGCGCAGCATGCACGCGAAACTCAAGGATGTATTGCCAAAGCGTACGCGCTGACCGTCAGTACCGGGTCAGTCGAACCTTCGCTGCCCCGGTACCCGGGGCACAGCGTTACAGCTTTGCCGCACGACGCTGATGGCGCTCCATGTAGCGTTCGACATACGAGCAGGACGGAATCACCGTATAGCCATGGCTTTCGGCGTAGTCCAAGGCCTGCTCGGTCAACGCTGCAGCGATCCCGCGCCCGCGCAGGGCGTTGGGGACGAAGGTGCGGTAGATGTCCAGGGTCTGTTTGCCCAGGTCCATGTACGTCAGGTACGCACGGTGGCCGTCGATGTTGGTTTCGAACTGGTGACCGGCCTGGTCGTGGTGGATGGATAGCGCCTCGCTCATGGCAATTCCTCGCGGGTCTTGGATTTTGATCTCTACCTTACCGCTCTTTGTACGACTTAGAAACAGTTGTGCCGACTCGTGCTGTTTTTGTCATCAAGGCCGGGCGAAGCCTGCGCGTTCGATGTGATAAATATCGTCGTTCGGCTTACGTTTGGCTTAGTTGTCTCGCATCGTGCTAAATCAAGGGCCGCTTTCTAACCCTTCTCGATTGACCCGCAGAAGCGGACATGTAAATCCCGCCTTAGTTCATGTCTGCGACAACTAAACCGCGCACTTGCGATAACCCGCGACCCTCTTGCAACCAGCGCTAGACCGCGCTTTGCGGGTTACGTTCCGCCACCCTGGGCACCCATGGATTTTTTTTCATCTCTTGCGTTGCGTCCGTTTACTTACTACAAGTAATGAGTACTATGTACGGCGGCCAGTTTCTCATTCATGAGAAATGGCTACTTAAAAGAATGTCCTTCGAAGGGGAACACAATGAACAACGCTCTGAAATTCTCTGCACTGGCCCTGGCCGCCGTTCTGGCTACCGGTTGCAGCAGCGCATCCAAAGAAACCGAAGCTCGTCTGACCGCTACCGAAGACGCCGCTGCACGTTCGCAAGCCCGTGCCGACGAAGCCTACCGCAAGGCTGACGAAGCACTGACCGCTGCTCAGAAAGCTCAGCAGACTGCCGACGAAGCCAACGAGCGCGCCCTGCGCATGCTCGACAAGGCCAGCCGCAAGTAACAGCTTTTCGAGGCTGTAAAAAAACCGACCCATTGGGTCGGTTTTTTTATGCCTGATGAAGACCGCGCTATGGCGCGGGCGCTGTGTCAGGTGCGCTGCTGATCATCGGCGCGCCGGAAACGGCGATCTCGACCGGCAGGCCGTCTTCGGCAGCGACCACATCGCGGACCACGTCCCAGTTCATCTTGATGTCCGGGGCGAAGTCCCTGCGGTTGAGCAAGGCGTTGATCACGGCGGTGTGCCTGTCCAGGGCCACCGGGTCACCCTTGTCGGTCAATTGAGCGTGGGCCTCGAGGTACACCTTGCCACCGCTCATGCCAAACTTGTAGGACTCGTTCATGATGCGCACGCTGGTCCCCACCGGCACCATGCTCGCCAACTCCAGCACGTTGTCGTTGTACATGCGGAAACAGCCATGGCTGGTGCGCATGCCGATGCCGAACTGCTTGTTCGAGCCGTGAATCAGGTAGCCCGGCAGGCCGAGGGTGAACTTGAACGGCCCCAACGGATTGTCCGGACCGGCCGGGACGACGTTGGGCAACGGGTCGCCGTCCGCAGCGTGCTCGGCCTTGATCGAGGCCGGCGGCGTCCAGGTCGGATTGGCGGTCTTGGCGATGACCTTGGTCTGCGCAATGGGCGACCCCCACCCTTCCCGGCCTATCCCCAGTGGGTAGGTACGCACGACGTTCTCGCCCCTGGGGTAATAGTAGAGGCGATATTCGGCCAGGTTGATGACGATGCCTTCGCGCGGACCGGGAGGCAGAATGAAACGGGTCGGCAGGACGATCTGCGTGCCGGCACCCGGCAGCCAGGGATCGACACCGGGGTTGGCCGCAACCATTTCCAGGTAGCCAAGGTCGTTGGCGGTCGCGATATCGGCGAAGGTGTCTTCGTACTTGGCGGTGATGGTCTGCACCTGGCCAATGATGTCTTCACCCGGAGGCGGCAACGGGAATTCCAGCGCCATGACCGGCGCCGCAGCGAACGCGGCGGCCAGCGACAGGCAGCGAGTGAAGACGGAAAGGCTCGGCGGCATCCAGGAAATCCTTGATCGAACTGAACGGGACAATGCCGCGATTGTACGCGCAGTTGCCGGGCGCGTGTAGCCGAAGACCCTCGGCGCGCCGATCAGGGGATCGACTGCAACTCGGGCCACACCGGCCGCGTGCCTTTGCGCTGGGCGAACAGAATGGCCCGGCACAGTTTGCACAGGCGCTGATCGCGGAAGATCTGCTTGTGCACCTCCAGCCACCGCGGCTGGGCCGGCAGCAAGGTGCCGCACAGGGTGCGGTCCACCGAACCACCGAGCTCCAGCTGGCGCGCCACCAGATGCACCCGGCTTTCCTGGCAGGCGAACAGGTCCAGCTGATCGTCGGGTTCGATCAGTTGGTAGGCAAACAGGGACCAGGCGGGACGCGGCATCGGGGGCTCCAAACAGGGGGCGCCACATTAGCCGAAAGCCAGCATCCAGAAAAGCGTCAAAGCAACGGTTTGAGCGTCGGCCAGACGTTTTCCAGCAGTTTGCCCTGGGCACCGGCGGTGGGATGGACACCGTCGGCCTGCATCAATGTCGGAACGCCGCCAACCCCTTCGAGCAGGAACGGCACCAGGGCCACTTTTTTCTCGTCCGCGAGTGTTTGGTAGACCTGGGCGAATGCCTTGGTATACCGCGCGCCGTAGTTGGGCGGCAATTGCATGCCCAACAGCAGTACCTCGGCCCCGGCCTTGCGAGAGAGATCAATCATCGACGCAAGATTCTGTTGCAATTGCGCGACAGGCATCCCGCGCAGGCCATCGTTGCCGCCCAACTCCAGCAGCACCAGGTCCGGCTTGTGCGCTGCAAGCTGCGCGGGCAGCCGCGCCAAGCCATTGGCCGAGGTATCGCCGGTGATCGAGGCATTGACGACTTTGTCGTCGAAACCCTGCTGCGCCAGGCGTTTTTCGAGCAGTGCTACCCAGCCGGCGCGGGTATCCAGGCCGAAAGCCGCGCTGATACTATCGCCAACGATCAGGACGGTACCTGCCACTGCACTCTGGGCGGCCAACATCAGGCCCAGGCCAGCACTCATCAACCACATTCGCATCGGGACTCTCCATGGGCGCAAGCATTCTTACAGCGCGGAACCTTAGCAAAGTGGTCACCAGCGCGGAAGGTGAACTGACCATACTGCACGAACTCTCCCTGCAATTGGCGAAAGGCGACAGCCTGGCGATCGTCGGCGCCTCGGGTTCGGGCAAGTCCACCCTGCTCGGCCTGCTGGCCGGCCTCGACCTGCCCAGTGCGGGCAGCGTGACCCTGGCTGGCCAGGACCTCGGCACCCTCGACGAGGACCAGCGGGCTCGGGTGCGCGCCGAACACGTGGGGTTCGTGTTTCAGTCGTTCCAACTGCTGGACAGCCTCAATGCGTTGGAAAACGTGATGCTGCCGCTGGAGCTCGACGGCCGCAAGGATGCCCGGGAGCATGCGCGCAACCTCCTCGAACGGGTTGGCCTGGGCCAACGTCTGACACACTCGCCGCGCCAGCTCTCGGGCGGCGAACAACAGCGCGTGGCCATCGCCCGCGCCTTCGCTGCCGAACCCGACGTGCTGTTCGCCGACGAACCCACCGGCAACCTCGACAGCCATACCGGCGAGCGCATCAGTGACCTGCTGTTCGAACTGAACAAGGAACGCGGCACGACCTTGGTACTGGTAACCCACGACGAGCGTCTGGCGCATCGCTGCCAGCGTTTGATCCGCCTCGATGCCGGGCGCCTCGTCGCGCCTCTGGAGCCCTGATGGTCGGCTTGCCGATGTTCCGCCTGGTCGCCCTGGCCGCCCGGCAGTTGTTGCGTGACGCCCGCTCCGGCGAGCTGCGCGTACTGTTCTTTGCCCTGCTGGTGGCGGTCGCTGCCAGCACTGCGATCGGCTATTTCGGGGCGCGCCTCAATGGCGCGATGCAACTGCGCGCGACCGAGTTCCTTGGCGCCGACCTTATCCTGCAAGGCAGCAGCCCGGCCCGCCAGGAACAGATCGATGCAGGCACCCAGGCGGGGCTCGAGCATGCGCGCGTGGTCGAGTTCGCCAGCGTGATCGCCGCCGACAACGGCATCCAGTTGTCCAGCGTGAAGGCGGTCGATGAGGCGTACCCGTTGCGTGGCGAGCTCAAGAGCGCTGCGCAGCCCTATGGAGAGGAAACAGCCGGCGCAGGCCCGGCGCCCGGTGAGGCATGGGCAGAGTCACGCTTGCTGGCAGCGCTGAACCTCAAGGTTGGCGACACCCTGGATGTGGGCAGCAAGACCCTGCGCCTGGCACGCGTGCTGACCTATGAGCCGGACCGAGCCGGCAATTTCTACAGCCTGACGCCACGGGTGATGATCAACCTGCAGGACCTGGCCGCCACCAACGTGGTGCAGCCAGGCAGCCGAGTGACCTACCGCGAGCTCTGGCGTGGCACGCCCGAGCAACTGGCCAGCTATCAGCAGCGACTGGAGTCGGCGCTCGAGCCCAACCAGCGGCTGCGTGATTCCAAGGACAGCAACCAGCAGATCGGTGGCGCGCTGGGCAAGGCCGAACGCTATCTGAACATGGCCAGCCTGGTGGCGGTACTGCTGGCGGGCGTGGCGGTGGCCATGTCGGCCAGCCGCTTCGCCGCGCGACGTTTCGATGCCAGTGCCCTGCTGCGCTGCCTGGGCCTGTCACGCCGCCAAGTGATGCTGATGTTCTGCGTGCAACTGGCCCTGCTCGGTGTGCTGGCGTGCCTGAGCGGTGCGCTGATCGGCTGGTTGGCGCAACTGGTCCTGTTCCAGATGCTCCATGGCTTGTTGCCTGCCGTGGTTCCGGCCGGGGGCGTATTGCCCGCGTTGGCCGGCATCGGTACCGGGCTGGTCGCCTTGGCCGGGTTCGCCCTGCCACCGCTGGCAGCTTTGGGTGCGGTACCGCCGCTGCGCGTGCTGCGGCGCGACCTGCTGCCGGTGCCGACCAGCACCTGGCTGGTGTACGGCACTGCGCTGCTGGCGCTGGGCCTGATCATGTGGCGGTTGAGCCTGGACCTGGTCCTGACCTTCGCGCTGCTCGCCGGTGGCCTGCTGGCCGCGCTGATCCTGGGCGGCCTGTTGCTGCTGGGCCTGAAAAGCCTGCGCCGGCTGCTGGCCCGTTCCACCCTGCCCTGGCGTCTGGGGCTTGGGCAACTGCTTCGGCATCCGCTGGCTGCGGCTGGCCAGGCCCTGGCCTTCGGCCTGATTCTGCTGGCCATGACGCTGATCGCGCTGCTGCGTGGCGAGTTGCTGGACAACTGGCAGAACCAGTTGCCAAAGGATGCGCCGAACTATTTCGCCCTGAACATCCTGCCGGACGAGCGCGATGCCTTCGCCCGTCACCTGCAGGACGCCGGCGCCCGTGCGGCGCCCCTGTACCCGGTGATGCCGGGACGTCTGGTGGATATCAACGATGCGCCGGTGCAGGAACTGGTCGAGAAGGATTCCCGCGGTGAACGCGCGGTGCAACGGGACTTGAGCCTGACCTGGGCCGAACATCTGCCCAACGGCAATCGGATCACCGCCGGGCAGTGGTGGAGCGCTGCGCAGAACCAGGACCTGCCCGGCGTGTCGGTCGAGGAAGGCGTTGCGCAAAGCCTCAAGCTCAAGCTGGGCGACCGCTTGACGTTCAACATTGGCGGTTCCAATCGCGACGCTGTGGTCACCAGCCTGCGCACCGTGGACTGGAACAACTTCCAGCCCAACTTCTTCATGATCTTCCAGCCCGGCACCTTCGATGACCTGCCGACCACCTACCTGACCAGCTTCTACATCGCTCCTGGGCATGATTCACAGGTGGTCGAGCTGTCTCGCGCCTTCCCTGCGGCGACCATCCTGGGGGTCGAGGCACTGCTGGAACAGCTGCGCAGCATCCTGGCTCAGGTCACCCTGGCAGTGGAATACGTGCTGCTGTTCGTGCTTGCCGCGGGCATGGCCGTGTTGTTCTCCGGGCTGCAGGCGACACTGGACGAGCGCATTCGGCAGGGCGCACTGCTGCGAGCGCTGGGTGCCGAGCGGCGCCTGCTGGTCAAGGCACGGCGCATCGAGTTCGGTCTGCTGGGTGCCGCCAGCGGTGTGCTGGCGGCGTTGGGCAGCGAACTGATCAGCTTTGTGCTGTATCGCTATGCCTTCGACCTGGCCTGGACCCCGCACCCATGGTTGCTTTGCTTGCCGCTGATCGGCGCACTGCTGGTCGGTGGGGCGGGCGTCTTCGGCACCCGTCGAGCCCTCAATGCAAGCCCGTTGCAGGTACTCAGAGAAGGCTGATGTGCTACCCGCCGATCAGCGAAGGGTGATCAGCCCCTGCCGGGCGATGCGCACGGCATGGGCAATCACCTCACGGGCATCCTGCGCCGATGGTGCCTGGATCACGGCCAGTTCGAAGCTGTTGTCGGGCAAACCTTTCAAGGCGCTGTGCTGGTCGATGAAGCGAGCCACGAAAGCACCGGGCTTGCCACGACGGCGAGGCCAGCCATCAAGGCTGCGCAGCAGGTTCGGTTGGTGCTGGCCCACCAGCAGGATGCGCGGGTTGCGCAGGGAAGGACTCGCCGGGATCGGCGCCAAACAAACGATGGGACGGGGACAGTTCATGATGGTGTTCTCAGCCTCGACCGCTTCATGTGGGAGAGCTGGACAGCGGTGGGAGGCATCACCGAACCAGCGCTTTAGCGGTATTTCGAAGGCTCGCAAGAACCTCCAGGCGCCCCGCAAGTAGCTGTCTAAATCGGCGCATGAGGGGTAATCCTATTGAATCGGTCGGCAGGGTGTCAACCGCCTGGTGCACACCTCAGGCCGGCTTGTAGCGGATCTGATTGATATACCACAGCGCCTCGCCATCAGGGATCTGTACGACTATTTCGTCGCCTTCCTGCTTCTTCAGCAGCGCGCGGGCCATGGGTGAATCAATGGAGATATAGTCGTTGCGACCATAGATTTCGTCATAGCCGACGATACGAAAGGTCTTGGTCTCGCCTGCGTCGTTTTCGATCTCTACCCAAGCACCGAAGAACACCCGGCCTTCTTGTTCGGACGAATAATCGACGACCTTGACGTCTTCCAACCGTTTGCGCAGATAACGCACCCGACGGTCGATCTCACGCAGCAGCTTTTTGTTGTACTGGTAATCCGCGTTCTCACTGCGATCCCCCAAAGATGCAGCCCAAGCGACCTTCTGCGTGATCTCTGGCCGATAGACGCGCCACAGATGATCGAGCTCTGACCTCAGCGCCTCGTGCCCCTCACGCGTAATGATGTTCGTTGCCAATGCGGCCTCCGGCCAGACATAAAAGCGTAGCCTACAATAAACACCCTGCCCTGCCAGCAAGGCTCATGATTCAACGCGCCGACGCCAGCTTGCGCGCGCCTGGCTCCAGCGAATCGCGTTCGCGGGCGAACGCCAGGTAGTACTTGTTCACGCTGTTGACGTAGCTCACCGAGGCCATGCCCATCTGTTCCATGGCGATGCGCTCGGTCTGGAAGAACCATTGGTCGGGGTTGAGGCCACGGCGGCGGGCTTCCTTGCGCATGGCCTGCACCCGTTCAGGGCCCATGTTGTAGGCGGCCAGGGTGAAGGCCATGCGCTCACGCTCGTTGAGCTTGTTGCTGGAGAAGAATTTGCGGCGGATCATCGCCAAGTACTTGGCCCCGGCCTGGACGTTGTTGTCGACGTCCTGGATGTTGCCCACGCCTACCCGCCGGGCGGCCGAGGGGGTGATCTGCAGCAGGCCGGTGGCGCCGCCGCCCCCACGCGCCGCCGGGTCGAGCTTGGACTCCTTGAAGGCCAGCGCGGCGAGGTTGAGCCAGTCCATGTGTTGCTCGCGGGCGTGGCGCTGGAGGACCGGACGCAGTTTTTCCAGCCGCTGACGATCACTGCGGGCCAAGGGGTAGTGAACCCTGTACAGGCCACGGTAAACCTTGACGAACGCGGCGTCCTGATCGCTTGGCGCCTTGTAGGACGCCAGGAAGCGATCGACACTGGCGCCGAGCTGCGGTGCGTCGCGGCGCACGTACCAGCTTACCGAGCCGGGCGCGCTGAGGACCACGCGGCGGTCCACCCGCAGCCGTGGCATGACCTTGGCCCAGCGCTCGGCGATGGGCAATTCGACCACGGTCAGCGGGTAGATCCCGGCTTGGACCATCTCCAGCACGTCTTCAACGGCCAGGCTGGGGTCGACCCATTCGATGTCGATAGGCGCCAGTTTGCGCAAGGCCAGCTTCTGATTCAGGCGTTCGATGGCGGCGCCCGCAGCGCTGCCATTGGGCAAGGCGAGGGTTTTGCCTGCCAGTTGCTCGACCCGCACCGGGCGCCGCCCGCCTTTGCCGCTGACCAGCACGAATGGCACGTTGGCGATCACGGCATCGCTGGCCGCGACCTTGCTGGCGGGATGCAACTCCATCAGTTCGCCCGGCGCGACCAGATCGCCTTCGCCACGCTGCAGGGCGCCGAGCAGTTGTTCCTTGGCTCGCGGAATGATCTTGAGTTGCAACGCCTGACCTTTACCGGCGTGGGCATTGAGGAAGCTCTGGAAGGCCTGCAGGCGATGGTATTCGACGCCGATGGCCTGGCCGCGGACCTGGCCGGAGCTGTTGCGGCTCTGATTGACCAGCACGCGCAACACGCGGCTCGACTGGATCTGGGCCAGGTCGCGGACCTTGGCCGGGTGTGCCGCCAACGGGGGACCCGCCGGACGAGCGGCGGCTGCCGAGGGCAGTCCGAGGACCAGACACAGCATGACAATCAGTGATCTTGCGCCCATGGTTCCCCGGCAAATGTCTCGAGCAGCCCTCAAAGACCGCCATAACCTTTTGAAGTTCTTGGTTTTCTTGCCCATCACCAAGCTCTGGTATGCTTTTCGCCTCCTGCTTTGAGGTAGCACCATGCAACTCATCGATATTGGCGTCAACCTTACCCATGACAGCTTCGCGCAAAAGCACGAGGCCATTCTGCAGAGGGCCTACGCCGCTGGCGTCTGTCAGTTGGTGCTCACCGGCACGAGTGTCGAGGGCAGCGAACAGGCCTTGCAGCTGTGTCAGCAGTGGGACGAAGCCGGTGAGCGCTTGTTCGCCACCGCCGGCATCCACCCGCACAGCGCCAGCGAGTGGAACGGCGACAGTGCCACGCGTTTGCGTGATCTGCTGAGCCAGCCACAGGTCAAGGCAGTGGGCGAATGCGGTCTGGATTTCAACCGCGACTTCTCGCCGCGACCACAGCAGGAGAAAGTGTTGCAGGAGCACCTGGCGCTGGCTGTCGAGCTGCAGCTGCCGGTGTTTCTCCACGAACGCGATGCGCCTCAGCGCTTGCTGGACATCCTCAAGGGTTACCGCGATCACCTGCCGGCAGCCGTGGTGCACTGCTTCACCGGCGAGCGCAAGGCCTTGTTCGATTACCTGGATCTGGACCTGCACATCGGTATCACCGGCTGGATCTGCGATGAGCGTCGCGGCACTCACCTGCACCCGCTGGTGGGCAGCATTCCCGCCTCGCGGCTGATGCTGGAGAGCGATGCACCGTATCTCTTGCCGCGCACTTTGCGGCCCAAACCCAAGAGTGGCCGCAACGAACCGGCCTTTCTCACCGAGGTTTTGCGCGAGGTGGCAATGCATCGGAATGAAAGCCTGGCCGATCTGGCGTCGAGTACGACCGCGTGCGCCCGAGCATTTTTTCGCCTGCCCCAGATCAGCTCGGGCGCGCCCGCTCTCTATGACGCTGATAGCGAAGCTTGATTCGCGGCCGATGCGAGCGGTGACTATTATCGTTCTCAACCGATTCGGATCTGGATCTGGCTTGAACAATCGGCGGTTGGCTGGACTCTACAGCTCATGCTACCCGCCTTGCTGAACCCAGGTCCTGTTGCACCATGCCTATGGAGCATTGAGCCATGAACGATATGAACGCCCTGAACATCGTCAACGACCCGAACAACGGCATCCGCGTCTCGCGAGCCATCGCCCTGCCGTTGCTGGCCCTGTCTGCCCTGATGCTGGTCGATGCGGCTGCCTGCTCCAGCATCGCCGAAGCTGCCATCGGCGTGATCGGCCTGGTTGCCGCCTTCGCGCTGGGTCGCCCGCAGCATGCGCTCAGCCAAACACCGTCACCGTCTGCCGGCTGATCGCCAACAGTTCGCCTTGCGGGTTCCACATGGCTGCGGACGTGTGGCCGTACCCGTCCCGGGCATGTTCGATCACAGCCTGGTAGCGGCACCAGTCCAGGCTTCCCATGGCGGGCATGGGCTGGATGAATTCGATGGTCCAGGTCAGACTGCTGCCGGGCGCTGGTTTGCTCAGATAAGGCAGCAGTGCGGGTGGCCAGGCGTCTCCCAGCACCAAGAGCAGTGCTTCGGTGATGGGTTCGTCGACCTCATGTTCGCGTAACTGCATCCATCCGCCGATCCCGGCGACCGGTGTATTGCTGAACGGCAGCGCACCAATGCCCCATCGCATGTCCAAGTGTCGAATGTACTCCGGGGTAACGCCCGGCAGATACGGCAGCGGCGTCGACTCGGCCAAGGGTTTCATGGGCGCCACCGGCATTGCGCTGATGTCGATTGCCGATTGCCGCGCCAGGCCGAAACTGGCCTGGACCACGGTCATGGTGCGGCCGTGCTGAACTGCACGGGCCAGCACCGAGGTGACGGCACTGCCCTCGCGCAGTATTTCCACCCGCAGATCGATGGGCACTTCCAATTCGGCGGGGCCCACGAACGTGATCGCCATCGAACGGACCGGGCGGTCGGGAATGTGCGCCGCCATGGCTTCGTGCAGCAAAGCAGCCATGAGCCCGCCGTAACAGGCACGGCCCTGGCTCCATTCGTGAGGTACGGTGACACTGTGGGGTGGACGTCGTGCGCTTGCTAGCAGGTCGCGAAGGTTCATGGGCCGGCCTTGAAGGTGAGGGTCGATGGGCTAAATGGTAGCCAGCTCGGCGCCCGACCGCAGGTTTCATATCGGCCAATTTACAGTTCTCTCAGCTTTCGTGGCGATACGCCGCTAGCGGGGCCCTGGGCCAGGCGCGTTCGCCAGTTTTCGGCGCAAGATCGTCAACGCAGCACGCAATTGCTCGCGGGAAACCGGTCGACCGGCGTAGTGCTGGGCCATGAAGGCATAGGCGAAGGCCAGGATGGCTTCGCTCTGCCTGGGCAAACGAGCCGCTGCGCGCTCGGCGAATGCCATGGCCCCCTCACCGGTATGCCGCACGAGGCCACGCCGACGCAACAGACGCTCGAAGGCGAGGAATTCCTTGAGCTGGGGATCGGCCCGACGCTGCCACGGTTTGAGCAGCCAGACACTGGCCAGCACCATGAACAACAATCCACCGACCGGCAGCGCCCAGCGTTGCAGACCCTGGAACCAGCGCGCGAGAAATTCGATCTGGCGCTCGCCCTGGTACTCCAACACCCAGCGCTGCCAGCCGTAGTTGAGATTGTCCCACTGCAGGCGCAGGTCGTTGAGCCACGTCAGATGCGGGTAGCGCAAGGGCGAGAACGGTGAGCCGGCGAGAAATTCCTCATCTGCCGAGAGCGCCTGCTGCAAGCCCTGTTCGACCCGCGCGGGTGCCACTGCGGCAGTGGGATCGGCCCGTTGCCAGCCGATGCCTGACTGCCAGTACTCGACCCAGGCATGGGCTTCGTATTGACGCACGGTCAGGTAGTTGCCTGCCGGGTTGACCTCGCCGCCCTGATAGCCGGCCACCACCCGCGCGGGCACCCCGGCCACGCGCAGCGCGTAGACCATGGCGCCGGCGTAGTGGGCGCAGAAGCCCCGGCGGCTGTCGAAGAGGAATTCGTCGATGCTGTCGCGGCCCAGCACCGGAGGGTTGAGCGTGTAGTGGAAGGGCAGCTCGCGAAACTGTCGGAGCATTTCGTTGACCAGTGCCGGTGCCGTGCTGAAACGGGCGTGCAGGTCTTGCGCCCACTGGCGCGTGCGCGGGTCGCCCTGCGCCGGCAATTGCAGCGCCGTGCGCAATGCGGGAGGTGCCAGCTGGGGTTCGCGGATCACCTGCGGCCAGGAAGTGACCGCGTACATCAACGGCTGGTCGACCGGGCGACGACGCTGCAGGCGTCCGTCGCTGAGCTGGCGCACGCCGGGCAAAGCGGTGCGCGCGACGTCCAGGGCGAACAGCCAGGGCTTGCCGCTGGACTGCTGAATGATTTGATAGGTCAACGAAGGCCCGGTCGGTTGCCACTGTGCTGCCAATTGGGTCTGGATCCAGGGGGACTGGCTCCAAGTGCGGCCGTCGTACACATCCAGGCTCAACGCGCGCCAATACAGGTCGCGCTTGGGCGGTATGGCGCCATCGAAGCTGGCACGAAAGGCCACTTCTCCGGATTGACTGAGGCTGGCCACGTCGGCCGCGCTCATGCTTTCCGACAAGCCGGTCACGCCCTGCCCCGGCGCGGGCAGCGGCAGCGACCAGAGCGGTTCCAGGCGCGGAAAGAACACGAACAGCAGCAGCATCAGCGGCAACGCCTGCAACATCAGGCTACCGGCCAGTTTCAGCGTGGCCATCGGGCGTGCGATGAGTGAGGTCTGCTGCAATCCGATCAAGGCGGCGAGCAAAGCCAGCAGTGGCAGGACGCTGTACAGCGCCCAGCCCAGGCTGGCATCGAACAGGTAGGCCACCGCCAGGCAGAACAGGCCGAGAAAGATCAACACGCGGGCATCGCGGGCGGTTTGCATCTCCAGAAGCTTGAGCAGGAACGCGGCCACCAGCAGCGCGGCGGTGGCCTCCAGGCCCACCCAGGTGCCGCTGGGCAGATACACCCCGGCGGCCACCGCAAGCATCAGCGCGACCTTGATCAGCCGTCCCGGATAGCGCGCACGCATGCGAAACACCTGCACGCGCCACAGCGTGCAGCCCAACCACAACCCCAGCAGCCACAACGGCACGTGCCACCACAGCGGCACCAGTACCAGCGACTGCGCCAGGAGCAGCCAGGTCAGGCTGACGCGCGGAATCGCGGCGGGCGTGCTCATGGCTGTTCTCCGAAAAGTGCCAAGGCACGCAGACAGGCTTCGCGGTGTGCGTCGCCGCTGTCGGTGTCCAGCCGATTGCCGGGCAACTGCAGGGCGAAAGGCCGCTGCTCGCGGGACAGGGCCAATACCCAATAGCACAGGCGCGAGAGGCGCTGTTCGACATCGCCGCCAAGCGCGACGAAGTCCAGGCACAGTTCCTGGCCGCGCAGGTCGGCGAAGTCCTTGACCAGCAGCCCTTCGCCGCGTGAATAGGCCTTCCAATGCATGCGCCGCCACGAATCGCCCGGCTGGTATTGCTTGAGGCCCTGAAAATCGTCCACGCCTTGGCCGTGCAGGCGTTGCGCCTGGTCTTCGATATCCGCCGACTCGCTGTGCAAGGTCGGCACTTCGCCCTGCAACGGTTGCGGATAGACCAGCACTCGCTGGCCCAGGTCGACCCAGGTCCAGGCAGTGAGCACGCCGAGGGGAAAGCTGGTCTCCACGCGCATGCGCGGTGCTGGAAGCCAGCCGCGGCGCTCGGTCGGCAAGCTCAGTTCCAGCGCCTGCACGTGATCGGGGGCGACATCGCTGCGTTGCAGTTGCTGCGCGTTCCAACCCACGCCGATGGCCTGGTGCTCCTTGCCGCCGCTTTCCAGACGCAGGCCGAAGCGCGCTTGCTCGCCGACGAACACCGAGCTGGCGCCGTTGCCGCTGACCAACAGGCCGCTGAGGTTGCGGTAGGTGTGCAGAATCGCGACGACGAACACAGAGCCCAGCAGGAATACCAAGGCATAGGCCAGGCTGTTCTGGTAGTTGATGGCGGCGAGGAAGATCAACAGCAGCACGACGATGAAACCGGTACCGCTGCGGCTGGGAACGATGAAGATTCTGCGCTGGTCCAGCTCGATGCGCGGCGCCGCCGGCAAGCGGCGCGCCTGCCAGCGCCGCCAGCGCTCGCCGAGCAGTCGCCTCACAGCGCAGGCACCTCCCGCAGCAGCCACTGCACCAGCGCGCCGCCGCCCTGACCGGTAGGGTCGGCTCGTTCGCGCAGGCGGTGGCTGACGACTGAGGGCAGTACCGCTTGCACGTCTTCGGGAATCACGTAGTCGCGATCGAGCAGCAAGGCCCACGCCTTGGCAGCGGCAAGCAGCGCCAGGCTACCCCGTGGCGACAATCCATAGGCGAACTGCGGCTGGGTGCGGGTGGCTTCCACCAGGCGCAGTACGTAATCCACCAACGCGTCGCTGGCCCGCACTGCACGGGCCTGGGCTTGCAACGCGGACAGCTGCGCGTGGTCGAGTACGGCGCTCATGCGCGGCAGCAGATCGCGTCGCGACTCGCCCATCAGCAAGGCCTTTTCGGCGGCCTTGGCCGGGTAGCCGAGTGACAGGCGCATGAGAAAACGGTCCAGTTGCGACTCGGGCAGCGCGAAGGTACCGCCCTGGGTAGTGGGGTTCTGCGTGGCGATCACGAAAAACGGTTGGGGCAATGGACGGGTGGCGCCCTCGATGGTGACCTGGCCCTCCTCCATGGCTTCGAGCAGGGCACTCTGGCTCTTGGGCGTTGCGCGGTTGATTTCGTCCGCCAGCACCAGTTCGGCGAAGATCGGTCCGGGGTGGAATACGAAACGACCGCTGTCCTTGTCGAACACCGACGTGCCGAGGATATCGCTGGGCAGCAGGTCGGAGGTGAACTGGATACGTTGGAAGCTCAGGCCCAGCACCTTGGCCAGGGTATGACTCAAGGTGGTCTTGCCCATGCCGGGCAAGTCCTCGATGAGCAGGTGGCCATCGGCGATCAGGCAGGTCAACGCCAGGCGAACCTGGGTTTCCTTGCCCAGCAGGACTTCATTGACGGCTTGCAGGCATTCATCCAATCGGCTGCGCATGGCAGACACTCCTTGTCGATACTACGTCTGCTGGCCGTCTGCCGGCCCGCTGTCAGGCGGCTCTGGGCGACCGAAGTGCTTCAGCGTCCGGCACGCGACTCGCGGATATAGAACCGCGCTTTTTCGGCCTTGTTGGTGCAGCCCTCGAAGGCTTCGAACTGCTGCTGGGTCTTGGCCCCGGTGAGCAGCGAAAGCGCCTTGGAATAGCTCACGGTGCCGGCCAGGCCTTCGGCCTTGGCCAGGTCGAGCTCGTGCCAGGCACCATCGAGCTGCGTGGCGCAGCTGTCGCGGTAGGCGGTCTTGCCGGCACAACCGCTCAAGGCCAGTGCCACCAGCGGCACACAGATCCAGGCTTTCATCGATGACACCTCGGGAAAAACGTCAGGGTAATGCTGGGTCAGACGATGTGCCATCTAAAAAGTGCCGTTGTGTGGGTCCGTAGTGTGGCCTCCAGTGATGCGCGCTCATGTGGGAGCGGGTTCCTGTGGGAGCGGGTTCTACCCGCGAAGGCGTCGGCACTGGCACCGCTGGATTCGAGTGTAAATCCGGGATTGATGGTGTGGGGGCTGGCGTCTTCGCGGGTAGAACCCGCTCCCACAGGGGGACGGGGTGGGTGCTGCCGGATTGGTGGTGTGGGAGCTGGCGTCTTCGCGGGTTGAACCCGCCCCCACAGGGGGACGGCGTGGGTGCCGCGGGATTGGTGGTGTGGGGGCTGGCGTCTTCGCGGGTAGAACCCGCTCCCACAGGGGGGCGGCTTGCGTGCTGCGGGATTGGTGGTGTGGGGGCTGGCGTCTTCGCGGGTAGAACCCGCTCCCACAGGGATAGCGACCACAGGGGATAGCGACCACAGGGGGATAGGTGTGGGCTGGGGAGCGGCGCGTCAGTCGGGGCTTGCCAGGCGGTAGCCGACACCGGGTTCGGTGATGAGGAAGCGCGGGGCGGCGGGGTCGTCGCCGAGTTTGTGGCGCAGGTGGCCGACGACGATGCGCAGGTAGTGACTGTCGTCGAGGTGAGTCGGGCCCCAGATGTCCTTGAGCAATTGCTGCTGGGTGATGACTCGCCCCGGGTAGCGCGCCAGCTGTGCGAGCACGGCGTACTCCTTGCGGGTCAGCGCCACCTCGGCGCCGCCGAGGGTGACCCGGCGCGATGCCAGGTCGACCTGCAGCGGGCCCAGTTGCAAGGCCGCTTCGTGGACCGGGCTGCCGCTGGCCTGGCGCAACAGCGCACGCACCCTGGCGAGGAATTCCTGGATGCCGAAGGGCTTGGTCACGTAGTCGTTGGCGCCGCTGTCCAGGGCCTGGACCTTCTGTGCCTCGCTGGCGCGCACCGAGAGCACCAGCACCGGCACCGCGCTCCACTGGCGCAACTGCTCCAGCACCTGCTGGCCGTCCATGTCCGGCAGGCCCAGGTCCAGCACGATCAGGTCCGGACGCAGCAGCGCGGCCTGGCTCAGGCCCTCGGCGCCGGTGCCCGCTTCGATCACCTTGTAGCCCTGGGAGGCCAGGCTGATGCGCAGGAATTTGCGGATCTGCGGTTCGTCGTCGATGACCAGCAAGGTGCTGGCCAGAGGAGAATGGGTAAGGCTCATGCTCAGGTATCCGGATCGGCGCCCGGTTGAGCGCGCAGCGGCAAGCATAAGGCGATGCAAGTGCCATGGCCATCGATGCCGCTGCCGACTTCCACGCGACCGCCATGGGCGCCGACCATGCCCTGGCAGATCGCCAGGCCCAACCCCGTGCCCTGCCCGCCTCGATCACCGCGCGCGGCGGTGTAGAACATGTCGAAAATCTTCGCCCGCTCGGCTTCGGGAATACCGGGGCCTTCGTCGCTGACCGCGAGCAGCAGGCTGTCGTCGCGCACACGGGCCGACACTTGCAAGCGACCGCCCACAGGCGAGAACCGCGCGGCATTTTCCAGCACGTTGACCAGGGCCTGTTCGATCAGCGCCGCATGCACGTACAGCAAGGGCAGTTGCGCGGGTACCTGCACCTGGACCTGCAACGGAGCCAGCGGCGCGCGCAATCGACTCACGGCGCTGGCGACGATATCCCCGGCCGCCACCCAGTCCCGCGCCAGCTTGAGGGCGCCGTGGCCCAGGCGTGTCATGTCGAGCAGGTTCTGGATGTAGCGGTCCAGGCGCTCGGCTTCGTCTCGGGTAACCTCGAGCAACGCCTGGCGATCGTCCGGCGCCAGGGCCGTGCCCAGGGCCAGCAGGCTGTCGATGCTGCCACGCATGGCGGTCAGCGGCGTGCGCAGGTCATGGGACACCGAGGCCAGCAAGGCACTGCGCAACTGTTCGGTTTCACCGTGCAGGCGCGCCGCTTCCAGGTCATGGGCCAGGTCCGCGCGGGCCAGGGCCTGCGCCACCGGCTGCACGAGCGCGCCAAGCAGACGTCGGCCAGGGTCGTCGAGCCGACCGGCCTGCTGTTCGGCCACCGCGAGCAACGCCAGCACCTGGCCCTCCCACGTTACCGGTAACCACCACCAACGCCCCGCCGGCAATGTGGTGGTGCCCAGCCCGGCCGGTTGCGCGTGGTTGCCGGCCCACTGCGCTGCAGCCAGTTCGGTGGTCGAGAACGACACCGCCGCGCCCTGGGCCACCTTCCAGCCCTGGTCGCTGCGCTCGAGCAGACAGATGTCCAGCCCCGGCCAACCCTGCATGTGCTGCGCGGCTGCACTGAACACCGCCTGGCGGTCGGTCGCCGCAGCCAGCAGTCGGGACAGCTCCAGCAGTTGCGCGGTGTGCGCCTGGGTTTCGCGCAAGGCGCTGAGTTGCTGGCGCTGGCGCGCGGCCAGGTTGCCCGTGAGCGCCGCCATCAGCAGAAAGAACAGGAGCGTCAGGACGTCTTCCTGACGCTGGATGCTCAGGGAGAAATTGGGTGGGATGAATAGAAAGTCGTACGCCAGGAACGACAGCGCGGCACAGCTGAGCGCCGGCCCCGGGCTGCTGCGGACCGCCACCAGCAGCACGGCGGCGAGGAACACCAGGGAGATATTGGGCAAGTCCAGCACCTGTGCCACGGCCCAGGCCAGCCCGCTGGCCAAAAGCGTTGCCAGCACCGCCAGGGCATACTCGCGCCAACGTCCGACGGGCCGCGTGCGCGGCGTTGGCGGTGACGGCACCTGAGCCCGCGCCAGCACGTTGATTTCCAGACCGCTGCGGTGGCGCAGCAAGCGCTCGGCCAGGCCCGCACCGAAGCGGCGACGGCGCGACTGGCCGACCAGTACCAGATTGGCGCGACGGTCGGCGGCGTGTTGCAGCAAGGTCCTGGCCACTTCCGCATCGCGCAGTTCCACCACCTCGCCGCCCAGCCGTTCGGCCATCTGCTGGGCCAGTTTCAGGCGCTGACGCCCTGTTTCATCAAGCAGCGAGCCGTCATCGACATGGACCACGGACCAGGGCAGATGACGACGGCGGGCGACGCGGCTGGCGTGGCGCACGAGGCGCTCGGCCTGCTCATCGGCGGCGATGCCTACCAGCAGTCGTCCGCGCACGCTGGGCGCCTGCTGGCCGAGGCTGCGGTAGCCTTCGTGCAGATCGTCGTCGACCTGGGCGGCGGCCGTCTGCATGGCCAGTTCGCGCAGGGCGCTGAGGTTGGTCTGGGTAAAGAAGGCGTCGATGGCGGCCCGGGCCTGCTCCGGCACGTACACCTTGCCCTCGCGCAGGCGTTCGAGCAGCTCGCGCGGCGGCAGGTCGATCAGCAGCAGATCGTCCGCCTCCTGCACCACCCAATCGGGTAGGGTTTCGCGCACCTGCACGCCGGTGATCGTCTGGACCTGATCGTTCAGGCTTTCCAGATGTTGGACGTTGACCGTGGTGTACACATCGATGCCGGCGGCGAGCAGTTCCTGCACGTCCTGCCAACGCTTGGCATGCCGGCTGCCAGGTGCATTGCTGTGCGCCAGCTCGTCGACCAGGACCAGGGCCGGGTGGGCAGCGAGCACGGCATCCAGGTCCATTTCCTCGAGGGTCACGTCGCGGTATTCGCAGCGCCGCAATGCCTGCTGGGGCAGACCGACCAGCAGCGCTTCGGTTTCCGCGCGGCCGTGGGTCTGCACCACGGCAGCCAGTACCTCGATGCCCTGACGCTGGCGAGCGTGGGCGGCCTGGAGCATGGCGTAGGTCTTGCCGACACCGGGCGCGGCGCCGAGAAACACTTTCAAGCGACCACCCCCGCTGCGGGGCAAGGCGGCCAGCAGGGCATCGGCGCGGCCGGAATCACTCATGGTCTGGGCTCATGGCATCGCATCATGGTCATCGGGACTGTGACGTTAGCCGATCCAGCGCCTGGTTCAAAGCCAGCACGTTGACCACCTCCGGGCCGATGGCCGGCGATCGGGTCTGCGCTTGCACCAGCGCGCGCAGAGTCGACTCGGGCAGCCCGCGTTCGCGCGCCACCCGGGGGACCTGATAGCTCACCGCTGCCGGTGGCAGATCAGGGTCCAGACCACTGGCCGAGGTGGTCAACAGCGCCAGCGGAACCGGACCTTGCTGCGCATCGAACTGTTCATCGGCCTGCGCCAGCACGCGAGTGCCCAACGCAGGATTGCTCGGCGCCAGGTTGCTCGCACCGCTGGCCAGGGTCGCGTAGTCGGCCGCCGAAGGCCGTGAATGAAACCAGCGCTCATCGGTGAAGGCCTGGGCGAGCAAGGCTGAACCGCGCACCTCACCCTGCGCGTCGCGCACCAGGCTGCCGTTGGCCTGGGCGGGAAAGGCCCACTGCCCTACCGCCCACACCAGCAGCGGATAGGCACCGCCGGTGAGCAAGGTCATCAACAGAATCAGGCTCAAGGCCGGACGCAACAAACTGTTCATCATTCAAGCTCCAGGGTCAGACCAGGTGCAAAGCGGTGAGGACGATATCGATGGCCTTGATGCCGATGAAAGGCACCACCAAGCCACCCAGGCCGTAGATCAGGACGTTGCGCCGCAGCAGTTGCGCGGCGCTGTCGGCCTGCACCCGCACGCCGCGCAGGGCCAGGGGGATCAACACGATGATGATCAGGGCGTTGAAGACGATGGCCGAGAGGATCGCGCTCTGCGGGCTGGCCAGGTGCATCACGTTGAGCACGCCCAAGGACGGGTACACCGCGGCGAACAGCGCCGGGAGGATGGCGAAATACTTGGCCACGTCGTTGGCGATGGAGAACGTGGTCAAGGCGCCGCGGGTGACCAGCAGTTCCTTGCCGATGCGCACGATGTCGAGCAGCTTGGTCGGATCGCTGTCCAGGTCGACCATGTTGGCTGCCTCGCGCGCGGCCTGGGTGCCGTCGTTCATCGCCACGCCGACGTCGGCCTGAGCCAGCGCGGGGGCATCGTTGGCCCCATCGCCACACATGGCCACCAGGCGGCCGTCGGCCTGTTCCTGGCGTATGCGCGCCAGCTTCTTCTGTGGCGTGGCTTCGGCCAGCACGTCGTCGACCCCGGCTTCGGCAGCGATGGCGGCGGCGGTCAATGGGTTGTCGCCGGTCACCATCACGGTGCGGATGCCCAGCTTGCGCAGTTGCTCGAAGCGCTCGCGAATGCCGGGCTTGACCACGTCCTTGAGGTGGATGACACCCAGCAGTTGGCGGTCGCGGCACACCAGCAGCGGTGTGCCGCCACTCTGCGCGATGCGCTCGATGTGTTCGGCCAGCGCGGGCGCAAGCTGCGCCCTGGACTGGCCGATGAACGCCAGCAGCGAGTCCACCGCGCCCTTGCGGTAGCTCTGCTGGTCGAGGTCGACGCCCGACAGCCGTGTCTGGGCGCTGAACGGCACCGATTGCCAGCGCTCGGCGGCCGGCTCGTCGATGCTGAACAGTGGCCGGATGAACTCGACCACCGAGCGCCCTTCCGCCGTCTCATCGCCCAGCGAAGCCAGCAGCGCACCTTCGGCCATCTGTGCGTCGCTGACCCCAGGCGCGGCATGCAAGGCGCTGCAGCGGCGGTTGCCGAAGGTGATGGTGCCGGTCTTGTCGAGCAGCAACACATGGACGTCGCCAGCCGCTTCCACGGCGCGGCCGGACTTGGCCACGACGTTGAGCCGCACCAGGCGGTCCATCCCGGCGATACCGATGGCCGACAGCAGGCCGGCGATGGTGGTCGGGATCAGGGTTACCAGCAATGCCAGGAGAAACACCAACGGCAGGCTGTGCCCGGAGAAGCGAGCAAACGGCTGCAGAGTGACCACCACCAGCAGGAAGACCATGGTCAGGCCGATCAGCAGGATGTCCAGGGCCACTTCGTTGGGCGTCTTCTGCCGCTTCGCACCTTCCACCAGAGCGATCATGCGATCCAGGGTCGACTCGCCGGGGTCGGTGCTGATCTCGATCAGCAGCCAGTCAGACACCACCAGGGTATTGCCGGTGACGGCCGAGCGGTCGCCACCCGATTCCCGGATCACCGGCGCCGACTCACCGGTGATGGCGGCCTCGTTGACGGCGGCGATACCCTCGCGCACCTCGCCGTCACCGGGAATCATCTGCCCGGCTTCGACGCGAACCACATCGCCCTTGCGCAAGGCGGTGGCGGCAACCGTCTCGAAGCTGCCGTCGGCACGTTGCCGGCGAGCCTGCAGGCCCTGGCTGCCGGCCTTGAGGCTGTCGGCGCGGGCACGGCCACGGCCTTCGGCCAGTGCTTCGGCGAAATTGGCGAACAGCAGGGTAAACCAAAGCCACACGGCAATCTGCACGGCGACCGAGGCCGACACTGCCGGGTCGGGCAGCAGGCACAGGCCGGTGGTCAGTACGGCGCACAACTCCACCACCAGCAGCACGGGGCTGCGCAGCAGCCGCCGGGGATCGAGCTTGACGAACGCCTGCAGCAGCGCGGGTCGCCACAAGGCACTCAAGGTGGCCCCGGCAGGCGGTGAGGGTTGCGTGGCAGCGGCAACGGTCGATCGGTTCATTGTCCAGGCCTCAGAAATACAGGTTCAAGTGCTCGGCGATCGGCCCCAGGGCCAGCACCGGCAGGAAAGTCAGGCCACCCACGATCAGCAGGGTCACGGTCAGCAGGGTGATGAACAGCAGGCCGTGGGTGGCGAAGCTGTCGGCGCTCGGCGCGCTGGCGTTCTTGCTGGCCAGGGCTCCGGCCAGGGCCAGCACCGGCAGGATGTAGCCGAAGCGGCCAAGCAACATGCCCAAAGCCAGCATGAGGTTGTGAAAGGCCGTGTTGGCGGACAGGCCGGCGAAGGCCGAACCGTTGTTGGCGCTGGCCGAGGTGTAGGCATATAGCAGCTGAGTGAAGCCATGGGGGCCGGGGTTGCTCACCGCTGCGGCCGGCCCCGGCAGGCTCACGGCGATGGCGCTGAGCACCAGCACGCCCACGGGCATGACCAGCAGGCTCGCCACCAACCAGCGCACCTCGCGCGCCTGGAGTTTCTTGCCCAGGTACTCCGGGGTTCGACCGATCATCAAGCCGGCCAGGAACACCGTCAGCAGCACGTTGAGGAGCATGCCGTAGAGACCGGCGCCGACACCGCCGAAGATCACTTCGCCGAGCATCATGTTGACCAGCGCGACCATCCCGGAGAGCGGGTTGAGGCTGTCGTGCATGGCATTGACCGAGCCGTTGGAGGCGGCCGTGGTGGTCACCGACCAGAGCACGCTGGCGGTGGTGCCGAAGCGGCTTTCCTTGCCTTCCAGCGGCGCGGTCTGCTCGACCATGGCACTGGCCAGCGATGGGTTGGGTTGCTGCTCGGCGTACAGCGACAGCCCCAGGCCCAGCAACAGCAAGGTCAACATGCAGGCCAGGATCGCCCGGCTCTGACGCAGGTCCTTCACGTAATGGCCGAAGGTGAAGACCAAGGCGACCGGGATGGTCAGGATCGCGACCAGTTCGAACAGGTTGCTCCAGGCCGTGGGATTCTCGAACGGATGGGCCGAGTTGACGCCGAAGAACCCGCCGCCATTGGTGCCCAGCTGTTTGATGGCGATCTGGCTGGCTGCCGGGCCGAGGGGGATGGTCTGTGAGTTGCCCTGCAAGGTCAGCGCGTCGACATAGGGCGCGAATGTCTGCGGCACACCCTGCCAGACAAGGAAAACGGCGAGCAGCAAGGCCAGCGGCAGCAGACCATACAGCGTGGCACGGGTCACATCGACCCAGAAGTTGCCCAGGGTACTGGCCGAACGGCGACTGATGCCCCGGCACAGCGCTACCAGCACCGCCAACCCGGTGGCGGCGCTGAGAAAGTTCTGCACGCCCAGGCCAGCCATCTGGCTCAGGTAGCTGAGCGAGGTTTCGCCGCTGTACGCCTGCCAGTTGGTGTTGGCCATGAAGCTGACGGCGGTGTTGAACGCCAGGGTCCATTCCTGGCCCGGCAGGTGCTGGGGATTGAGCGGCAGATATCCCTGCAGCATGAGCATGGCGAACAGCAGGCCGAATCCGGCCAGGTTGAAAACCAGCAGCGCCAAGGCATATTGCTGCCAGCTCTGCTGCTGTTGCGCATCGATACCGCAAAAGCGGTAGCACAGCTTCTCCACCGGTTGCAGCGGTACGCTGAGCCAGGTGCGCTGGCCTTCCATGACCTTGTAGTAGAAACGTCCGAGCCAGGGCGCCGGCAGCAGGATCAAGGCGAGAAAGGCCGCTATCAGGGCAAAATCGTGACTGTTCATCAATGACTAGCCTCCACTGGCGCGCAAGAGGGCAACGAGCAGGTACACGAACAAACCGATGGCCAGCAGCAGGAACAGGCCGTCCAGAACAGACATGGGAATATCTCCAGGCGCGGCGGCTGCCGCTTGCCGACATTCTCCGAGGCCAGGGTGTAAAGGCGCGAGATCGATACCCGGGCCTGGCCGTAAAGAAAGCGTAAAAATCGGTCCGTCACATCCCGCCACGAGCGGGCGCATGGGAAGCGCGGGACCGAACGGCTATCATGGCGGCCTTCCCTGCCCCCTGGAGCCTTCATGCGCCTGTTCCACACCTCCGACTGGCACCTCGGCCAAAGCCTGCACGGTCAGGAGCGCGACTTCGAACACGCAAGCTTCCTGCGCTGGCTGCTGCGTCAGCTCGCCCAGCGCCAGCCCGACGTGCTGCTGGTGGCGGGCGACATCTTCGACACGGTCAATCCGCCCGTGCGGGCGCAGGAGCGGCTGTACAACTTCATCGTCAGCGCCCACGAGCAACAACCGCAGCTGACCATCGTGATGATCGCCGGCAACCACGACTCCGGTTCGCGCATCGAATTGCCCGGGCCGTTGATGCGCCGCCTGCGCACCCATGCGCTGGGCCGGGTGATGTGGCTCGAAGACGGCCGCCTCGACAGCGAGCGGCTGTTGCTGCCGCTGCCCGATGCCCATGGCCAGGTGCAGGCCTGGTGCCTGGCCCTGCCTTTCCTGCGCCCTGCCGAGGTGACCGGCGCAACCCTGGGCGAGGATTACCTGCAAGGCATCGCCCGGGTGCACGAGACGCTGATCGCCGCTGCCAATGCCCGACGCTCGCCGGGGCAGGCCCTGATCGCCATCAGCCACGCGCACATGGCGGGCGGTTCGGTGTCGATGGAGTCCGAGCGCAGCCTGGTGATCGGCAGCGCCGAAGCCCTGCCGGCCAGCCTGTTCGACGCCAGCATCAGCTACGTTGCGCTGGGCCATCTGCACAAGCCGCAGAAGGTCAACGGCGAATCACGCATTCGCTACAGCGGCTCGCCCATACCGCTGTCGTTTTCCGAGATCGAGTACCCGCACCAGATCCTCGAGATCGAGTGCGCCGGCGAGCAGCTGGTGAGCGTGGAACCGATCCTGATCCCGCGTGCGGTCGACCTGCTGCGCATCGGCCCGGCGCCGTTGCCGCAGGTCCGCGAACAGTTGCAGCAACTACCGGACGTGGACCTGTTGGCCGATGTGCTGGGCTACCCCTGGCTGGAAGTGCGGGTGGTACTCGACGAGCCGCAACCGGACCTTCGCCAGCACATCGAAACCGCGCTGCAAGGCAAGGCCGTGCGTCTGGTGCGGATCGCTGCCGAGTACGCCGGGCGGATCAACGCCGACAACGAGGATGTCGGCGCCCTGATCGAGCTGGACCAGCTCAGCCCCCACGAACTGTTCAGCCGCGCCTGGCTCGACAGCTACGGCAGCGAGGTGGACGAACAGACCCTGGACGACTTCGCGCAGTTGTTGCAGGAAGTGCAGCTGGAGGGCGAAACCCCATGAAGATTCTGGCCATCCGCCTGAAGAACCTCGCCTCGCTGGCGGGCCCGTTCGAACTGGACTTCACCGCCGAACCGCTGGCCAGCGCCGGTCTGTTCGCCATCACCGGCCCCACCGGCGCGGGCAAGAGCACGCTGCTCGACGCCCTGTGCCTGGCGCTGTTCGGCGCCGTACCGCGCCTGGGCAATGCGTCCCAAAGTGCCAAGGTGCCCGACGCCGACGGTGAAATCGGCAGCTACGACCCGCGCACCCTGTTGAGTCGGGGTACCGGGGCGGGCTATGCGGAAGTGGACTTCCTCGGCGTCGACGGTCGTCGCTATCGCGCGCGCTGGGAGGCCAACCGGGCACGGGACAAACCGGCGGGCAAGTTGCAGAACAGCCGGCAGTCGCTGCGCGATCTGGACAATGACCAGTTGCTCGCCAGCCAGAAAGGGGAATACAAGCAACTGCTGGAAGCCCGCCTGGGGCTGAACTTCGAGCAATTCACCCGTGCGGTGATGCTGGCGCAGAGCGAGTTCAGTGCCTTTCTCAAGGCCGACGACAACGAACGCAGCGAACTGCTGGAAAAGCTCACCGACACTGCGCTCTATACGCGCCTGGGCAAACGCGCCTTCGAAAAGAGCCGCGACGCCCGCGAGCAGCTCAAGCACTGGCAGGACCAGGCCACCGGTATCGCGCCACTGGCCGCCGAAGCGCGCGAAGCGCTGGATCTGGAGTTTCACACCGCCAGCGAGCAACTGCGGCAGCACCAGGCGCACCTCAAGCAGGTGGAGCAGCAACAACAGTGGCACGGCGAAGACCGGCGCCTGAGCGACGACTGCCAGGCGGCACGGCAGCAGGTGCAAGACGCATCCCAGGCATGGGAAGCAGGCGCCGAGCAGCGTTTGCAGTTGCACATGCTCGAACAGCTGGCACCGCAACGCTACCTGTTCAGCCGCGAGCAGGAAGTGCGCACCCAGCTCCAGCCCCTGGCCGAACGTATCGAGCTGTCGCGTTCGCGGCAGCAACGGCAGGCGGTGCAGCAGCAACACCTGGACGAGCAACGCGAGCAGGCCGGGCGCACGCTGCAACAGGCGTTGGCGCAACAGGCCCAAGCGCAGCCCCGGTTGCAGCAGGCCTTCGACGAACAGTCGAACCGGAGCCGATTGCAGGCCGAGCTCGAACCCCTGAGTCCGGCGCTGGCCGAAGCCGAGCGGCAGCGTTCGTCCGCAGAGCAGGCGCTGCGGGGCATGGAGCAGCAACAGGCCGACAGTGGTGAACGCCTGCAGCAGGTCGCCGACGCGCTCGAACGCAGCGCCGAGCTGGCCCCGCTGGCCGCCACCTGGAGCGCCTACCTGCCGCGCCTGCAGCAAGTGGTGACGCTGAGCAGTCGCCTGCGCCAGGGCCAGATCGAACTGCCAGAGTTGCAGACGCAGGCACACGCCACACAAACGAGCCTGGAAGCGCATCAAAGCGACCTTGCCCGCGTCTTTGAGCATGCCCCATGCAGCGCCGAGGAACTGCCCGAGCGCTTGCAGCAACTGACCCAGCGCCTGCAACAGCAACGCCTGGCGCTACGCGGCGTACAGGAACTGGAACGGCTGTGGCATCGGCGCAACGCCGTTCAGGAACGTCTCGAACAAGGGCGCCAGCAGCAGGCCAACTTGCTGGCCCGTCGCGAGCAATTGACCGCCCAGGGGCTGGAGGCCCGCGCGGCCCACGAACAGGCCGAGCAAGCCTTGAAGGTGACCCTGCAACTGCTCGAACGCCAGCGCCTGGCGCGCAGCGAAAGCGTCGAACAGTTGCGCGAACGCTTGCAGCCCGAGCAGCCCTGTCCGGTCTGCGGCAGTGTCGAGCACCCCTATCATGCGCCGGAGGCGCTGTTGCAGGCGCTGTCGGCGCACGATGACGATGAAGAGCAACGCGCCCGCGCTGCGTTGAAGCCGCTGTCCGAACGCCTGGTCGAGCTGCGTACCGAAGTCGGCGCGCTGATCGAGCAGCACAAGCAGCTCAAGGCGCAGGAGCAACAATGGCTCGACCAGCCAGGTGACGCCGAGCTGGCCGGGCATCCGCTTTACCCTGCCCTGAGCGACGCCGAGCAGCCGGCGCACTGGCTGCGCGACACCCTGGCCAACCACACGCGTCTGATCGACGAGGATGAACGTCAGCAGAACAGCCTGCTGGCCTTGCAACAGCAGGCGACCGCCCTGCAGCGCGCCGTGGCGCAGGCCAGGGAAGCCAGCCAGCAGGCGCAGCAGACACTGCAGGCGCATCAGTCCCACCTGGACGCCGATCAGCAGCGGCTCGACGACGAGTTACAGGCGCTGGCCAGTCAGTTGCCCGCCGCTCGCCTGCAGGCCCTGCGCGAACACCCGGCGCAGACGTTCATGGCCTTGGAGCAGAACATCGCCGAGCGCCTGGCCCAGGTCGAGCAGCGCGATGAAGAACAGTCGGAGTTCGACGCCCGTGCGCGACGCATCGAACAGGCCCGCAGCGAGCATGCGCGGCAGCAGGCCGACTGCGAGCAGCAACGCCAGCGGGTCGAGGCGCTGTCCACGCAACTGCAGACCTGCGAGGCACGGCTACGCGAATTGCTGGGCGAGCATGCCCAGGCGACCGCCTGGCAGACGGCCTTGCACGATCAGGTCGAGACGGCGCGCGAGCAGGAACGGCAGGTCGACCGCCAACAACAGGATCTCCGAACCCAGACAGTGCAGACCGCCAGCGCCCTGGAGGCCGACACTGCGCAGCAGGCCCAATTGCAGCAAACCCTGGCTGACGTGCAGCAGGCCCTGCACGCCTGGCGCGAGCAGCGTCCTCAGCTGGACGACGACGGGTTGCAGGCACTGCTCGCCATCGATGAACCCCAGGTCGATGAGCTGCGCAGCCGCCTGCAGACCACGGAAAAAACCCTGGAACAGGCGCGCATCCGCTTGCACGAACGCGAGCAGCGCCAGCAGGCTCATCAGGCACAGGTCGACGCGATCGCCAGTGCCGAGGCACTGGACGCACAGCACGCCACCCTGCTGATGGACGTCGAACGGCAGGAGCACCACTGCGCCGAGCTACGCGCCCGGCAAGCCGAAGACCAGCGCCGGCACAGCGCTAACCAGGCCCTGCAGGCGCAGATTGCCGAGGCTGACGCACACTACCATCGCTGGGCGCGATTGGCGGCACTGATCGGTTCGGCCGAGGGCGATCGCTTCCGCAAGATCGCCCAGGCCTACAACCTCGACCTGCTGGTGCATCACGCCAACGTGCAACTGCGTCAGCTGGTGCGCCGCTACCGCCTCAAGCGCGGCGGCAGCATGCTCGGGCTGTTGGTGCTGGACACCGAAATGGGCGACGAACTGCGCTCGGTGCATTCGTTGTCAGGCGGGGAAACCTTTCTGGTGTCGCTGGCACTGGCCCTGGGGCTGGCGTCGATGGCGTCGAGCACGCTGCGCATCGAGTCGCTGTTCATCGACGAAGGCTTCGGCAGCCTCGATCCCGAATCGCTGCAACTGGCGATGGACGCACTCGATGGCCTGCAGGCGCAGGGCCGCAAGGTGGCGGTGATTTCCCACGTGCAGGAGATGCACGAACGCATCCCGGTGCAGATTCAAGTCCGGCGTTTGGGCAATGGGCTGAGCAGCGTCGAGGTCAGCGGCTAGCGCCCTGACCCGGACAACGCGGCGTGCCTGGCACGCCGGGTTGGCTGGAGCGTGTTACTGAGTCAGGAATTTCAGGTCCGACGGCGCGTCCTGCTTGAAGCTCTGTACCGTCTCACCCAGCATCCCGGTGCTGGCGTCGCGCTTGAGCACGGTGATCTGGTTGCTCTTCTGGTTGGCGATCAACAGGAAGTGACCGGTGGGGTCGAGGGCGAACTCGCGTGGGTGATCGCCGTCCACATGCCGACGCTGGATCTCCTTGAGATGGCCGGTGCCAGGGTCGACGCTGAACACCAGCATCTGGTTGGCCGTGCCACGGTTGCTCACGTAGAGGAAGCGACCATCGGCAGACAGGTGCAAGGCGCCGCTGGCGCTTTCCTTGCCGACGGTGCCCAGTTCGAGCAGCTGCTGGCGTACGAGGTTGCCATCTTTGACGTCGAACATGGCCAGTTGACCGCTCATCTCCAGTGTCAGGTAGGCATGCTTGCCATCACGACTGAACAGCAGGTGACGCGGACCACTGCCGTCCGGCAGTTGCACCGAGGCCGGTTGAGCGGGCACCAGCGGACGCTCAGCGGACTTGGGCTCGTAACGGTAAACGTAGACCCGGTCAGCGCCGAGGTCGCTGGCATAGACATAACGCCCCGAAGGCGGCAGCGACACCACCGAGTGGACGTGGGGCCCGGCTTGGCGCTCGGGGTTGACCTGGCTGGCGACGTGCTTGAGCTCCTGTACGACGTTACTGAGGGTGCCGTCTTCGGCCACATTCAGCACGCTCAGGCTGCCGCCCGGATTGGCACTGACGGCATAGTTGGCGACGAACAGATGGCGCCCGTCCTGGCTCAGGCTGGAATGGGTCGGCTCGTCGCCGCTGGTGGCCACCTGATTGACCTGACGGATGTCGTGGGTCCTGCCGTCCACGGTGAAGCTGGTGACCTTGCCAATTACGTCTTTCTGGCCGGGGCCGTTTTCATTGACCACGAACAGGCGACGCTGGTCCTGGGACAAGGTCAGCCAGGACGGGTTGGAACTCTTGACCGTCTGCCGAGGCTGGGCCTCGATCTGGCCGGTAGTGCTGTCGAAGGCATAGCGGTAGATGCCTTCGCTGGAACCCTGGGTGTAGGTGCCCACCAGCAGGTCATATTTTTCGGCTGCAGTGGCGTGCAGGGATGTCAGGGCCAAGCCGTTGACAAGCATGGATAGCAGAACTCGCTTCATGAAGGTTTCTCCGAAGCCTCTTGTGTGTGTGGCCGATCTTGCATGGCGCTGAATGTTGTTGCGGCAGCAGGAGCGAACGTGGATCGGACTTTACAGACCGCCGTGTTCACGCCTGGGTTTCATCGTCTTCGTCGCGGGCCGAAAAGGCACTGAGGCAAGTCAAGGTGTGGGACGTGCCGTCGCGAGTAATAACGAAGCTGTCGGGCTCGGCACCTGGCTGAGCAGCCTGCTGCTCAGCCAGGGTAAACGCCCAACGCTTGAGCTCGCGGCCGTCCATGCATTCGATGTGCAGGGTCTGCTCTTCGTCGAAGGAGAAGTCGAAGGCATGCAGCGTGTCGATCAGCAGCATGTCGCAGGTTTCTAGCGCGGTGGGCAGGGTCATGGTCGGACCTCCTGGGTAAAGTCGGACCATGATACCTGCGATGCATCCTTCTGGCCTGCTGTCGCGCCCCTACAGGACGCCCACGGTGCCTGGAGCGAACGCTTGCTCTGCCTGGCCAACGCTGTTCACCAACGGTGCGCCGAACTCCGGTAGGCTGATTTCGAAGCGATCACCCACCTGGGTGGCGAGGCCATCGGCGAACGACAGCGTGGCCGTGCCGAAGAAGTGAATGTGCACGTCGCCGGGATTGAGGAACTGCGCGTACTTGAAATGGTGGTACTCGAGGTTGTCGAAGCTGTGGCACATGTTCGCTTCGCCACTGAGAAATTCCTTTTCCCAGATCACCTCGCCAGCCCGCCGGATACGGCTGGTACCGGACAGGTGCTCGGGCAGCTCGCCCACGCGCAGCTCCGGACCATAGCTGCAACTGCGCAACTTGGAATGGGCCAGGTAGAGGTAGTTCTTGCGTTCCATCACATGGTCGGAGAATTCGTTGCCCAGGGCGAATCCCAAGCGATACGGGTGGCGGTCCGGGCCGATCACGTACAGCCCACCCAGCTCGGGCTCTTCGCCGGCGTCTTCAGCGAAGGGCGGAACGGGGAACGCCTGGCCGGGCCGCACGACGATGCTGCCGTCGCCCTTGTAGAACCACTCCGGCTGCACCCCAGGCTGGCCTGCGGCAGGCTTGCCGCCCTCCACACCCCACTGGAATATCTTCATGCTGTCGGTGACTGCCGTGTCGGCGCTGTGCTGGTGCATCTTGTCGCGGGTGGCGGCACTGCCCAGGTGGGTCAGGCCGGTGCCGGTCACCAGCATGTGCGCCGGATCGGGGTGATCCAGCGGCGGCAGAATACGCGCCTCTTCGAGCAACTGCGGGTAGTCGTGCTGCTCACCCAGACCGCAGCCATCCACTGCCTGGGCCAGGCCATGGCCTGCGGCGATGGCGGCCAAAGCCAGTTCACGGACGCTGTTCGCGCCGCGCACTTCATGGACCCGATCGCCGTCGACCAGACCGACACGACGTTGACCGTTGTTCAATTCAAATTGCACCAGATGCATGACGAACTTCCTTTTGCTGGGTTCAAGAACGGGCGCTGGCGGCGAACGCATCGGCCGGCAGCACGTGACGGCGCTCCAGCAACTGGTAGACCACTGCGGTCAGCACCAGCCCGAACACCATCACGCCGCTGAGAAAATACAGGCCGCTGGCCAGGTTACCGGTGTACTCCTTGAGCGCGCCGATCACGAACGGCCCGATGTAGCCGCCCAGGTTGCCCACCGAGTTGATCAGGGCAATGCCGGCCGCCGCACTGGCCCCGGCAAAGAAGCGGCCCGGCAGGGTCCAGAACACCGCCGTGCAGGAGAACAGGCTGAACGCCACCAAACACAGAGCTGCCAGTTGCGCCGCCGGCAGGCTCAGCCAGGCGCTGAGAAACAGACCGATTGCGCCCAGCACGTACAGCACCGCCAGATGGCCGTAGCGATCGTTGAGACGATCCGAGCTGCGCGGGATGAGCAACAGGCCGATGATGCCGAACACATACGGCACCGAAGACACGAATCCGGTGGTCAGGTCGCTGCCGCCGAATTGCTTGATCAAGGTCGGCAACCACAGGCCCAGACCGTAGATGCTCAAGGTCACCGGCAGGTAGAACAACGCCAGCAGCAGCACGCGGAAGTCCTTGAGCGCATGCAGCGGGTTGCCGTGGCGGGTCTGGCCATAGGCTTGCAGGTCGTTCTGCAGTTCAGTGGCCAGCCAGTCTTTCTCAGCCTGGTTCATCCATTTGACCTGCTGCGGGCCATCGGGCAGCCAGCGCAGCACCGGCCAGGTCAGCAGGATGGCCGGTGTGCCGATGACGATGAACAACCACTGCCAGCCGTGCAGGCCGAGCACGCCGTCCAGGCCCAGCAAAGCGCCGGACACAGGCCCGGTGATCATCATGGCGATGGGTTGGGACAGAATGAACAGACCCAGGATCTTGCCGCGGTGACGGACCGGGAACCACTGCGTGATGTAGTACAGCACGCCAGGAAAGAAGCCGGCTTCGGCCGCCCCCAGCAGGAAGCGCATGACATAGAAGCTGTGCGGGCCCTGCACGAACGCCATGCCGATGGTGATGGCGCCCCAGGTGATCATGATGCGGGCGAACCAGCGACGGGCGCCGAAGCGTTCGAGCATCAGGTTGCTGGGGATTTCCAGCAGAAAGTAGCCAATGAAGAACAGCCCTGCACCCAAGCCGTAGGCGGCGTCGCCGATGCCCACGTCCGCGCCCATGTGCAGCTTGGCGAAGCCCACTGCGGAGCGATCCACGTAGGCGATCAGGTACAGCAGAATCAGGAACGGGATCAATTTGAAGGTGATGCGGCGTATAAGCCCGAGTTCCTGGCTCATGGGATCGATCTCCACTTTCTTGTTTTTATGCTTGTTTTGGGTGGGAAGGCCACAGCGCCCGTCGCCCTTTTCGGGGGACCTGAAACGACGCTCAACCCTCACTGAAATCGACTTTATAGTATTACTATTTGCTTCACAAGCTCTTCCAATCGGCGATCCGATGGCCTATTTTGAGGGCATACACAAAAACAAGTCTTACAATAAGAGAGCCCTCATGCCTGACAACAAACCCACCCTGCGCTCGGCCCAATGGTTCGGTACGGCTGACAAGAACGGCTTCATGTACCGCAGCTGGATGAAGAACCAGGGCATCGCCGATCACCAATTCAACGGCAAGCCCATCATCGGCATCTGCAACACCTGGTCCGAGCTGACGCCGTGCAACGCCCACTTCCGCACCATCGCCGAACACGTCAAACGCGGCGTGATCGAGGCCGGTGGCTTCCCTGTGGAATTTCCGGTGTTCTCCAACGGCGAGTCCAACCTGCGCCCCACGGCGATGCTCACCCGCAACCTGGCCAGCATGGATGTGGAGGAAGCGATCCGCGGCAACCCGATCGACGGCGTGGTACTGCTCACCGGCTGTGACAAGACCACCCCTGCCCTGCTGATGGGCGCGGCCAGTTGCGACGTGCCGGCCATCGTCGTGACCGGCGGGCCGATGCTCAACGGCAAGCACAAGGGCCGCGACATCGGCGCCGGCACCATCGTCTGGCAGATGCACGAGTCATATAAAGCCGGCCAGATCAGCCTCGACGAATTTCTCTCGGCCGAGGCCGGCATGTCGCGTTCGGCCGGCACCTGCAACACCATGGGCACCGCCTCGACCATGGCCTGCATGGCCGAAGCGCTGGGCACTTCGCTGCCGCACAACGCCGCCATTCCCGCAGTGGACTCGCGTCGCTATGTGCTCGCGCACATGTCGGGCATGCGTGCGGTGCAGATGGTCCGTGAAGACCTGCGCCTGTCGAAGATCCTTACCAAGGAGGCGTTCGAAAACGCCATTCGGGTCAACGCGGCCATCGGCGGCTCGACCAATGCGGTGATCCACCTCAAGGCCATCGCCGGCCGGATCGGCGTGGACCTGGAGCTCGACGACTGGACGCGCATCGGCCGCGGCACCCCCACCCTGGTCGACCTGCAGCCGTCGGGGCGTTTTTTGATGGAGGAGTTCTACTATGCCGGTGGTCTGCCGGCCGTTCTGCGCCGCCTGGGGGAAAACAATCTGATCCCCAACCCGGATGCCTTGACGGTCAACGGTCAGACGTTGTGGCAGAACGTGCAGAACTCGCCGATCTATGGCGAGGACGAAGTGATCCGCGCCATCGACAACCCCTTGGTGGCCGACGGTGGCATCTGCGTGTTGCGCGGTAACCTGGCGCCGCTAGGAGCGGTGCTCAAGCCCTCGGCCGCCACTCCTGCGCTGATGACCCATCGCGGTCGCGCGGTGGTGTTCGAGGACTTCGACATGTACAAGGCGCGCATCAACGATCCAGACCTGGACGTGGACGCCAGCTCCATCCTGGTCATGAAGAACTGTGGGCCCAAGGGTTATCCGGGCATGGCCGAGGTCGGCAACATGGGCCTGCCGGCCAAGCTGCTGGCGCAAGGAGTCACCGACATGGTGCGCATTTCCGATGCGCGCATGAGCGGTACTGCCTACGGCACGGTAGTCCTGCACGTGGCGCCGGAAGCCGCCGCCGGCGGGCCGTTGGCGGTGGTCCGCGAAGGCGATTACATCGAGCTCGATTGCGCCAGCGGGCGCTTGCACCTGGACATCCCCGACAGCGAACTGCAGGCCCGCCTGGCTGACTGGCAGGCACCGGCGCAATCGTTACTGGTGGGCGGCTACCGGCAGTTGTACATCGACCACGTGATGCAGGCCGACCAGGGCTGCGACTTCGATTTCCTGGTCGGGTGCAGGGGGTCCGAGGTGCCGCGGCATTCGCATTGAATACGGGGTAGTAACGCAAGGCTCTTCTCGATACCTGCCTTCACCCATAAAAAAACCCGACTCGAGGTCGGGTTTTTGCATCGCTATCAAGCAGGCATGAAGCTTACTTGGCGCGACCTTTGTACGAACCGCCTTCACGGGTGTCGATCTCGATCATGTCGCCGATCTCGATGAAGTCCGCAACGCTCAGCTCGGTACCGTTCTTGAGTTTGGCAGGCTTCATGACCTTGCCCGACGTGTCGCCGCGAGCGGAACCTTCGGTGTAGTCGACCTGACGCACGATGGTGGTCGGCAGCTCTACGCTGACCAGACGCTCTTCGAAGAACACGGCTTCGCAGACGTCGGTCATGCCTTCTTCAACGAATGGCAGAACGGCTTCGATGTCTTCGGCGTTCAGTTCATACATGGTGTAGTCGGTGGTATCCATGAACGTGTAGCTGTCACCGCTGATGAACGACAGGGTCGCTTCCTTGCGGTCCAGGATCACGTCATCCAGCTTGTCGTCGGCACTGTAGACGGTTTCGGTCTTGTAGCCGGTCAGCAGGTTCTTCAGCTTGGTCTTCATGATCGCGCTGTTACGGCCCGACTTGGTGAATTCAGCTTTCTGAACCAGCCAAGGGTCGTTGTCGATACGGATCACGGTACCGGGTTTCAGTTCTTTACCAGTTTTCATTACGAATATCCGAATTTGGATGGTGATTTACAAAAATCTAGGCCGCGTATCATAGCCAATTTCGGTAAAACTGCACCAGCGCCGTCGCAAGATCAGCTTGTGCGGCCTGTAGCGCGCACCATTGACGCGCGTGCGCGACCAGTTCCGGCCAGTGTTCGAGGGCCTCGCGCCACGCCGGGCCGATGTCGGCGCCCTCCACGCTCTGGTTCCAGGCCCGCCACAGTCCGCGCAGCGCCGCATAGGCCGCGGGCGACAGGCCTTCGCCGTAGCGATCGAGGAACGCTTCGAGCTTTTCCCAGTGGGCGTATTCTTCCTGCACATAGATGTGCCAGACCATCGGCGCGGCGGCCCACTGGGCGCGAACGAAGGAATCTTCGCCGCGCACGGCATTGAAATCGCAGCACCACAGCAGCCGGTCATATTCGCTCTGGCGGACGAACGGCAACACCTGGACCTTCAGGCTGCCTCGTTGCACCTGGCTGCCGACCTCCAGGGAAGCGTCGCCCAGCCATTGCCGTACATCGGCCAGCACTCGTCCTTCGGGGACCAGCAGATGGTTGCTGCGCGTATCGTCAGCCAGCGCGTCCAGCCATGAGGCCAGGCCGCTGTGCTCGTAGGCGAACAGGGACAGCAAGCGCGCCCCCGGTTCGGGCTCCACGCCCACTCCTGCGAGAAACGCCTGACGCGCCGCAGGATCGGCCTGGAAAGCCTCGCGCCGCTCGATCAGCCCGGCTTCGCGCAGCAGGCCACCGGTCCCCGTGGTGAAGCCGGGGAAGAAGAAGTACTTGCGCAGCCCGCCCGGCTGCGGCGACGGCAGGCCGTGGCAGCCATCGACCCAGGTTTCGGCGCTCAGGTAATCGAGGTTCAACCACAACGGTTTCGGGCTGCGGGCCGCCATCGCGTCGACGTATTCGGGCGGCAGCTTGCAGGCGAAGGCCCCCACCACTACGTCGGCGACCTCGGTCGCTTGCCATTCGCCACTCCAATGCCGGACTTCGACGCCGTCGTGCCACTGCTGCGCCTGCTCGGCGTTCGCCGCAGGCCACAGGCGGGCGAACGGCACCAGGTCGTCTACCCACAGACGAACCTGCATGCCGTGCTCGACCTGCAGCTGCCGGGCCAGGCGCCAAGTGATACCAATGTCGCCGTAGTTGTCCACGACCGTACAGAAAACGTCCCAGGTGGCCTTCATGGCTGACTCCAACGCAAACGGTTACACAAAGCGCGCTATTGTCCGCATAAACACCGGCACACAGAAGCATTAAAGGCGGTTCGTGCGACAATCGTGCGCTCGCCCCAATCATCAGTCTGCCCATGAACAAGCCTGCCCTTCTGCAATCGATCATCGAACGCCTGACCCTGGACCTGGATGTGGCCCAGCGGGCTGCCCAGACGGCCTACGAAACCGCCACCCACGAAGAGAGCGTGGCCGAGAACAGATACGACACGCTGGGGCTGGAAGCGTCCTACCTGGCCACCGGACAGGCGCGGCGAATGGAGGAGATTCGCCAGGGGCTGGCGAAGTTTCGTGCGTTGCAGTTGCGTGATTTTCGGACGGGAATCGAGCTGGGCGCGCTGGTGACGCTGGAATCGGCAACTGGTGCGCGCCAGTGGTTTTTTCTAGGTCCGGATGCGGCGGGGTTGAAGCTTGAGTTCGAAGGCTGCCCGGTCATGGTCATCACCCCACGCTCGCCGCTGGGGCAAAGCCTGTTGGGCAAAGAGGTGGACGATGAGGTCAGCATGGGCGGCAACGTTCAGGTCATCACCGAGGTGATTTGACGCATGGTGCAGGTCATGTGGGAGCGGGCTCTGCCCGCGAAAGGCGCGACGCGGTTTGTCTGGTACACCGCGTATACCGCCGACGCGGCTTGCGCCGCTGCTACAGGGTGTAGCAGCGGCTGTGAGGGTTACTTCTTGTCGGGTAGGGCGTAGGCGATCACGTAGTCGCCGCGGTCTGGCGACTGGCGCGCGCCGCCGGCGGTGATGACCACGTACTGCTTGCCGGTCTTGGGCGAGACGAAGGTCATCGGGCCACCTTGGCTGCCAACCGGCAGACGGGCTTTCCAGGCCTCTTCACCGGTGGCCGAGTTGAACGCCCGCAGGTAGTAGTCCTGTGTACCGGCAATGAACACCAGGCCACCTTGGGTCGACAGCGTGCCACCCAGCGTCGGCATGCCGATCGGCAGCGGCAGGTGCATCTTCACACCCAGCGGGCCGGTGTCTTCCACGGTGCCGACCGGTACTTGCCACGCGACTTTCTGAGTCTTCATGTCGATCGCGGTCAAGGTGCCGAATGGCGGCGCCTGGCACGGGATGCCGGCGATGGACAGGAAGCGGTTCTTGTTCACCGCATACGGCGTGCCCTTGAGCGGCACTGCACCCATGCCGGTGTTCAGCGCTTCGCCACCCGAAGAAGCCTTGGCATCCTTCTGCTGAGGCACCATCTGCACCCACAGGCCCAAGCGCATATCATTGACGAAGATGAAGCCATGCACCGGGTCGGTCGACAAGCTGCCCCAGTTCATACCACCCAGGGAGCCCGGGAAGCTGAGCGACACGTCGGTGCCCGGCGCGGTGTACAGTCCTTCATAACGCATTTTCTTGAACGAGATGCGGCACAGCATCTGGTCGAACGGCGTGGCACCCCACATGTCCGATTCGCTCAGGTGTTGCGCGCCGATCTGCGGCATGCCCACCGACAGCGGCTGGGTCTTGGCATAGGGTTCGCCAGGAATGTCCGAGCCCTTGACCGGAATGTCCTGCACAGCGGTCAGCGGTTGACCCGTGGCGCGGTCCAGCACATAGATCTGCCCTGCCTTGGTGCCGATCACCACTGCTGGCACGCTGCTGCCGTCAGGCTTGGGGAAGTCCATCAAGGTGGGCTGCATCGGCAGGTCGAAGTCCCACAGATCGTTGTGCACGGTCTGATAGACCCACTTTTCCTCACCCGTGGTCGCGTTCAGCGCCAGGATCGAAGCACCGTAGCGGTGATCAAGCGCGGTCCGCTCGACACCGTAGATGTCGGTGGACGAGCTGCCCATGGGCAGGAACACGGTGTTCATCTTCGGATCGTACGACATCGGCGCCCAGCTGTTGGGCGTGCTGCGTACATAGGTGTTGTCGCCAGTGGGCGCCTGCTTGTCCTCAGGGTTGCCCGGGTCGAAGGCCCAGCGCATCTCGCCGGTGATCACGTCGAAACCACGGATCACGCCACCGGGCATGTCGGCTTGCACGTTGTCGGCGACACGGCCGCCGACCACCACGGTAGTGCCCGCCATCAACGGCGCGGACGACAACTGATAGTAGGAATCCGGAACCTTGCCCAGGCCGGCTTTCAGGTCCACCTGGCCATTGTTGCCGAAACCCTGGCAGAACTCGCCGGTGTCGGCGTCCACGGCAATCAGGCGGGCATCGATGGTGTTGGTCAGCAGGCGACGCTGGCAGTTGGCGCCGGGTGCGACCGACACCGCCTTGACCGGCGTGTTGCCTTCACTGGACTCAACCACCGGGCTGCTGGCATCGAAATACGCCAGGCCACGGCAACGCTGCCAGACCGCAGCCTGGGCATTGATCTCGTTCTTCCACAGCTCTTTGCCGGTGTCGGCATTCAGGGCGATGATGTTGTTGTGCGGGGTGCACACGAACACCTTGTCACCCACCTGCAACGGTGTGGCCTGATCTTCGGCGCCGTTGCCGTTGCTGATGGCAACGTCACCGGTGTGGTAGGTCCAGGCCGGTACCAGGCTGGCGACGTTGTCGCGGTTGATCTGGTCCAGGGCCGCGAAGCGATTGCCGCCTTCGTCGTTGCCGTAATGGGCCCAGTCTTTCTGCGCATTGGCCGGGTTGACCTGGGTCAGGCCGGGGCCTTCACCGGTCGGCGCGACCGAAGGGTGTGGCACGAACATGCCGGCGCCGCCAGCAACCACCGCCACCGCCAGCACGGCGCCGAGCACATAGCCAGCGCGGCCGCCGCTGAGGCCATTGGCCCGACGCAAGGTCGGATAGGCCAACGCCACCACCAGGCTCAGCACCGCCGGAGCGAACAGACGGGAGATTTGCGGCCAAAAGTTCAGACCGGCATCGACCAGGGCCCAGATCACCGACAGCACCATGACCGCGGCAAACAGCCAGGCGCCCAGCAGGCGCGACTTGAACAGGGCGATGGCGGCGACGGTCATGCCCAGACCGGCCAGCAGGAAGTACCAGCTTCCACCGAGCGCGGCAAGGTAGCCACCGCCAGCAAGATAGAGCAGTCCGAATACGAGTACGCCCAAGGCAGCGACCCAGATGGGCCAACGGCGCACCGCTGGCGAAGGTTGAGGCTTAGTCATGTTGCATGATCCTGTTGACGCATGAACGTTTCTGGAAGGTCGAACACAGTGTAGGCAAGCCTGTACGACACGCTTGTCAGGACACGATGGGTGACGTGGTTCCACGACCTGCACGGCCTCCCGTCAAAGCTCCCGGCAGGGAAACGGGTGCCGCCACAGCATTAACTAATTAGTTAGTTACGCAACGATATCAAAAAAATCCTGCAGCTGCGACAAATCGCCATAGCGCAGCGCGGTGAAACACTGTTGCACGGACGGTAATACTGACCAGGTTTTGTCGAGACAACAGCCAGGCTCAGGCCACGTTCTTGAAGAAGGCATGACGACCCAGCACCACGGTGCGGGTAGCGTCCTTTGTCCAGGCTGGCGGTGGGGAGAGGTGCGTGGCGTGGTAATGGGTGGCGCCGCCAGTGGGGTCTGCCACCTGGCCGGCCACCACCTGTTCGGCCACTGCCAGGGCTTGCGCCAACTGCGCCGAAGGAATGGGACGAGCGCCGCTGACATAGGGGTAATTGGGATCGCGAAGGTTCCAACAGCTGAACTGCCAGGGCTTGCGACACACGCCGATGTAGCCCTCGCCCCACCATGACCGTGGCTGGGCGTCCTGCACGCGGTTGCGGATGACCCAGGCCACCGCGATTTGTCCGCGGATACCTTCGCCACGGGCTTCACCCCATAACGTTCGCGCAACGACATCGTGTACCTGCTGAATGTGTGTCATGGTGATCTCTGCTGATGAGCGGTCGGGCGTGGCCAGATTGCGGAGCTGCGCAGGGGTTTGCCAGCCGGCAACGATTCCCCATCGGCAGCGGCGTGGCGGTAGTTTCCTGATCCGAAGAAAGCAGCCCAAGGCTTGAGACTTGGCGGTATTGGCTCTACAAATGACAGACCCAGCCTTCGCCGCACACTCACCAGCCCCTCGATCGCCCATGCCACCACGGAGGCCCGTTACCGATGCACGCACCTGACGACGACCTGGACATCGGAACCCGCACTTCCGATTGGGGATTGAGCCGTCTGCATGCCGCGACGTCGGTCAGGTGGGTGGCCAAGCTATTGGCCTGGGTGGCGCTGCTCATCGGTGCCGCAGCGCTGTGCGAATACGGGCTGGGTCGACCCCTGCTCGATCATTTGGCGCCAGCCCTCACGGGGATGTCGCCACTGACGGCCATGGCCCTTGCCGCGCTGGCGCTTTCCTGCCTGCTGGGACGGCGGGCGCGCCCCAGTTGGCTGCTCGCCGGAGTCGCCGCGTGCATCGCCTTCGCCTTGCTGGGCGCGCATTTGCTCATTGGTCAGGACGTTTTCAGCGGTCCGGTGAACGCGTGGTTGTTTGCGCCTTCGCCGCTCGTCCACGGCAGCGTTTCCCCGGCCACGGCGAGCTGTCTGGCCCTGCTGAGCGTGGCGCGCATGGCGCAACTCGCCGGTCGACACAAAGTCTGCGATGTCCTCGCCCTGCTCGCCTTCGCCGTGGCCGGCATTGGCCTGCTGGGTTATGCCTACGGCGTGAAGGACCTGTACTCGGTGCTGCTGTTCAACGCCATGGCGGTCCACACCGCCTTGGCGCTGGTGTGTCTGGCAGTGTCGATGATGCTGTTCCAGGCCGACCAGGGCTGGTTGAACGTGGTGACGCTGAGCAATCGCGCCGGCGCCGCGACCCGCCGACAGTTGCTGCTGACCGCCATTCTGCCAGTCATCGGCTGGCTGCTGCTGTCGGCCGTCAACGCCCGTGCCATCGGTGCGCCTGCCGCACTGGCCCTGGTAGTGGCAACGGTGTTCATGCCGCTGGTGATTCTGATCATCAAGGATGGCCGAGTAACTGCTCGACTGGACCTTCAACGGCACAAGCAGCGGCGACTGGAAACCACCATCAGGCAGCGTCTGGAGCTGGAACTGGACGAGAAGCGGGCGGAGCTGGAACAGGAATCGGCGCAACGCATCGTCGCCGAACAGGCAATGAACCGCGCCCAGCGCCTGGACGCAGTGGGCCAATTGACGGGCGGCATCGCTCATGATTTCAACAACCTGCTGATGGGCGTTTCAGGCAATCTCGAATTGCTCCATCGCCACGTCGTAAGCGATCCCAAGGCGCTGAAGTACGTGACACGGGCCACCCTGTCGACCGAAAAGGGCATTCGCCTGACCGGGCAATTGCTGGCCTTCTCACGCACGCAACGCCTGAACGTATCGGCGGTGAATCTCGCCGATAGCGTCAACGCTGCCTTCGAACTGGTGGGTAACGCACTGGGCCCTGACATCAACATCGACATGCAGACGCCGAACCGTCATCTGTTCGTCAGCACCGACCCATTACAACTGGAGATGGCCATCCTCAACCTGGCCCTGAACGCCCGAGATGCCATGCCCGATGGCGGCTGGTTCACCGTCAAGTGCTCCCCCACCGAGCCGTCGAGCACGCCGCCCACGGTATCGATTCACGTCAGCGACAGCGGCACGGGCATGTCGCCCGAGGTGCTGGCCAAGGCCTGTGAACCCTTTTTCACCACCAAGGAATCCGGCCGCGGCACCGGCCTGGGTCTGGCCCAGGTCTATGGCCTGTGCCGTCAATGCGGCGGGGATCTGAGGATCACCAGTGAGTTGGGCCAGGGCTCGACCTTCGAACTCGTGCTGCCCGCGGCCGAACGGCCGCAGGTGCCCCCGCGCGGCGAGGTGCAGCCCATGACCACTGCGCCAGCGATACCCTTCGCCCGGCCGGTGCTGGTCGTCGACGATGATGATGCGGTACGCACGGTGCTGGTCGATGACCTGCGCGCCCGCGGCTACCAAGTGATCGACGTCGACCGCGGCAGCAAGGCATTGGCGCTGCTGGGCAACACCCGCTTCGCGGTGGCCGTCATCGATTTTCTGATGCCGGAGATGAACGGCGCCGAGCTGGCGCGCAAGGCCCGCCAATTCGTTCCGCAGTTACCGATCATTTTCATCAGCGGCTACGCCGACACCCTCGCGCTCGACGCCATCGCCGGTGCCGTGGTGCTGCGCAAACCGTTCGAACTTGCCGAGCTGGATCGATTGGTCAGGGAGTTGGCCGACACAACTCAGCCAGTCACCTGATTTTGCTGGGTGTAGGCGCGCCTCGACACGTCAAGTAGACGGGTTCTGCAAGAACGTCGAACGCTCATTTTCAAAAAAATCGGAACCTTCGGCACAACCGGGCGCCCTAATCACAGCGTACGTACCATGCATACGCCATGGCTGCCTCTTGGGTCTGAGCCAGACCGTCCATCACGGAGATTTTGAAATGACCGACGCTCATAAAGAAACGATCAAGGTACTCAACGACCTCATCGAGACATCGAAAGATGGTGAGGCTGGTTTCAAGGATCTCGCCGAGAACACCAAAAACGCCGAACTCAAAGGCGTCTTCACCACCGCTGCTGCCGACACCGCTTCCGGCGCTGCCGAGCTGCAAGCCTACGTCCGTCAACTGGGTGGCGAAGCTGAAACCACCACCAGCGTCGCTGGCGATCTGCACCGTCGTTGGGTCGACCTGAAGTCGGCCATCACCGGTAAAGACGATGTTGCCCTGCTCAACGAAGCCGAGCGTGGCGAAGACGTTGCCAAGAAGAGCTACACCAAGGCTCTGGAAAACAAGGATGTGACCCCCGAGGCACACGCCCTGATCCAGAAGCAATTCGAAGGCGTAATGCGCAACCATGACAAGATCAAGGCCCTGCGTGACGCAGCTCGCGCTCAGAAATGAGTGAAGGGCTTGGGCGGCTGCCAAGGCCGCCCGAGCCGTGCTTTTCCCGCCACGTCCCCCGCCTCGACAACACCCCTGCCCTCGCGCGACTTACTCAACGTATCACGTAGCCTGCAACTGGGGCCGGTACCTTGACGTCACCCTGAAAGCGACGCCATTCCTTCTCGATTTCCTTGTAACCCATGAACACGCTCACACGCTTGGCATCGGCCAGGTCGCTGTTGGTCAGGTTTTGGGTGTAGTGCGTGGGCACGAACGCCACTGTCATACCGACCACGGAGCCGTCTTTGCCATACACCGGCCCGCCGGACATGCCTACGGCGCTGGGACCATCATGGATGGAATAGAGCACGCCATCATTGAGGTTCTGGAGCAGCAGCTTGCCTTCCTTCACCTGACCACTGCCTTTGACGGGCATCAGCAAAGGGCTGAAACCCACAGCGGTGACGCTTTCGCCAACTGTTGCCTGACGCCAGTGCGGCGCCGAAGTGGCTTTGCGCTTGATGAAGACCACGTCGCCGCGACCGCGGTACGCGACATCACTCAGATAAGGCGTGTGTTTGGCGGAAACTGCATAGTCCTCGTTCCATTGCACGGCCGAGGCTTGATACAGAAGAGGGGCGGGAAGACTGGAGGTGACCATGAAAGCGTCTTTGTAGGCAGCATCGCTTACAAAGGGAGTCGGGATGCCATTACAGCCGGAAAGAAGCAGGCCGAGGGTCAGGCAGATAGATCGATTCATTGTGTTCCAATGGAGCAATCCCATTTCTGGGATTATAAAAGCAACCTTGCTTGCGTGGTTCTCACCCCTCTGGATGAGAATAGGTTCGCTTGCGCGAGTGTTTGTAAAGACCCTGGATGCCAACGCAGGCCTGTAGCGCTACGTGGAAATCCAGGCCGCCATTGTTCCCTGGCGATCCTGTCGGATCGTGACTGACAGCATGATCGGGTGTCGGTCGGCATGATCGTGAAGCTCAAGAGCTGCACGGGGCATGTCGAACCAAGCAAGGCCATGACGCCCTGGATTAAGGGACGCAATAACCGATGATGGCATTGTGCCATCACTTGTTGCGAACAAACGACTGCGATGAAGGCTTTTGGCCCTCATGTGTTCGCTTGTATTGGGGGTATCGGTCGAGTCGTCAGAGACTTTAATATCACAGTGACACTACTGTGACGTGGTTCCGCTTTGCGTGCCAAACGGTCCACCAGGGACCGTTCACAACGCCCAGAGCGGCCCATTGGCAAACCTGGATTCGATCCACACCTTGAACGCCAGAACGGTGGCCGCCGGGAATTTCGAGGACGGCCGTATCAGGTAGACCCCACCCACTGAATCCAGTCGCCAGTCGGGCAGCACCTGAACCAGCTCGCCTGACGCCAACTCACGGCTCATCAGCCACTCGCCGGCGCCGAGAATGCCCACGCCCGCCAACGCGGCGCTGAGCAAGGTTTCGCTGTCATTGGAGGTCAGGGTGCCCTGGGTCGTCACGCTCTCCTGCCGCTGCGCATGGTGCAGCCGCCACTCGGGAAACGACGCCAGCCCGCTGAAGCGCAGGCAGTTGTGCCGGACAAGGTCGCTGGGGCTGAGCGGCATGCCGAACCGTTCGATGTAGGCGGGAGCCGCGCAGAGTATGCGGCGATGGTCGCAGAGCTTGTTGGCGATCAGCCGGCTGTCGTCCAGCTCGCCGATGCGCAGGGCCAGGTCATAGCCCTGCTCGATGATGTCGACGACGTGTTCGCTGTAGTCGGCAATGATCGAAACACCAGGGTGCGCGCTTAGAAATTCGGGCAACAGCGGCGCTATCCACAGGCGCCCCATGGCAGCCGGCAGCGCCAGGCGCAGGACGCCGCGCACCTGCGTGACGCCCGAGGTGGCCTGCTGCTCGGCTTCGGCGATCTGGGACAGCGCCGAGCGCAGGCGCTGTTCCAGCTTCGCGCCGACGTCGGTAATGCGCACCTGGCGGGTCGAGCGCTCCATGAGTCGCACGCCCAGCCGCTTTTCCATGGCGGCCAGGCGTTTGGAAATCACCGTGGGATGACGCTGCAGCAAGCGACCGGCGGCGACGAACGAGCCCTGGCTGGCGACGGCCAGGAAGGCGGCGATCTCGTCGCTGTGCTGACTGTCGAGCAGGTCCGGGGTCATGGCGTCAGAACGATCGCCCCGCCCGACTGCCCCGACTCGAGTGCCTCATGGGCACGCGCTGCTTCGGCCAGCGGATAGGTCTTCCAGATCCGCGGCGTGATGATCCCCGCCTCGACCGCTGCCAGCACGTCGGCGGCGCGCTCCTGATACTCGGCGGCGGATGCGGTATGAGCCACGATCGACGGCCGGGTCAGGAACAGCGAGCCCTTGCCATTGAGGGTGGACAGCTCGACCGCCGCCGGAGCGCCCGAGGACGCCCCGAACGACACCATCAGGCCCCGCGGTCGCAGGCTGTCCAGGGACGCCTCGAAGGAGATCCGTCCGATCGGGTCGTAGACTACGTCCACCTTGCGCCCCTGGGTCAACTTCGCCACATCCGCAGCCAGCGTGGCCGCATCGAACACCAGCACCTCGTCGCAGCCCACGGCCTTGGCCCGCTCGATACTTTCGGGCTTGGACACCACACCGATGACGTACGCGCCCAGGTGCTTGGCCCACTGGCCCATGATCTGCCCCAGGCCACCGGCGACGCCGTACAGCAGCATCGTCGTTTCGGGGCCCACCGGATAGGTGGATTTGAGCAGGTATTGCGCGGTGATGCCCTTGAACAGCGCCGCCGCCGCCTGCTGGAAGCTGACGTCAGCGGGCAGCTTCACCAGACGTTCCGCAGGATAGAGCCGCTGCGCCGCATAGCCGCCCAGCGGGCCTGTGGCATAGGCCACGCGGTCACCTGGCTGTACATTGGTGACCCCTGCCCCCACCGACACCACGGTACCGGCACCTTCCAGGCCGAGGCCGGACGGTAGCGGCACCTTGACCGCACCGTTGCGCTGGGTGACGTCGAGATAATTCACGCCAATGGCCGCCTGCTGCAGCCACACCTGCCCCTCCCCCGGCGCCTGCTCGGCCACAGTGTCCTCCCACAGCACGGAAGGTTCGCCCGGTTGATTGAAACGGATCACTGCGGCCATGTCGTTCTCCAGTCGGTCAGTAGTGCGAGTGAGTATGGAAACTCGCTCGGGGTTCTACAAGACGGTGGAATTGCAGTATATACCTGCATGGGGTGCAGCAATCTTCAGCGGATAAACGGCTCAGTCGCCGCCACCATCGAGCTGCCAGACCTGAGGCCCGACAAAAAAGGCGCGTGCATTGTCCTCGAGTGATTCCAGGTGGTAGCCACCCTCCTGAACGATCACGCACGGCAGACCGAGGCTGCGCACCCGCTCGCCCAATCGAGCGAAGCCTGCGGTGGTCACTGCCACCTTGCTTTGCGGATCCAGTTCATAGATGTCGAAGCCCAGCGACAGCACCAGCACGTCGGCGCCAAACGTGGTCACCGCGTCGAGTGCCAGCTCCAGCTTGTCCATGAACACCGACTCGGTCGAGCCATGGGGCATTGGCAGATTCAAGTTGAATCCCTCGCCCGGCCCGGCGCCGCGCTCATCGTCGAAACCCGCAACACCGGGGTAGAAGTTGGTCGGGTCGCCATGGATCGATACGTAGAGCACGTCATTGCGCTCGTAGAAGATTTCCTGAATGCCCTGCCCATGGTGCATGTCACTGTCCAACACGGCGACCTTGGCATAACGGGCAAGCAGCGCCTGGGCTGCCACGGCGGCGCTGTTCACGTAGCAGAAGCCACCGGCGGCCTCGGCGCGCGCATGGTGCCCGGGTGGACGGCACAGCGCATAGGCGGCGGGTTCTCCGTCGAGTACGGCCTGAGCAGCAGCCACGGCACACTGCGCTGACCAGTAGGCTGCGTGCCAGGTATGCTCGCCAACCGGGCAACTGCCATCAGCCAGGTAGCGCCCCGCTTGCGCGAGGATGCCGCGCAGGGCATTGGGCTCGCGAACGAAGATGTTCGACATGACTTCATCGCCCCAGTCCTCAGGCACCTCTTTCCAATGCTGGTGCGCCTCCTGCAGGAATACCAGGTACGCGGAACTGTGCACGGCCAGCAAGGGTTGCATACCGGAGTCGCCAGGCTGTTCGATGGCAAAGCCCAGCGACTCGGCGGCCTTCACCAGGTTCAAGGCACGCTCGGGGATTTCCTGCGGCGTGCGCATCTGACCTCGGGAGTAATAGCTGCGCGGGTGATGAAGCAGTTGTTCTGGGTGAAAGAAACTGCGCATGACGGGTTCTCCGAAAAAGTGATGGGCTCAGCGCGGTTGCGTGACACCGGCCATTTCAAGGTCGTGAGCGGCGGCGTGACGGCGCGCCAGCGCCAGGACGCATACCAGCGAGGTGCCTGCGATCAAGGTGTAGAACGCTGCCATCGGCCACCACTGACCGGCATAGGTATGAGCCAGCCAGGTACCGATCAAGGGAGTAAGGCCGCCCGCAACCGCGCCGCACACTTGATAGGCCAGGGAAATGGCGGTGTAGCGCACGCGGGTGGCGAACATGCCGCTGACGAAACCGGCAATCACGGCGTAGAACGACGCCATGCAGATCACCGCCAGGGCAATCCCCAGGATGATCTTGCCGGGCTCGCCACTGCTCACCAATACGAACATCGGGTACGGCGAGGCCATCGCAAGGGTCGCCACCAGCGCCAGAAACCGTGTGGCACCGATTTTTTCGGCGATCCACGCCGCCGCCGGCTGAATACAGAATTGGATGACCGAAACCACGAACAGGCACTCCAGAATGAGCGAACGCGGCAAGCTCAATTGCTGGGTTGTGTAGGCGATCATGAAGGTGTTGGTGAAGTACACCCCGGCAATGCCCAAGGTGTTGGCGCCGATGCACAACAACAGCGGTCGCCATGCTGTTTTCAGGACCTCCACCACCGGTGCCTGCTCGGTGTGGCCTGGTACACTGCGAGCGTGTTCGGCCTTGGCCTTGTCGTCGAGAAACTCGGGCGACTCGTTGACGCCCAGACGAATCATCAAGCCTACGATCAACAGCAGTGAACTGGCCAGGAACGGCAGCCGCCACCCCCAGCTCATCAGGTCGGCTTCGGGTAGCCGGGTCACCGCGCTGAATGCCAGCAATGACAGGATCAGGCCCGCCGGGCTGCCCAACTGGGCGAACGAGGCAAAGAAATTCCGTCGCCCCTTGGGAGCGTGCTCGCCGGCCATCAGCACTGCTCCGCCCCACTCGCCGCCCACGGCGATACCCTGGACGATCCGCAGCAGGATCAACAGTACCGGCGCCGCAACGCCGATCTGTGCGTAGGTCGGTAGCAGGCCGATGCAGACGGTGACCACGCCCATCATCAACAGGGTAATGACCAGCGACTTCTTGCGCCCGATCCGGTCACCGACATGGCCGAAGATGATGCCCCCCAGCGGTCGCGCAAAGAAGCCCACCGCAAAGGTCCCGAAGGCCGCCATGGTGCTGAACAGGGCATCCGTGGAAGGAAAGAACAACTGGCCGAACACAAGCGCGGCGGCCGTGGCGTAGATGTAAAAGTCGTACCACTCGATCATGGTGCCGATGAACGCAGCGGCGGCGGCCCGTTTTGGCTGCGCTTGAGCAGGACGGTTCATGGAATTGAGACTCCCGTAGAGGTTGTTGTTTTGGCAGGAGATAAACGAGGTCGCTGCGCTCTGACGGCGCTTGCTGGAAATGATTTTTCGGCGCAGGGCTATGATTAGTCAATGTTCTATTTATTATGCATATTATAAATCCGAGTGATAATTGGACGAACGATGGAAGAAGGTCGCCGCGAACTCCCCCTGCTCAACGATCGTCTGGACTGGAACCTGCTGCGTACCTTCAGGGTGATCGGCCAGGAGCTGAGTATCAGCCGCGCTGCCGCACGCCTGCACTTGACTCAACCGGCGGTCAGCCAGGCATTGAAGCGCCTCGAAGAGCAGTTGGGCTATCAGCTCATCGCTCGCCGGGGACCGCGCTTTGACCTGACCGAAGCCGGGCACAAGATCTTCGCCACCGCCGGCGAGATGTATGGCCAGGTTTCGCAGATGAGTCAGACCCTGGAGCAGCCGGGCGATGATGTAGTGGGCAAGGTGCGGATACTGATGGTCAGCCGCATCGTCAACACCCGCTTCGACCAGTACCTGGCCACGTTCCACCGTCGGCATCCCAGGGTCGATTTCGAGATCGACGTGATGCGCAGTTCCGACATCGTCAGCGCGCTGTTGGAAAAGACCGCCAGCTTGGGTGTCAGTCTCAACCGCCGAATGCAGCCACGGCTCGAACAACGCCTTTTTCAGCGTCAGCGCTACATGTTCTATTGCGGCCAACACCACCCGTTGTACGGCCAGGCCGGGCTGACGCTGGAGCAGTTGCAGGCGGAGAACTTCGTCAGTTTCACCAGTGACCAGATTGGCGGCATGCTCTCGCCACTGACGATCTTCCGCGACCAACAGGGGTTCAGCGGCAGAATCGTCGCCTCATCGCCCAGCCTCGAAGAAATTCGTCGTCTGGTCATCGCCGGCATGGGCCTGGGTTGCCTGCCCGAGCATGTGGTGGCCGAGGATGTCGGCAATGGCCTGCTGTGGCAACTGCCGCCCTATGAAGGCGTGGCCGATGTCGATATCCACCTGCTGTGGAACCGCGACCAGCGCAGGACACGGGCGGAAACGGTGTTCACCGATGGCCTGGTGCGCTGCATGGCCGAGCCGGCCTGATCCTCAGACCGAGTCCACCTGCAAGCCTTCGATCGCCTGCTCGAAGGCTTGCAGGAATACGGTTTCGGCGCGACTCATGCGCTGGTCGCGGTTCCACATCAGGAACACGTCGACATCGACCACGCCTTCGGCGGGCGGCAGCCGCCAGATCAATCCGTTGTGCAGGTCGATGTCCACCAGATGTTCGGGTAGGCAGCCCACGCCGTAGCCGGCGATGATCAGCCGGCGGATCTCCTCGAAGCTGGAGGACGAGGCGACGATCTTGCCGGTAAACCCCTGCTGGTCGCGGAACATGGTCAGCGGCGAGAGATTGCCGCCCACCTGATCGCTGGTGAAACTGACGAAATTCTCGCTCTGCAACGCTTCGAGGGGCAGCTTGCGCTGACCGAACAGGCGATGGCGCTTGCCGCAGAAAAACGCATAGCGTTGGCGCAGTAGTCGTCGACGCTCCAGCTTGGCTTGCGGAAACCGGCACAAGCCCAACCCCACGGTGGCCGTGCGCTGGCTCAGCGCGCTCTGAATGTCGGAACTGCCCATCACTTCGACCTCCAGTTCCACTCTGGGATGGTCACGATGGAACTGCACCAGAAAATCATCGTACAACGCCGACTGCACCTTGCTGATGGTCAGAATACGGACCTTGCCGACCACATCGTCCTCGGGGCTCTTGAGCGTCGCTGACAAGCGCGCAACGTTGCCGTAGATCTCCTCGGCGATCCGCAGCACTTCTTCGCCGGCCGGTGACAGATCGAAGCGTGGCCCACGCCGCAGGATCAATGGACACTCCAGCTGTTCTTCCAGGCGTTTGAGCGACTGGCTCACCGCAGATTGGGTGAGGAACAACCGGGCGGCCGCGCGGCTGATGCTTTTTTCCTGGCCGATGACCAGAAAGGCTCGCAGCAGATTCCAGTCGAGCCGATCGCTCAATAAACGCCGAGTATGCCAGTGCTTGGGACTGTCCTCGGGATGCACATTGTTCATCGCCCACCATCAGTAACCTGGCTAATAATCAGATTAAGTATTAGCAAATTGATTAAACATTCAGGTTAAGGGATAAAACCAGCCAGCGCCACAATCCGGGACCTGACAAGGAACTCACATGCAAAAGCTCGACGACATCGACCCTGTAGAGTGGCAGGCACGTTGCGAATTGGCAGCCCTTTATAGACTGGTCGCGCACTTTCGCATGACCGACCTGATCGATACCCACATCACCCTGCGCATCCCAGGTCCGGAGCACCACTTTCTGATCAACCGCTACGGTGTGATCTTCGAACACATGAAAGCCAGTGATCTGGTGCGTATCGATCAACACGGCACTGTCATCAACGCGGATCCGTCGATCAGCCGAGTCAACGCGGCCGGCTTCGTGATCCACTCGGCCATCCACATGGCCCGTCCCGATCTGAACTGTGTGATCCACACCCATACTGCCGCCGGCATGGCCGTTGCCGCGCAGGAGCATGGGCTGTTGCCGATCAGCCAGCACGCACTGCGCTACTACGGCAACCTGGCCTATCACACCTACGAAGGCATCGCGCTGTCACTGACCGAACGTGAGCGTCTGGTGGCAGACCTGGGCCCGCACAAGGCGATGATCCTGCGCAATCACGGTCTGCTGGCCGCCGGCATCAGCGTTGGTCACGCGTTCCAGGAAATCCACTTTCTGGAACGCGCCTGCCAGGCGCAGATTCAAGCCCTCTCTGGTAACACCAAGCTGGTGTATCCCAGCGAAGAGGTATGCCGGCTCACAGCCGCACAGTTCGCGCGCGACGAAGCCGACGAGATTACCCACCTCGGCTGGCTGGCGGCCCTGACCCTGATCGAAGACCAGCGCGAGGTCTACTGCTCATGACCACTGTCGTGCTGCTGAGCAAGGACCCCGGCTTGCTGGTGCAGTTGCAGCAGGCGTTTGCCGAGCACGCGCCCGAGTTGCGGACGGTGCTTGCCGATGATCCTGCCGCAGAGCAGGCGATCGTCGCCGCTTGCTGGTACCCACCGGCCGGCAGTCTGGGGCGCTTGCCCGACTTGCGCCTGGTGCATTCGGTGGCCGCCGGTGTCGATCACCTACGCACCGACCCCAGCGCTGCGGACCTGCCAGTGTGCCGAGTCGTCGACCCCGACCATCGCCGTGGCATGATCGAGTACGTGCGCTGGACAGTGCTGCACTATCACCGCGACTTCGATCGGGCCATCCACCAGCAAAGGCAAGGTCAGTGGCTCCGTCACCCTCAACGCACGGCTGGGCAGTTCAAGGTCGGCGTCATGGGTCTGGGCTCACTGGGCGCTGCGATTGCCGCAGACCTGGCCGGCGCAGGCTATGCCGTGCGTGGCTGGGCACGCAGTGAACGGCAGTTGGCCGGAATCGCCTGTCATCACGGACCCGAGCAGTTCGACGACTTTCTTCAAGGCCTGGATCTGCTGGTCAATCTGCTGCCGTTGACCGATGCCACCCACGGCATTCTCGATCGGGACACTTTCGCGCGCCTGGCCCGCGGCGCTGCAGTGGTCAACGGCGGACGCGGCCAGCACCTGGTGATCGACGATCTGCAAACAGCGCTGGCCACCGGTCAACTGCGCGGGGCAGTGTTGGATGTGTTCGAGCAAGAACCATTGCCCAGCGATCATTCCCTGTGGCAGATGCCTGGGGTGGTGGTCACGCCGCACATGGCATCGGCCGCCTCCCATCCCTGCATCGTGCGTCAGGTCGCCGAAAACACCCGCCGGCTGCTCGCCGGTGAAGTCCTGAACCATCGGGTCGACCCATCGCTGGGCTACTGAGCACCTACCTGGTGTGACCCACCTGTTGAAACCGGTCTGTAGAAACCGGCCCGGATGAACAGAGCCAAAAGAGAGATTCCATGAACGTATTGAAATGCAACGGCGAACGGCTATGGCAGAGTCTGATGGACATGGCCAAGGTAGGCGCCACGGACAAGGGCGGCAACTGTCGGCTGGCCCTGTCGGAGGAAGACCGGGCGGGCCGCGAGTTGTTCATCGGCTGGTGCCGCGAAGCCGGCATGAGCATCACCTTCGATGCCATCGGCAACCTGTTCGCCCGGCTTCCCGGCTTGAATGACCAGCTACCGCCGGTCGTCATGGGCAGTCATCTCGACACTCAGCCCAAGGGTGGGCGGTTCGACGGTATCTATGGTGTCCTCTGTGGCCTGGAAGTAGTGCGCAGCCTTGCCGATGCGGGGGTCCGCAACAAGCGCCCGATCGAGATCGCCGTATGGACCAACGAAGAAGGCGCACGCTTCACGCCCGCCATGTTCGGCTCTGCCGTGTTCACCGGCAGCCTGGCGCTGGACGCCGCGCTGAACGCCTGCGACAGCGAGGGTGTCAGCGTGCGCCAAGCACTTGAGAGCATCGGTCATGGCGGCGATGCGCCGTTCCAGCGCCCTTTCGATGCCTACTTCGAAGCTCATATCGAGCAAGGCCCGATTCTGGAAGACAACGGGCTGCCGGTCGGCGTGGTCACGGGCGGGCAAGCCATCTGCTGGCTCGATGTGCAGGTGCAGGGCCAGAGTGCCCATGCCGGCACGACACCCATGGCATTGCGCAAGGACGCCTTGTTCGGTGTTGCCGAAATGGCCGGGCAACTCGAAGCGCTGGTTGCGCAGTTCAATCCACAGGGCTTGGTGACGATCGGCCAAGTGAACATCGCCAAGTCATCGCGCAACACGATCGCAGGCAGCGTGACGTTCACCGTCGACCTGCGCCATCACCAGGATGAGCAGATTGACCTCATGGAACGGCAGGTCCACGAACGCTTCCAGCAGGTCGCCGATGCGCGCGGCCTGGCGCTGAGCATCGAGCGCCACTGGCTCAGCCCCGCTACCCCTTTCGACGGCGACTGTGTCGAGGCCGTGCGGCGTGCGGTGCATGCGTTGGACTACCCCCATCAAGACATCGTCAGCGGCGCAGGCCACGACGCCATCCTGCTCGCGCGACATTGCCCCACCACCATGGTGTTCATTCCCTGCATGGGCGGGCTGAGCCACAACGAAGCCGAAGCCATAGACCCGCAGGATGCGCGCAAGGGCTGCAATGTGCTGCTCAATGCCGTGACCGAACGTACACAACGCTGAGAACACTGCAGGTGCCGCCTCGGTGGCGGCCGTGCGACGAGAGTCCGTCGAGCCTCCGTTTCTATAACAAGCTTCACCCATAAAGCGCCCGGACGCGGGCGCCGCATCACTCGCTATCTGCCGCCCTAAACACATTCCGTTGTGCAACGGCTCATTTTGGAGACAGGCATGAACAGTTCTGCGTGCGCACCCGACTACCTGGCTACACCGCAAGCCCCGGTCAACATGAGAAAGGTCGCTGTTGCCAGCGTCATCGGCACCACCGTCGAATGGTACGACCTGTTCGTCTTCGCGACCGCATCGGCGCTGGTGTTCAACAAGATCTTCTTTCCCGCGTTCGACGCGCTGGTCGGCACATTGCTGGCCTTCGGCACCTTTGCCTCGGCATACGGCGCACGTATCGTCGGGGCAGCGCTATTCGGCCATTTCGGCGACCGACTGGGGCGTAAATCGATGCTGCTGATCTCGCTGCTGGTCATGGGCGCTGCGACCTTCGCCATCGGTCTGCTGCCCGATTACGCCACCATCGGCATATGGGCGCCGATACTGTTGTTGACGTTGCGCATCATCCAAGGCCTGGCGCTGGGCGGCGAATGGGGCGGTGCGGTGTTGATGGCGGTCGAGCATGCCCCGGCCCATCAACGCGGCCTGTACGGTTCGTGGGTCCAGATCGGTGTACCGGCCGGCACCATGATCGCCAACCTGGCATTTCTGGCGATCGCCAGTTCACTGTCTACCGAAGACCTGCTGGCCTGGGGCTGGCGGATTCCCTTCCTGGGCAGTGTGCTGCTGATCGCCGTGGGCCTGTACATCCGACTGAACATCACCGAAACGCCTGCCTTCAACCAGGCCCAGGAGCGCGACCAAGAGGTCAAGGTGCCGCTGGCGGAAATCTGCCGCAAGTACTGGAAACAGGTGCTGCTGGGTGGTATCGCCACGATGTCCACCGGTTCGTCGTTCAACATCATCGTCGCGTTCGGCCTCACCTACGGCACCCAGACCCTGGGCTTCACCCGACCTGTGATGCTCAGCGTGGTACTGGCCTCCTGCGCCCTGTGCATCTTCCTGCTGCCGGCTTTCGGCGCGCTGTCCGACCGCTGGGGCCGCAAACCGGTGATCATCGGCGGCATCGTTGCCGAAGCCTTGGTGGCATTCCCGATGTTCTGGTTGATGGACACGCGCGAGCTGCCGCTGGTGTTCCTCGGCTACATGCTGCTGATGACGGCGTTCGCCGCCAACTATGGCCCCATCGCCACGTTCCTGGCCGAACTGTTCGGCACCAAGGTGCGTTATTCCGGGCTGTCGGTGGCCTACATGCTGTCTGGCCTGCTGGGCAGTGCGGCAACGCCCATGGTCACTACGGCGCTGCTGAACTGGACCGGCAAGGGCTCGTCGGTGGCCTGGTACCTGATCGGGTCCGCGTTGCTGTCGCTGATCGCCTTGTTGCTGTTGACCGAAACCTTCAAACGCGACCTGACCACCGCTGGACCCAAGTCCACCTAAGCCAATGTCTGGCCCCGTGCAGGTGGCCAGGCAATTCTTTTCCAACCCGTGCTCGAACGAGGTATGACATGAAGCGCATAACTGCCGCCCCAGGCACGATCGGTCCGGTCGGCCCGTACTCGCAAGCGGTGATCAGCGGCAACCTGGTGTTCACCGCCGGGCAGATTCCCGCTCGTGACGATTTCGATTTACAACCTGCCGACTTCGAGGATCAGGTTCGCCAGACCCTGCGCAACCTCGAAGCGATATTGATCGCCGCAGGTTCGGACTTCGAGCATGTAGTGAAGGTGAACGGGTACTTGACCGATCCGGCGCAGCTGGAACCCTTCAACCGGGTCTACACCAAGGTGCTGGGCCATGCGCCACCAGCGCGCACCACCGTGTGCGTGTCGCTGTGGGGAGTGGCGCTGGAAATCGACTGCGTCGCCGAACTGATCGACAAAGAGGCAACGGCATGAGTGATGAACAGCAACTCGAAGCAAAACTGCAGCAGGTGAGCTTTGCGACCTTGGGGCATTTTCTTGAAGAAGGCTTTGTCAGCTACGCCATCACCTCGCAGCTGAGCGGCGTCAAAGTGGTCGGCCGGGCGCGCACCCTCAAGGTCGCGAACGCCGATGCCCTGGCAGTGAATCAGGCCCTGGTCGACCTGCAACCCGGTGAGGTACTGATCATCGATATGCAAGGCGACCACCACCACGCCTGCGTCGGCAGTGTCACCTGCTGCGCCGCCATGGCAAAAGGTGCTCGGGGTCTCATCGTCGACGGCGTGGTCACCGATATCAATGAGCTGCGCACCGCCGGCCTGCCTGTCTTCGCCCGCGGTACCAGCCTCTTGACCACCAAGTTGCAAAGCGATCCCACCAGTGCGCAGAACGTGACCGTGCAGTGTGGAGGCGTCAGGGTCAGCCCAGGCGACTGGGTACTGGGGGATGACAATGGCCTGCTGATCACCACTGCTTCGGCATTGACGGCGGTCATCGACATTGCTTTGGCCAGCGATGCTGCGGAACCTGCCCTTTTGCAGCGTCTGCAGAGCGGTGAGCCTGTCGAGAGCGTATTGCGCTTGAGCTGATCGGCCCAACACGTTCGTGTTACTTGGGTAGGCTGCCCTGCACGTTTTGAGTGCAGGGTTCCCAACTGAGTGCACGGCTGGTTATTGCACTTGCCGCTTGCCAGAGTAAATTTCAAGCCTGAACAATGGTTTACCTGCAATGGCCTGATACTTGCTCTGCGTATCGGGTCACTCCCCACGTGACACCAGTTTCCCCCAGCGCCCCCACGCTCTGGGTGACCCGGCCCCAACGATGCGGCCGCGGTTCACAAGCGAAACGCTCGACACCCGTTCAGCCGACAGCGTCGTCGGTCACGTGAAATCAGGCCCCACCTTCCCTCGCCTGCATTTCATCCAGCCCCACTCCTCTCCTTTTCCGGTTTGCACGGCGGCCCGTTCGGCTGTCCGCGATCCGGCTGGCGATGGCATGACGGGGTTGGTTTCAGGAGCACTGAGCATGGCTATCAATCGTCGTACCTTCCTGCGTTCGTCCGCCATTTCCGCTGCCGCATTGTCGGCGTTGAGCTTCAAGAGCCTGTCGGCCTTCGCCGCCGACGACGCGATCAAGATCGCCTCGCTGTACGACAGTTCGGGCGGCCTGGACATCTATGGCAAGCCGATCGTGGATGCTTTGACGTTCGCCACCGAAGAGCTGAACGCCCAGGGCGGCCTGCTCGGCCGGCCGCTGAGCCTGATCAAGTACGACACCCAGTCCAACATGCAGCTGTACGCCCAGTACGCGCAGCAGGCGGCGCTCAAGGATCGTGTGGCGGTGGTGCATGCGGGCATCACCTCCGCGTCCCGTGAAGTGGTGCGTCCGGTGCTGGACCGCTACAAGACGCTGTACTTCTACGACAACCAGTACGAAGGCGGCGTGTGCGATCGCAACTTCTTCGGCACCGGCGTGACCCCAGGCCAGACCGTGGAGAAGCTGGTGTCCCACGTGACCCAGAAGTGGGGCAAGAAGGTCTACATCGTCGCGGCGGACTACAACTACGGGCAGATCGTCACCGCCTGGGTGAAGAAGTACGTCGAGCAGGCTGGTGGGTCGAGCGTGGGGATCGAGTTCTTCCCGCTGGACGTGACCAACTTCGGCGCCACCATCTCGAAGATCCAGGAAGCCAAGCCGGACTTCGTCTGGTCGGCTCTGGTCGGCGGTGCTCACATGTCGTTCTACCGACAGTGGAAGGCCGCCGGCATGACCGGCAAGCTGCCGATCGCTTCGACCACCTTTGCTGGCGGCAACGAGCACATCGTGCTCTCGCCCGAAGAGTGCAACGGCATCCTGATCTGCCAGAACTATGTGCAGGAACTGCAGACCCCACTCAACACCGCGTTCGTCGAACGCTTCCACACCCGCTTCGGCGCCGACTATCCGTACATCACCGAACTGGCGATGGGCGCGTATCAGGGCATGATGCTGTGGGCCGAGGGCGTTCGCCAGGCCGGTTCGATCGAGCGCATGGCGGTCATCGAGGCGCTGGAGAAAGGCATCAGCCTGGACCTGCCCAGCGGCAAGGTCAGCATCGACCCGGCCACCCACCATTGCATTCTGGACGTGCACATCGCCGAGGTGCGCGATCGCCGCCTGGAGGTGGTGCAAAGCTTCGCCCAGCAGGCCCCTTCGGACACCGCCGCGGTCTGCGACCTGGTCAAGAACCCGCGCGATGCCAAGCAATACAGCATCGCGCTGTAAGGAGACGGACATGGATTGGGCCGCGATTTTTTCCCTGCAGATCGTCGGCGCCATCGCCACGCTGGTGCTGCTCAGCATCGGTCTGGCGGTGGTGTTCGGCATGATGAAGATCATCAACCTGGCGCATGGCGAGTTCATGATGCTCGGCGGTTACGTCGCCGTCCTGGCAACTCACCATCTGCATGTGCCGATCTGGATCTCGATCCTGGTGCTGGCGCCGCTGACGGTGGGCGTGTTCGGCATGCTGGTCGAGCGCTTGCTGATACGCCACCTGTACGGCCGCATGATCGACACCATGCTGGCGACCTGGGGTTTGAGCCTGGCGTTGACGGGCACGGCGACCATGCTGTTCGGCAACACCACCGTGGGCATCAGCTCACCGTTGCCGGGTATCACCCTGGGTGCCTATCAAACCAGTGGCTACGGGCTGTTCGTCATCGCCGTGGCCGTGGCGGTATTGCTGGGGATGTGGGCGCTGCTGCGCTTCACCCAGTTCGGCCTGTGCGCCCGGGCGACCATGCAGAACGCCAGGATGGCCGCCGCCCTGGGTGCCAACCCGGGACGCATCTACAGCCTCACCTTCGGCTTGGGCGCGGCCCTGGCCGGGCTCGGCGGCGCGGTTCTCGCACCGCTCACCGGGGTGATCCCGACGCTGGGCGCCAGCTACATCGCCAAGGCCTTCATCACCGTGATCGGCGGCGGCAGCGCTGTGATCACCGGCACGCTGAGTGCGGCCGGTGCGTTCGGCGTCATCAGTCAGGTGGTGACCTTCTTCAGCACCCCGGTGTTCGGTGAGGTGGCCCTGTTGCTGGCCGCCATCGTGTTGATCCGCGTGTTGCCTCAGGGCATCACCGGTCGGTTCTTTCGGAGGGCGTTCTGATGCCTGTCGCATTTCGTGATCTGCTGCCGGTGCTCGGCTGCGCACTGGCCGCCGTGCTGGTCGGCGTTCTGCCGTATTGGCTGGACCTGTTCACCCTGCTCTCGCTGACCATCTACCTGGTCATGGCCCTGCTGGCGCTGAGCCTGGCGTTCATCTGGGGCTTTGGTGGCATCCTGTGTTTCGGGCAGGCCGCGTTCTTCGGCCTGGGGGCCTATGCCTATGCGGTCGGTGTCCTGAACATCGGCGACAGCACCTGGCCGGTGTTGCTGGCCATTGCCGTGCCCGCCCTGTTCGCTGCGGCCATGGGCTACTTCATGTTCTACGGTGGCATCAGCGATGTGTACCTGGGCGTGATCACCCTGGCGGTGACGCTGATTCTGTTCAACGTGATGAACTCCACCTCGGGCAGCGAATACCACATCGGCAGTGCGTTGCTGGGCGGTTTCAACGGCATTCCGGCGATCCCGACGCTCAACGTGCCGTTCGATCCCGAGCGCGTGCTGGAGCCCGAAACCTTGTTTCAGGTGATCGGCGGCGCCTTGATCCTCTGCTACCTGGGCCTGCGCGGGCTGCTCGCCAGTCGCTTCGGCAAGGTGGTAGTGGCCATCCGTGAAAACGAGCAGCGCGCCGGATTGCTCGGCTATGACACGCGCCTGCACAAGCTGATCGTCTTCAGCCTGGGCGGCGGCATCGCCGGCCTGGCCGGGTGCCTGTACGCCAACTGGGGCGCGTTCGTCAGCCCGGGTGTGTTTGGCCTGGCGCAGTCGGCGCAGATCATCATCTGGGTCATCGTCGGCGGTCGCGGTACCTTGTTCGGGCCGATCCTGGCCTGCATCGGCCTGCAGGCGCTGATGGCACGCCTGGGCGAACAGCAGACGGTGGACAGCGGCCTGGTGCTGGGCGCGATCCTGCTGACCTTCGTCATGCTGCTGCCGCGTGGCTTGCTGCCCAGCCTTGGCACGTTGGCCGGGCGCGTGTTCAAGCGTCGTCCCGCTTCCACCAGCGCCGTGCCACAGGAGGGCGCCGTATGAGCGTGCTTCTGCAAACCCAAGGTCTGGGCGTCAGTTTCGGCGGCGTGCACGCCGTAAAAGCGGTGGATTTCACCCTGCACCGCGGTGAACTTCGCTGCCTCATCGGTCCCAACGGTGCCGGTAAAAGTACGTTCTTCAAACTGCTCAGCGGGCAGCTGAAGCCAACTCACGGCAGTTGCCACTTCCAGGCCGAGCGCATCAGCGGCCTGCCGCCGCACCGTATCGCGCGCCTGGGCATCGGCATCAAGACGCAGACACCCAGTGTGTTCGACGGCCTCGATGTACTGGAAAACCTGCGCCTGGCCGCCAGTCGCAACCAGAGCGCCGCCCAGGCCCGGCAAACCGCCGAGCAGACGCTGCAGCGCATCGACCTGAGCGAACACCGCCACCGTCTGGTGGGCGACCTGGCCCACGGTCAACGGCAATGGGTCGAGCTGGGCATGATCCTCGCCTCGAAGCCGACCCTGGTGCTGCTGGACGAGCCTGCTGCCGGCATGACCTACCAGGAAGTGCGCAAGACCGCCGCCCTGATCAAGGAGATCAACACGCACAGCACGGTGGTGGTGGTCGAGCACGACATGGAGTTCATTCGCCTCATCGCCGGCACGGTCACCGTGTTCAACCAGGGCGCGGTGCTGGCCCAAGGCAGCTTTGCCGAGGTGACTCAGAACCCATTGGTGCGCGAAGCCTATCTGGGCAAACAGGAGATCAAACATGCTTGAAGTCAATGGATTGTGTTCCGGCTACGGGCGCGTGCCGGTGCTGCGCGACATCGCTCTGCGCGGCGCCACCGACAGTTGCATCGGCGTGCTCGGCCGTAACGGCATGGGCAAGACCACCCTGCTGCGCGCGCTTATCGGGGAGCTGCCGGCGCTGTCGGGCAGCGTGCAGTTCGCAGGCCAGGACCTGAGCCGCGCCGACGCCAGCCAGCGGGCACGGGCCGGCATCGGCTACGTGCCCCAGGGCCGGCAGATCTTCCCGTTCCTGACCGTCGGCGAAAACCTGCGCATGGGCTGCGTGAAGCACTTCGCCGACGCTCCGGCCACCATCGAGCGGATCCTGGCGTATTTTCCACGTCTGCAACGGCTGCTCGACCAACCCGGTGGCGCCTTGTCGGGCGGCGAACAACAACTGCTGGCCCTGGCGCGCTGCCTGTGCGGCAACCCGAAGCTGATCCTGCTCGACGAACCCACCGAAGGCATCCAGCCCTCCATCTGCGACGAGATCATCGAAACCCTGCAACGCCTGCGTCGCGAACAAGGCCTGGGCATCATTCTGGTGGAACAGGACATCGACTTCCTGACGGCGCTGGCCGATCGCATCCTGATCATCGAGAACGGCCAGTTGGTCGATGAAGTCGACCCCGCCAGCACCACCGCCGAAGCGCTTGCCGAGCGCTTCATGGGCTTTCATTCCTGAGGATTCATCGTCATGTCCATTCAACGTCCCACCCAGGCCGAGCTTGCCGAAACCGGCCGCCAACTGGGTCTGCACCTGCAAGCACCGTTACTCGAGCGATACGCCGACATCCTCGAAGCCGTCTGGCAGGACTATGACCGCCTCGACCATTTGCAGCCTGCCAGCGTCCCGCAACGCTACCCCAGAAGCACCGGGCACCTGCCGACGCCTGCGCAGAATCCCTACAACGCCTGGTACGTGCGCACCGATCTGCATGGGGCGGCGGGCGGCAAGCTGAGCGGCAAGCGCGTCGCCCTCAAGGACAACATCTGCCTGGCCGGGGTACCCATGATGAATGGCGCCTCGACCCTGCAAGGGTACGTGCCGGACGTCGACGCCACCGTGGCCACGCGCGTGCTCGACGCTGGCGGCAGCATTCTGGGCAAGGCCCACTGCGAGTTTTTCTGCGTGTCGGGCAGCAGCCATACCAACGCCACCGGCGCGGTGCACAATCCGCGCAATCCGGGCCACTCCACTGGAGGATCGTCTTCAGGCTGCGCCGCGCTGATCGTCGCGGGCGAAGTGGATCTGGGCATCGGCACCGATCAAGGCGGTTCGGTGCGCATCCCGGCAGCCTATTCCGGCATCTACGGGATGAAGCCGACCCACGGACTGGTGCCCTACACCGGCATCATGCCCATCGAAATGACCCTGGACCACGCCGGCGTGATGAGCGCCACGGTGGCCGACAATGCCCTGCTGCTCGAAGTGCTCGCCGGTGCCGATGGCCTGGATCCGCGCCAGGATCGGCAGATGCCGGTGCAGGCCTATACCCAGGCGCTCGGCGCGGGTGTTTCGGGGCTGCGCATCGGTGTGGTCCGCGAGGGCTTCGGCCACGCCAATTCCGAAGCCGACGTCGACGCCGCGGTGCGCCGGGCGGCCGGTCTGTTCGCCGAATGGGGCGCGCAGGTGGAAGAGGTTTCCATCCCCCTGCACGCGCTGGGTCATGCCATCTGGACGCCAATTGCCGTGGAAGGCACCACGCAGCTGCTGCGCGGCTACAATTACGGCTCCAACTGGAAAGGCTTGTACGTGGAGAGCCTGATGCGCGCGCAACAAGACTGGCAGCAGCAGGCCGACGCGTTCCCCCATGACCTGAAGACCTGCCTGCTGGCAGGCCACTATGCCCACCAGCGATTCGGCGGCCAGTACTACGCCCGGGCACAGAACGCCGCGCGCCAGCTGCGCGCCGCCTACGACGAGCAGTTCGCCCGCTACGACCTGCTGCTCATGCCGACCGTGCCACTCAAGGCGCCGAAACTGCCGGCCGCCGATGTCACGCCCGCGACCTGGGTCACCCGCGCCCTGGAAATGAACGCCAATACCGCCCCGTTCGATGTCACCGGCCACCCGGCCATGTCCATCCCCTGCGGGCTGGCGGCAGGGTTGCCGGTGGGCCTGATGCTCATCGCCCGCGACTACCATGAGGCGACTCTCTACCAGGCCGCGCACCACTTCGAACAACACATCGACTGGGAAAGCCTGAGTTCATGAACGGCGACGATTACAAGGTAGGCCTGCTGTTCTCCCGCGCCAGCCTCACGGCGGCGTCGGAAACCGCGCAGGCCAATGCCACCCACCTGGCCATCGCCGAGGTCAACGACAGCGGCGGGATCGACGGCCGCCGCGTGACAGCCATCGACGGCGACCCCGGCGCCGATCCGAACGATTACCGCGACAGCGCGCTGCACCTGTGCGACCACCATCAGGTGCAGGTGCTGTTCGGCACGCACATGTCGAGCACGCGCAAGGTCGTGCTGCCGGTGGTCGAAAGCCGTCGGCGCTTGCTGTTCTATCCAACGCTTTACGAAGGTTTCGAATACTCGCCGTACTGCTTCTACACCGGCTCGGCCCCCAATCAGAATTCGCTGCAGCTCGCCCGCTACGTCCTGCAGACCTATGGCGGGCGCGTGCTGTTCGTGGGCGGTTCGTATGTCTATCCCTACGAATCGAACCGCATCATGCGCGAGCTGTTCGAGCAGGCGGGCGGCGAGATCGTCGACGAGATCTACCTGCCTTTCCATGCCACGGCGGAGGACTTCGAGCGAGTCATGCAGCGGGTGCGCGAGACCGCACCCGACGCCATCTATTCGACCATCGTCGGCAGCGACATTCCCTCGCTGCACCGGGCCTACCGCCAGGCGGGCTTCGATCCTGCATGCCTGCCCATCGTCAGCCTGGCCACCAACGAGGTCGACGTGCAGGCCATGACCGACGAAGAAGCCGAAGGCCACATCTCGGCCGCACCTTGGTTCTCGACGTTGCAGACGCCCGCCAGCCAGGCGTTCGTCAGCCGCTATCGCGCGCGCTTCGGCGAAGGGGCCGCCATCACTGCCGGCGCCGAGGCCGCCTATTTTCAGGTGCACTTGTTCGCCCAGGCCGCGCGCCGCGCCGCCGACGATTCGGTGCAGGCCCTGCGCGAAGCCCTGGCCGGCGCTCGCTTCGATGCACCTCAGGGCACGGTGCAGATCGACCCGCAGACGCAGCACACCTGGCTGTGGCCCCGCATTGCCCGGCTCGACGACCGACGCCAGTTCCAACTGGTGCTGGAGAGCGCCGAAGCGGTGCCGCCAAGCCCCTACATGGTCGACTACCAGATGGACGCACAGCCATGAGCTGCCGGAGGCCGAGATGACCAGCGCGCCGTCCCTGCTGCGCGAACTCAAGGGCCTGCGCGTGCTGGTGATTCACCCCCAGGACGGTGAGGCCCGCATCGTCCTCGACCAGTTGCAGCGCATCGGCTGCATCGTCGAACAGCGCTGGCCGGTGCCCACGACGTTGCCCGAAGCGGTCGACGTGGTGCTGCTGGCCGTGGAGCTCAGCCAGCGCAGCAACACGCAGACGCTGGTGGAAAGCCTGAGCGAACAGGCGCCGCCGATCATCGCCGTGGTCGGCTACGAGAACCCGTCGATGCTGCAACTGGTGCTGGAAACGCAACCGGCGGCGGTCATCGAACGGCCGTTGCGGCCGTTCGGTCTGCTGACCCAGTTGCTGATGGCGCGCGCCGCCTGGCGGGCGCGCATCGACATGCTCGCCGAGCTGCGCAAGCTGCAAAGCCGGCAACCGGCGGTGTCGAAGATCTCCATGGCCAAGGCGCTGTTGATGGCCCGCCATCGCCTCGGCGAAAACGATGCCCACCGGCGCCTGCAACGCGAAGCCATGACGCGCCGGACCAGCATGGAAGCCATCGCCCAGCAGATCATCGATGCCGATCCACCGACCGAACCCGAACAGCCGCCGCCCCGGCCAGGTGCGGAAAACAGCTCCCCCCCATGACAAGAATACGAGGTTAACCCCATGCAAGGATTCACCTTCAGCAGCACTGCCCACCTCATCTGCGCCACCGGCAGCGCCGCCGGCCTGGCCGAACAATGCGCCAGCCGCGGCGCCCGGCGTGTATTGCTGGTCACCGACGCCGGTATCCTCAAGCACGGCCTGCTCGACAGCGTGCTGCCGGGCTTCGCCAGCGCCGGTATCGAATACGCGGTGTACAGCGATGTGCTCGCCGACCCAGCGGAAGCGTTGGTGCTGGCCGCCACCGAACAGGCCCGGCGCATGAACGCCGACCTGATCGTCGGCTTCGGCGGCGGCAGCTCCATGGACACCGCCAAGCTGGTCGCCTACCTGGCGCACCCCGCACAGCGACAGGGCCTGAGCGACATCTACGGCGTGAACCAGGCCACCGGCCCGCGCTTGCCGTTGATTCAGGTGCCCACTACTGCAGGCACCGGATCGGAAGTCACGCCCATCTCCATCGTCACCACCGCCACCGGCAAGTCCGGCGTGGTGGGGAATCAGCTGTTGCCGGACCTGGCAATTCTCGACGCCCAATTGACCATCGGCCTGCCCGGCCCGGTGACGGCGGCCACCGGCATCGACGCCATGGTGCATGCCATCGAGGCCTACACCAGCAAACACCGCAAGAATCCCCTCTCCGACCTGCTGGCACGTGAGGCCTTGCGCCTGTTGGCGGCTAACCTCGAACGCGCCGTCAACACGCCGCACGACCTGGAAGCCCGCCAGGCCATGTTGCTGGGCGCCTGCCTGGCCGGGCAGGCGTTTGCCAACGCGCCGGTCGCCGCCGTGCACGCACTGGCCTACCCGCTGGGCGTCAGCTTCCACCTGCCCCATGGCCTGTCCAATGCACTGGTCCTGCAGCAAGTGCTGCGTTTCAACCTCTCCGCTGCCCAGAATCTGTACGCCGAACTTGCCCCTGTGGTGCTGGGCGAACGCCTGCGATCGGGCGATGCGGCCCAGCAATTCATCGACGAATTGCTCAGGCTGCATGAAGCCACCGGCCTGCCGCTGCGCCTCAGCGAAGCCGGCGTGACCCGCGAAAGCCTGCCGGAACTGGCCCGCAGCGCGATGCTCCAGCAACGGCTGCTGGTCAACAACCCGCGCGAGGTCAGCGAAGCCGATGCGCTGGCGATCTACACCGCCGCGTTCTAGATCCTTGGCAAGCAGCGCGCCGTGGCAGGGCGCGCTGTCCATCGCATCAAATACATCGATGTTAACTATCGTTAAACAACGCTTCACATTCCCCTTGCCAAACGCTTAGATGCGCGACTTATAGACATCGTCCCGCTTTGGAGCTTCACGTGTACGCCCGCCCCGATTTGAAATACCCGCTCCTGTTTGCCCTGGCCAAATGTTCGGTTGCCGTTTTGTGTTTTGCCATGGTGTGGCTGGACATTGCCGTGTTCCACACAGAAATTCTGGAAATGTCATTCACCGAGATCACCCAGGAACTGATGCTCGCGCTGTGCGCCCTACTCTTTTGGACCGCCCCGGGAACCGGCCGCAAAGGCGGCTTCGAATTTCTCGCTGCAGGCTTCTTCGCCTGCCTGCTGACCCGCGAGCTGGACGGCCTGTTCGACACCATCAGCCATAGCGCCTGGCTGTGGCCTTTTCTGGCCATCGCTGCGGTGGCCATCGGCAACGCGGCGCGTACCGCACACCGACGGCAAACGCTGCAATCGCTGGGTGCGTTCATGCGCACCCCGACGTTCGCCGCGTTGGCGACGGGCTTTGCGGTATTGATCTTTTCCAGGATCTTCGGCATGGGCTCGTTCTGGCATCAGGTCATGGGCGACGGTTACCAGCGCCTGGCCAAAACCACCGCCGAGGAAGGCGTGGAACTGCTCGCCTATGGCATCTGGCTCTGCACCAGCTTCGAGTACTGGGTCAAATGCCGGCTTGGTGAAAGCTGGAGTCCTCAAACCGCAACTTCTTGATGTGGAGCCCGCCGATGACCATTCCATCGCCCGTACTGTTCGTTTCCCATGGCTCTCCCATGTTCGCGATCCAACCTGGCCCTGCAGGCAAGCACCTGGCCGAGTTGGGGCGTGAGCTGACACGGCCTCAGGCCATCGTCATCGTGTCCCCGCACTGGATGACCCGTGGCGAGATCGGCGTGACCGCAAGCGCAGCTCCCGCCACTATCCATGACTTCGGCGGCTTCCCCGACGCGCTGTACAAGATTCAATACCCGGCGTCCGGCGCACCGGTTCTGGCAGCGCAGATCGTCGACATGCTCAAGACCGCCGGCTGGGGCGCCCGCCTGGATGCCGAGCGGGGTCTGGACCATGGCGCCTGGGTACCCCTGCTCTACCTGGCGCCAGCCGCGGACATCCCGGTGATCCAGGTTTCCATGCCGGCGTCGCTCGACACCCGCGAGGCGTGGAAGCTGGGCCTGGCGCTCAAGCCACTGCGCGACATGAACGTGTTGATCGTGGCCTCGGGCAGCCTGACGCACAACCTCTACGAGTTCCGCGGCGCCACGCCCCACGGCGCTCAATACGTCAAGGATTTCGCCGCCTGGACGGCCAAGACCCTGGCCTCGGGCAATCTGGAGTCGCTGCTGGACTACCGGCAATACGCACCCTCGGCCGAGCGCGCGCACCCGACGGACGAGCACTTCCTGCCCTTGTTCATCGCCGTCGGCGCGGCGGGTGAGCAGTATGAAACGCGGGTGATCGAAGGTGGCGTGGAGTATGGGGTGTTGGCGATGGACAGTTATTTGTTTACGTAGAAAGTCCCTCATGGCCAGGCTGCCGAAAGCCTGGGTGTACTGGTGAATTCAATAATGTCTGTACGGTATCAACGGCCGCACCGTCAGTTACTTTCACCCGTACCACATCCCAGAGACCATACGGACATGCTCATCGACCTGCTGCCTGCCTTCGCCCTCTTCGCTCTGGTGTCCTCCATCACCCCAGGCCCGAACAACACCATGCTGCTGGCCTCGGGGGTGAATTTCGGTTTCCTGCGCACCATTCCCCATGCACTGGGCATCAGCCTGGGGTTCATGCTGCTGGTGCTGGCGGTCGGACTGGGCCTGGGTGAAATCTTCACCGCCGTGCCCTGGACCTACACCGCCCTGCGCTGGATAGGCGCGGCCTACCTGCTTTATCTCGCATGGTGCATCGCCACCTCAGGCAGCGTGAGCGAAGCAGGAGACCAAGACAGCACGCCAATGACCTTCCTCGGCGCCGCCGCCTTCCAATGGGTCAATCCCAAGGCCTGGGTAATGGCGGTCGGCGCCATCACCACCTATGTGCCGGCGCAGGGCTACGTCTATAACGTGATGGTCATCGCTGCGGTGTTCGCACTGGTCAACCTGCCCAGCGTGTGCGTCTGGGCCGGCTTCGGCAGCGTCCTGCGCAACGTGCTGCGAGTACCGCGCTGGTTGCGGCTGTTCAACTGGAGCATGGCGGCGTTGCTGGTGTTGTCGTTGTATCCGTTGCTGCAAAGCCCGGCGCCGGTGTGAGGTGCATATTCGACTTACAGAGACAGCGGATTGGGTGCTGTTGAAACACACACGGCTTGCGACCCTTTTGGACACGCCGGCGGCGTTCGGCGTGAGCTATCAGACTGCGGCTCAGTACACTGACGAGCAGTGGAAAGAGCGAGCGTCGTCCGCTGGAACAGCATTTTGGCTGGCGTTCGACGGTGACCGACCGATCGGGATAGTGGGTGCGGCCGTTGGTGGTGCAGGTCGATATTGCTTGATCGGCATGTGGGGGACAGTTGTAGTGTTGTGCATGCCGTGATGCGCTCGTTGCTCGGAGCGCTTTGGGCCAAAAGCGAACATTGGCAAACCTGCGCTTCTGAATCGAGCTCAAACCTCACCCCCGGTCGTGGCATGCAGCCGTCACGGCTGTGCGTAACCCCAGCAGATAGCTCTCGACGCCAAAGCCACTGATTTGCCCACGCACCACGTCGGCGAATACCGAGTGGTGGCGGAAGGCTTCGCGAGCGTGAATATTGGACATGTGGATTTCCACCACGGGCACGGTGAGGATCGCCAATGCATCACGGATGCCGTAGCTGTAGTGGGTCCATGCGCCAGCGTTGATCAGCACGGCGTTGGTGCCCTCCAAGTAGGCTTGGTGGATGCGCTCGCACATGGCGCCTTCGTAATTGGTCTGGAAGCTCTCGATTTCCACGTCCAGGGACGTGGCCAGATCGCTCAGGCGCGCGTCAATTTGGTCCAGCGTGATGGTGCCGTACTGCACCGGATCGCGCTTGCCGAACATGTTGTGGTTGATGCCGTGCAGCATGAGTACTTTCATAGTCTGCGCCCTCACGTCAGTGGCACGGTGAGTCGCTGGATCACCGCCCCGGTTTGCGGGCGCACGCCGCGCCACCACTCGAAGGCCTCGGCCGCCTGCTCGACCAGCATGCCGACGCCGTCCGCCAGAGTCTCAACGCCGGCCTTCTTTGCCACCTGCAGAAACGGTGTCAGGCCCTTGCCATAGGCCAGTTCATAGGCCAGCGTTGCGTTGGTGAATACTGATGCCGGCACGGGCGGCAGCGCGCCAGTCAGGCTGGCCGAGGTGGCGTTGATGACAAGATCGAACCATTGATCGGCCAGGTCTTCGTACGTACTCAAGAGCAGGCGCGGATCATTTACTTCGTTCTCCAGCACCCGCGCCTTGACCATGTCGCGGTTAACCAATACCAAGCGATCCGGACCTGCCGCCAGGAACGGCAGCAGTGCACCACGCACTGCTCCGCCGGCGCCGAGCAGCAGCACCCGGCGCCCGGCCAGAGGTTGGCCGAGGTTGTGCTCGATATCGCGCAACAGGCCGACGCCATCGAAATTATCGGCCAGCACGGCATCGTCCTCGAATTTGAAGGCATTGGCGGCCCGCGCCAGCCGGGCTCGCTGGCTGGGCTGGGTGGCCAGCTCGAAGGCCTGCAACTTGAACGGCGCGGTGATGTTCATGCCACGCCCGCCCTGGGCCTTGAAACGCGCCACGTCACCGGCGAAGTCGGTGGTCGAGCCTTCGATGGCGGTGTACTCGATCTGCTGCCCGCAGCTCTCCGCGAACAGCCGGTGAATCACCGGTGACTTGGTGTGACCGATGGGGTTACCGATCACGGCGTATTGGTCTGTCATATTTTTTCTCCTTGGCTGTACAGCACTCCGTCGACCTGTAGCTGAGTGATTTCCTCAAGGCTGAAGCCCAGCTGCGCGGCAACTTCGGCGTTATGCTCGCCCAGGTCCGGCGCGACGCGAGTGACCGTGGTATCGCAGTCGGAAAAACGGAACGGCAGGTTCGGCAATCTAAGGGCGCCGTAGCGCGGATGCTGCTGCTCGATGATCATGCCGCGCGCCTGGATCTGCGGGTCGTTGACCACTTCGTCAATGCGCTGCACCTTGGCGCTCGGCACGTCTACCTCGTCGAGCAGCGACAGCAAGCGAGCGACCGGATTGGCACCGACCCAGCGACGCACGATGGCAAGAATCTCTTCACGATGCTCGTTGCGGCCGCCAGGAGTATGGAAGCGCGTGTCGCTGCTGAACCCGGCCACGCCGGCATCGGCCTCGACCAAGGCGGCGAAACGCTTCCAGGAATCGTCGACCTGGGCGGCGATCACCAGGTCGCCATCGGCGGCGCGGAATACCCCATAGAGCGTGGAAGTTGGCATGTCATGGCCGGTCTGCTGCGGCAGGATTTCCCCGCCGGACAGGGTGTAGCACTGCACCGCGTATTCGTGCATCGACACCAGGGTGTCGTAGAGCGCCATGTCGATATGTTGGCCCTTGCCGCTGTTCACACGCCCCAGCAGGGCGGCGTTGATGGCTGCCACCGCATGGATGCCGGTGTACATGTCGCCCAGGGAAATGCGCAGCAGTGGCGGCGCTTCACCGGGCGTGCCGACCATCTGCATGATGCCGCTCTTGGCCTCGGCGATCAGCCCGAAGCCGGCACGATGGGCATCCGGGCCGGTGTGGCCGTAGGCGGAAATCGAGCAATACACCAACTTGGGATTGCGCTCGGCAAGCTCCTTGTAACCCAGGCCCAGCTTGTCCAGCGCGCCGGGGCGGTAGTTCTCGATGAACACGTCGGCACTGTCGCAGAGTTTCTGCATGAAGGCTTTGCCGCGCGGGTCCTTCATGTTCACGCTGACGCCCTGCTTGCCCATGTTGAGCTGCAGGAAGTAGCCGCTCTGCTGGTCGTCGAGGACGAAGGCATGCTGTCGGCCGGCGTCACCGCTGCCGGGCCGCTCGACCTTGATCACCTCGGCACCCAGGGCTGCCAGGCAGCGCCCTACATAAGGGCCGGCGAGAAAATGGCTGTAATCGATGACGCGGATGCCTTTCAGCGGCAGTGGCTGGCTCATAGGCTGGCCTCCCGGCGCGGCACCATCAGGCGGTGTTCACCGCGCTGCACCACCTCGCCGTTCTGGTTGATCAACTCCGAGGGCAGCACCACAATGCCCCAGCCCGGTTTGCTCTTGCTGGCACGCATGGAGCCGACGCGCATCTTCACATGCAGTACGTCGCCGACGCGGATCGGCAGCAGGAAATCCCAGGTCCAGCCCAGCGACATGCCGGGCAGAAAGCGATAATCGCACTGGGTCTTCAGGCCATCGGCGATAGACAGCCCCATCAGCCCGTGGGCGACCAGGCCGCCGAAATGACTGGCGTTGGCAAATTCCTCATCAACGTGCACCGGCGTGTAGTCGCCGGTCAGGTCGGCGTAGGCCCGGATGCGTTCTCTGGTCACGGTGTAGCTGGGGGTGCTGGCTTCGTCGCCCTCGCGGGCATCGTCCCAGTACTTCTCGACGATACTCATGCCGACACCTCCACGCGGGCATTCACCGCCAGGGCTTCGGCCACCGCACTGGCCGGCGAGGCCTGGATGAACTCCACGGCCAGACCATCGGGCAGGCGCAGCCAGTTGTGGCCTTGCGGCATCCCGGTCACCCCCTCGAAACACCGGGCGGCGGCCAGCGCCGCTTCCATGTCTTCGCACATCATGCCCAGGTGGCCCATACGCCCTTCCGGGCCGGTGAAGTCCGGCTGGCTGATGAACTGCATGCCGCCGAGAGTCCAGTACTGGGTCGGCTGCTCAAGCGTGCCGTGCACCTCGCGCATGGTCATGCCGAACACCTCGTGGAAGAAATCGATGTACCAGTGGATATCACTGACCCAGAAGGCCACGTGCTCAAGATAGGCTTTGGGGATACTCATCGCTTGGTTTCCTCTTGTTGTTGATCGGCCATGGCGCGTTCGATGCCCTTGACGCACGCCACCAGCGTGGCGTTGACGGGCGTGGCGATGCCATGGCGCCGACCGAGCCGCACCACGGCGCCGTTGATGAAATCGATTTCGGTGATCGAGCCCTTTTCCAGGCTCTGTAGCATGGAAGTCTTGAATGAAGACGGCAGCCCGGCACTGGCGAGGTTCCACACCTGCTCCGGCTCGGTGAGGCTGAGGGTGGCGCCCGCAGCCTGTGCCACGGCGATGGCTTCTGCCACCGCGGCCAGGGCGGTTTCCCGCATCAGCGGCTCGCTGTAGAGCTGGCCGTAGGTGAGCATGGTGATTCCGGTCAGCGCGCCGGTGGAGACGTTGACCAAGAGCTTGTCCCACATGGTACCGAGGATGTTTTCGCTGACCGTGGTGGCCAAACCCGCACCGCGGAAAACCTCGGCGATATGGCTGACGCGCGCGCTGACCTGGCCATCGAGTTCGCCGATGAACGTCTGCTTGCCTTCCAAACCGCAGCGGATGCGTCCGGGCGCCAGCAGCACGCCGCCCACATAAGTCTTGCCAGCGATCACCTTGTCATGGCCGACCGCTTCAGTGAGCAGATCTTCATGGCCCAGGCCATTCTGCAGCGATAGCACCACAGTCTGCGGCCCTACCAGGGCGGTGGCGTCGGCGATGGCGGCGGCAGTGGCGAACGACTTGACCAGCACGATGAGCAGGTCGACAGCGCCGACCTCTTCGGCACGCGAGGTGGCGTTAATACTCACGCTACGTTCGACGTCGTCTTCGATCACTACCAGACCGTTGTGCCGCATGACATCAATATGCGCGCCGGCGCGGTTAAGCAGCCAGGTTTCATGGCCCGCCTCGCTCAGCACAGCGCCAAAGGTGCTGCCCAGCGCACCGGATCCGAGGATGCAAATTTTCAAGGTGAAGCGCTCCTGCTTTTTCCTCACCTTAAACACGCCACCATTGTTAAGCTATACAATGGAAGTAATAGCGCTATCAGTAAATTAAATAATGATGTCCATAGACGCCCTGCCTGAACCCAAATTGCTGCACCTGTTCGACGTGCTATACGACACCCGCAGCGTGACCCGCACCGCCGAGCAACTGGGCCAGAGTCAGCCGACCATCAGCCTGTGGCTCGGCAAGCTGCGTGAGCAGTTGGGCGATCCTTTGTTCGTGCGAACGCCAACCGGCATGGCGCCCACACCCCAGGCCGAAGCCTTGATCACCCCGTGTCGCGAGGTACTTGAATCACTGCGCCGGCTGACCGCCTGGGAGATTGGCTTCGACCCGGCCAGTGCACAGCGGCGCTTTCGCCTGGGCCTGAGCGACGCCAGTCATATAACCCTGCTGCCGCGTATCCTCGAACACCTGCGCCGCCATGCCCCCGGTATTCGCCTCGAGGTTGCTCGCATTGACGGCAACACCGAACGAGCTCTGGAGACGGGTGAGGTGGATCTGGCGGTAGGCTTCGTACCTTGGCTCGGCGGTGGCATCTACCAGCAAATGCTATTTCCACAGGATTGGATTTGCCTGATCAGCCCAAGGCATCCAAGGATCAGGAAGACGTTGCCGCTCAAGACTTACGTCCGCGAAGGCCATGTGTTCGTCAGTGCCGGCACCGGACAGAAGCTGCTCGAAGCAGCGCTGACACGCAGCAACATTGAGCGCCAGATCGTTCTGGAACTACCCGGTTTTCTCGGCCTGGGTGCGGTTATAGACAGCACTGATCTAATTGCGACGCTACCTCGGCAGATTGGCGAAACGCTGGCGAGCACGCATGGGCTGGTAGTTCATGCCTGTCCTTTTCCAATCGAGACCTTTGCCGTCAAACAGCACTGGCATGCTCGCTATCATCAGGATCCGGGCAATCGCTGGCTACGAAGCACGCTCTTGGAACTGTTTCAATACAGCAAGAATTCGCTGGCAGCAGATCTCTCGGCCAGATGATCGAGTACCTGCTGTACGCAAACCTTACAGTGGTCAACCCGATACAAAGTCTCCGCACATTAGCGGTTAAGGCTGTATCCCGCTCGGCGAAGCTTATGAATGATCGGCGCGACAGCGGCGACATCGATCTGCAGATTGATCCCCCTTCCAAAAGGCTTGCTCAACGGCGCAGTGAGCCATTGGCCGGCGTCCGGATCTATCTGCGCGAGCATCATTTGAGCGCCGTTCAAATCCAGGTAGGCAAAGCCATCCTCTGGACGTTGATAAGCCACTTCGAAACCCAGGCAATGCACCCAGAACGCCAAGCTGGTATCCAGGTCAGTGACCATCAATTCAGGGACCAATTTGTTGCGTTCGAACACGATGAATTCCTT